>DASYYO010000235.1:0-7889 GCA_035933805.1 Acidobacteriaceae bacterium | reverse complement strand
CGCATGGCGCTCGACGGAGGCGTCAAGGGCGGGCATAGCCAGCTTGCTCTCCAGCGCACCCATGGGGATGTCGGCGCGCGGATCGACAAACCCCAATCGGATATAGAAAAACACGGCCAGTCCGGCGACTACGGCCGCGGCAATCAATCCAAGCAGGAACTTACCCATGGAGGACCGTCCTTGAAGGTTTATAACACGCAGGGAAAGTGCCTCGATTCAGCATTGCGTCCGCCGAATCGCTCCCGTACAAACGACTAGAGCATTTTTACGATGGCAACGGTGCGACCAGCCGGTGAGCCGTGGAGGCGTGCGCTTGCAAGAGACAAAACCTGGCTTTCGACCCTACATCCCCGGTACTGAAGCACGGCCTGAGCTGACGCTGAGGGCAATTCTGCTGGGATGCATCTTCGGGCTTCTCTTTGGGGCGGTGACGGTGTACGTGGGCCTCAGGGCGGGGCTGACGGTGGCCGCATCCATCCCGATCTCGGTGCTGTCGATCAGCATTTTGAGGGTGCTGGGACGTGCTTCGATCCTCGAAAACAATATCGTGCAGACGACTGGGAATGCGGGGCAGTCGATCGCCGCCGGTGTGATCTTCACCCTGCCGGCCCTGGTCTTCTTAGGTTTCAGCCTGGAGTATTGGCGAATATTTCTGCTGGCCTTGATCGGCGGCTGGCTGGGTGTGCTGTTCATGATTCCTTTGCGGCGGCAGCTCATTGTGGAGGAGCACGGCAGACTGACCTATCCCGAGGGGACGGCTTGTGCGGATGTGTTGCTGGCAGGAGAGCGTGGCGGATCGTTTGCCGGACGGGTCTTTCTCGGGCTCGGTCTCGGCGGTCTCTACACCCTGTTCCAGAACGAGAACCTCTTCGGAGCGTGGCCAGGGACGCCAGATTATCAGCCGCAGTGGCTGAAGGGAGCGGCGATCCGGGCTGATGCGACTCCTGAATACCTGGGCGTGGGGTACATTATCGGGCCGCGGGTCGCAGGGGTGATCTTTGCCGGAGGGGTCTTCTCCTGGCTGGTGATCATGCCCGCGATCTACTTCTTCGGCTCGCATTTTCCAGACGCGATCTATCCGGGGACCAAGCCGATTGCGCAGATGTCGCCGAGCGATCTGTGGGCCGCCTACATCCGGCCGATGGGAGCCGGCGCCGTAGCAGCTTCCGGCCTCATTACGCTGATCAAGACGCTGCCGACCATCTGGGGTGCGCTGCGCGGGGCGCTGGGAAATCTTCGCCGCGGAGCCGGGACGGAAAGCGGCAGGCTGCGGACGGACGACGACCTGCCGATGAGCGTGGTCATCTCCGGGTCCGTCCTGCTGATCGCGATGATGTTCTTCTTTCTGACCTTCAGGCCGGTGCCCGGAGCACAGGTGAGCTGGTTTGCGAACCTCGCCGCTTCACTTCTGATCGTGGTCTTCGGCTTTCTCTTCGTGACCGTCTCATCGCGCATCGTAGGATTGATTGGCAGTTCGGCCAACCCGATCTCAGGGATGACGATCGCCACCCTGATGGCGACTGCGGCGATCTTTCTGGTGAATGGATGGACGGCGCCGGCCTTCGGCGCCTTGGCCATTACGATCGGCGGGGTGGTTTGCATCGCCTCGGCGAATGCAGGAGATACCTCGCAGGATCTGAAGACCGGCTTCCTGATCGGAGCTACGCCACGAAAGCAGCAGATCGCGCTGATGATCGGCGTATGCGTCTCCACCTTCGCTATCGGCGCCACTCTGCAGCTGATGAATCGGGGGCTGGCCGAGTTCCGGGAGGTCTCGCGTCCCTGGGATCTCTCAGGAGCGCATGATGGGGTTGAGATCCAGGAGCAGCGCTTCCACGACGCGGAGATCCGCGTGATTCACGCTGACAAAACGACGGACACGCGGCCTGGCGGCGGGTATGTATTGCTGAACGCTCTGAACTCGCATGAGCTGGCCGACGGCAAGTACCTCTATAACCCGCAGACGGGCAGGATCGAAGTTCAGTGGATCCAGGGAATCGGCAGTGAGAAAGCTGCGGCGCCGCAGGCGCGCTTGATGGCAACGGTGATCAATGGAATCCTTGGCCGGAAGCTTCCCTGGGGTCTGGTGCTGCTGGGAGTCTTTCTGGTGATTGCGGTGGAGCTCCTGGGGATACGCTCTCTCTCCTTTGCGGTGGGAGCGTACTTGTCGATTGCAACCACGCTCGCCATCTTCGTTGGCGGAGTTGTGCGTTGGATGGTGGACCGCGCGGCCGCGAAGGCCAACGGCGAAGCTGCGGCGGAGAGTGAGATCAGTCCCGGCTCGCTTTATGCCAGCGGATTGATTGCGGCAGGCGGCATCGTGGGATTGATGGGAGTTGCGCTGAAGCTCTATGAATCGGCGGCGGGCAAAGAGGATATTCTCTTGTTTCCGGCGACGAATCCGCTGCATCACGACTGGCTTGCTGTCCTGATGTTCGGCCTGCTCGCCTTCTCCCTCTATCACTTTGCTCGAAAGCCGCTATAGCCTTCGAGCATCGCAGGACTCGATGGCCGCCCGGGCGGCAGCGCGGCCGTCGCGGATGAGATCCGGGAGCCCCACCCCGTGATAGGCGTTCCCGGCCAGATGCAGACCTGGATGAGAGGCTGCAAGCGATTCGAGCTCCGCGATGCGCTCCACATGCCCTACCTCGTACTGAGGCAGCGAGAGCGGCCAGCGGCGAACCAGCGTGATGTCCGATGCGGGCAACGGCCCGACGATACGCGTGAGCTCCCGGTGCGCGAGGGAGACGAGAGCTTCGTCAGGTTCGTTGAGATGCGCCTCGGCGGATTCGCCGCCAAAGAAGGCTCTGAGCAGGATGCCGCCGGAAGGAGCGCGATGGGAGAATTTCTGATCGACAAAGGTGCAAGCCAGCAATTGCAGCTTCCCTCCGGGGCCGGATGGACCTTTCTCGCGCGCGGGATTGAGGAGAGGAGAGACAGTCAGAAACCCAAAGCCGCGCGGAATGCGCATGCGGGAGCTTTGAGCCGGATCAAAGGCCAAGGCGACAACGATGGCGGAGGAGGCTCGCTGGGGCAGCAGGCCGGCCATCCGCCGCCCCTCGCCGGGCAGGGATAGAAAGAGTCCCTGGGTCACATGAGGAGGGGTAGCCAGCACGATCGAGTCGAAGCGCTGCTCGCCCTTTTGTGTGTTCAAGAACCAGCGTTCTTCTTCCCTGCGAATGGCCGTCGCGGGTTCATGAAGATGAACAGAGTGCGACGGGAGGTGCGCGGCGAGACGATCGACGAGAGTTTCCAAGCCTGTCCTGAGGCTGGAGAAGATGGGTTTCCGCGCAGCCGATTCTTCGGCCCTGCTCTGCAGCGCAGTGATCAGACTGCCGTGCTCTGCTTCCATTTTTACGAACGCGGGCATCACAGCGCGCACGCTCAGTCTCTCCACATCTCCGCCAAAGACACCGGAGAGAAGAGGTCCCGCGATCGTATCGCTGACCTCCTGGCCGAAGTGCCGGCGAACGAATTCGGCTACGGATTCATCGTTCCTGCCAGCCGCGGCGGCCTTCAATTCCTCAGCACGCTTCGGCTCCCGCAGATATCCAAGCCGCGCCTGCCAGCTGAAGAGCGGAGACTCGAGGATCGGCGCCCATTTCACAGGGACCATCATGCGCATGCCATCGGGCAGGGGTTGCAGCTTGCCTTCTCTCACCAGATAGGTGCGCCGCCACTGGTCGTTCGAGCCGAGGATCTGATCTTCGAGGCCAAGCTCAACCGCCAGCTCGTGCGCCCACGGTTTTTCAGACACCCAGGAGTCTGGACCGCATTCAATGACGAAGTCGCCGAAGCGGAAGGTTTCGAGGATGCCGCCGAGCCTTCCAGAGGCCTCAAAAAGGATGAATTCCGCGCCGCGGCGTGCGAGTTCGTAAGCCGCCGAGAGGCCGCTGATTCCGCCGCCGACAATCGCAATCTTTCTTGAGTCCGTCTGCCGCCCAGGCTTGCCCTGGCGGGAGAGGTGGCTGGAAGAGCTGTTCCTGGAAGAGCTACTCATGGAACCGTGCGGAGCGTGGCTTCCGGCCTGACTTTATCCAGGCGCGCCAAGCCTGCCCGGGCAAGGTCGGCAAGCGCCTCAATCAATAGAGGCGAGGAGTTCAGAGAGGGGGGCCTGCTGATCTCAAGGCCGATTCCAGCGGCAAACTCCCGGAAGCCAATATCGATGTCGTAAAGGATCTCCACGTGGTCGCAAAGGAAACCGATGGGCTGAATGACGACGGAGGCATGGCCCTGTTGGCGAATGGCGGTGAGCGTGTCTTCGACGGTGGGGCCGATCCAGGGGCCGCCGGAGATGCCCTGGCTCTGGAAGGCAAAGAACCAGTCCTTCTCGCTTAACCCTGCCGGCCTGAGCAAAGCAGCGACACGGCTGGCGGTACGCTTGGCCTCCTCCGCGTATGGATCTGGCCCGAGCGGCGGCCGCGTTCCTGCAGTTGAATGAGCGGGGCCGGCAGTCTGTGAAGCCTCCGCGCTCTGGATCGTTCGGCAGGGAACGCTGTGCGCCGTAAAAAGCACGGGAGCGGGACGGCCGGTTTTGCGGCAGGCAAGCTTCCAGACGGGTTCGAGCAACTCGGCAAAGCCCGCGGCGAGCTTGGGGTGGTCTGCCCAACCGTCGACGAACTCAATCTCCATTGCATTGCCGGTTTCCGCGAAGACGGCCCGGCGATATAGCCCGACGCTGGTGCGGGAGTTTTGCGGCGCAAGGCAGATCGCCACCGCCGAGGTCACGCCCTCGCTGCGCATCTTTCTGACGGCGTCTGCGATGTAAGGCTCCCAATTGCGCATGCCGACAAAGACCGGGATATGGAGCACATGCTGCAGCAGCCGTCCCTGCTCCAAAGTGAGTTCTGTCAGCGGGCTGGATCCGATGAGACTGTAACGGTGACGGATCTCTTCTACCGCGGCCTGAGGCAGCGGGCGGCCGCCGGTGACGTTGAGCAGGTATTCGGGAATCTGATCGAGCGTGCCGGGAGTTCCATGTGCGAGCAGGAGGACGGCGCGCTTTCCTGTCCGTGCGGCGGCCAGGTCATCCATTGGCGCCCTTTCCCCGGCCGGCGTTTGAGAAAGCGAGGGTAGAGGAGCCAGGATCGTATTCACGCACGAACCGCACGACGCTTTGCACGTTCTCGACTGGGGTTCCGGGAACAATTCCATGCCCCAGGTTGAAGATGTGTCCCGGCCGCCCGGCTGCCTGGGCCAGAATCTCGCGGACCCGCTGCTGAAGCAGTTCTTCCCCGGCAAAAAGCGTGATCGGATCCAGGTTGCCCTGAACGGCGCAGGCATGCCCCAAGGAGCGCCAGCCATCCTGCAGGTTGATGCGCCAATCGAGGCCGATGACATCGGCGCCGGTCTCGCGCATCGCGGGCAGCAGGGCGGAGGTGTCCACGCCGAAGTAGATCACGGGCACGCCCAGAGCCTGGACCTCGCGAACCAGATTCCTGGTTACAGGGAGGACAAACTCGCGATAATCGACCGGGCTGAGAGCTCCGGCCCAACTGTCGAAGATCTGAACGACGTCCGCACCGGCCTCGACCTGCTGGGCAGCGAACTCGATGAGCACCGAAGCGAGCTTTTCGAGCAGGGTCTTCCATACCTCCGGTTCGCGGTACATCAACGATTTTGTGAAGATGTAGTTGCGGGAGCCGCCCCCTTCGATCATGTAGCTGGCCAGGGTAAAGGGGGCGCCGCAGAAGCCGATGACGCCAATGCGATCCTGAAAATGTGCGGCAACTTTGCGGATCGCTTCGCCGACATAGCCCAGTTCTGCGGTGCGGTCGGTGCGCAGCGCATCCACATGCGCGGAGGTTCGCACCGGGTTGTGAATTACCGGACCCTCTCCGGAGAGGAACTCAAAATCCAGGCCCATGGTTTCAAGCGGCAGAAGAAGATCGGCGAAGATGATGGCCGCGTCCACGTCGAGCTTTTCCGCCGCAGTGATCGTGACTTCTGCGGCCAGTTCCGGGCTCTTGCATATCTCCAGCAGCGAGTGGTGACGGCGGACCACCTGATACTCCTGCATATACCGTCCTGCTTGACGGAGGAACCAAACGGGCGTCCGGTCCACCGGCTGGCGGAGGCAGGCGCGAACGAACCGGGTACCCGGGCGGGGGGTCTGTGCGAAAGGCTCCGCAGTCTCGGGAGACGTACCCGTGAGAATGCCTGGAGTGGAAGGCTGCGCGATGACAGGTTTATCCTGCATGGTCTTCTTTGAAGGGTAGCATCCGGCTTTCCGGCTAGCCAAGAACGGCTCCTTTGAAAAACTTAAGGTCCAGCGAGCTTCTTGCTGCAAAATGAGATGGCGAAAGCGAGGGCCAGCGTGAAGACGAATGCACTCATTCCGGGAGTCCACGCCTGGCTGGTCCTGTGGAAGGCGACCCACGCCATCCAGGGAATTGCCAACCGGGATATCAAGAAGCGGGGCGTATGCACCAGTGATTTCGCGGTGCTGGAGGTCCTTTTACACAAAGGCCCACAACCCGTCAACGAGATCGGCAAGCGAGTCCTGCTGACGAGCGGCTCCATGACAGCCGCCATCAACCGATTGCAACGTAAGGAGTTAGTGGTCAGGAAAGAAGACCCGGAGGACCACCGCGCCTGGATGGTTCATCTGACAGCGAGCGGGCAAAGGTGGATTGAGAATGCGTTCGCCGAGCATGCGCGCCGGATGGAAGCAGCCTTTGCGTCGCTCAATGCGCAGGAACGGGAGACGCTGGTCGCGCTGCTCAAGAAGCTGGGCAGAAGCGCTATTTGATCCGAAACCCGATCCGAACGGTTGAACTGCAAACTCGATTACGCCCGCGCCTTGCATCCACGATCTTGCAGGCCGGCAGAATCCGGCCCGCAAGATCGAAACCGAAGGCATAGTCAGAGACAGAGTCGCCAATTTTTCGAGCTTGCTGCAGCGATTTGATTACGCGGCTTTGACTTCGATCTTTTTCGGAGGTGCCGCTTTGGGTAGGTTGAGCTCAAGAACGCCCTTTGCCAACTGCGCCGAGATCTTGTCCGGATTGATGGGACTGGGCAGGTCGACGCGGCGGGAGAGCTCGGCTGCCGATACTTCGCTGTACTTGACTTCCTTTCCCTTCTTTTCTTCCTTGGTTTGCTCGGTCTTGCCGTGGATATAGATGGAATTCCCCTCCGCTCGAACGCTCAGATCCTTCACATCGAATCCCGGAACCTCAGCGCGAATTGTGTAGCTGTCATCGGACTCGCTGATCTCAATCGGCATCGGCTTCAACAGCTCTGATTCGGCGCGGAACCAGTCGTCCAGATCGCGGCCATCGGCGTAGCCCCGTTGCTGAAAGAATCCGAAGGCGCGCTGGGCGATCGCATTGCCGAGCGCCTCGAAGTCATCGAAGATATCCCTGGCTTGCGGGAATTGGATCATGGTTCTGCCGGTGTTGCTAGGTTTTACTGCAAGTGATGTTGACATGTCTCTTTTCTCCTTCCAGGACAAACTGCGCGGATGGCGCTTTCCATCAAGCTACGCGGGAGATCCGGCCGAAGACTGTGAGATGCGTCACCTTGTGAATGCGCCGAGGGAGCAACGCCGGCTCCTAGGGGAATCGTGCGATCAGAATCCAAGGATCCAGCGTGTGGTTCGCTCTGCACAGCAACGGTTCAAGAGGCGGGGCCATGGCGGAATCCGCCACGAATCATATTCTTTGAAACCAAGCAGAGACGTGATCGATATCACATCCAAGCGACAGTATCGTTTGTAAATTGGGAGCATCGATGGTCGAAAAGAGTTCGCCTCAAGAGATTGTGGCGAATCTTGAAGTAGACTGAGTGACCAGCCCGCCAAGGCAACTTGGAAGGCAACCAGACCCGAAAAAATCGACGATGCCTTGTGGCATGGTTGAGGCTTGGGACTGCGAAAGCGGTGGCCA
>DASYYO010000202.1:0-10259 GCA_035933805.1 Acidobacteriaceae bacterium | reverse complement strand
GCCACCATCAGCGCACTGAGCGCCTGGGGGGCAGACTGTGGCTGCGCCTTGATCAGATTGCAAAGGGAGAAGAACGCAGCATCGTTGAGCTTGTCGACGCTGTCGTCCATGGTGAGCACCGAGTTGGCGACCTCCGGATCGCCCTCGATAAAGCCCTGCAGCGCCTTGCGCACCATGGCGGAGGCGAGCGCTGCCATGCGGGGAATGTCGACGGGGAGCTCGACCACCGGATGATTCTGAAGAGCCCGGACGCGGTCGCTGATATTGGTAGCCTGATCGCCCACGCGCTCCAGGTCAGCGTTGATCTTGATCACCGCGAGAATGAATCGCAAGTCGATGGCCATCGGCTGCTCCATCGCAAGCAGATCGAGCGCCATCTGATCGATCTCGCGCTCAAAGCTATTGATCGCCAGCTCACTGCGATCCACCAGGTCGCAGATGGAGAGATCGCGCACCCGATAAGCCTCCACCGAGCGCTGAATGGCCTGCTCCGCCATTCCCGCCATGACCAGAAGCTTCTCTTTCAGATCGTCGAGTTTGCGGTGGAACCGGATCCTCATCCAAACCTGCCAGTGATGTAGTCTTCCGTGCGCTTGTCTTTCGGATTCGTGAAGATCTTGTGCGTGGAGTCGAACTCCACCAGCTTGCCATTCAGAAAGAATCCGGTATTCTCCGCCACCCGCGCAGCCTGCTGCATGTTGTGCGTCACGATTACGATGGTGTATTGCGATTTTAGTTGAAAGATCAGGTCTTCGATCTTCGCCGTTGACACTGGATCAAGCGCCGAGGCCGGCTCATCCATCAGCATGACCTCCGGATCCACAGCGAGCGCCCGCGCGATGCAAAGTCTCTGCTGCTGCCCCCCGGAGAGACTGGCCCCCGACTTCTTTTTGAGATCGTCCTTCACTTCCTCCCAGAGGGCCGACTGCTGGAGGGATCGCTCCACCACATCATCGAGAACCTTTCGATTGCGATAACCGTTCAGCCGGAGTCCCGAGGCGACGTTGTCGTAAATCGACATGGTGGGAAAGGGGTTGGGGCGCTGAAAAACCATTCCGACCCGGCGGCGGATTTCAACCGGCGAGGCATCGTTGTAGATGTCCATCTGTCCCATACGAACGGTGCCGGTCACACGGCCGACCGGATTCGTCTCGTGCATGCGATTCAGGCAACGCACAAAGGTAGACTTCCCGCAGCCGGACGGCCCGATCAGCGCCGTCGCATGATTTGCTGGAATGTGGAGATTAATGTCCTGAAGGATGTGATTGGAGCCGTACCACGCATTCAGGCTGTTGACTTCAATCCCTACGCCCACTAACTCGCCCCTTTCAGAACACCCCGTCCCGCGACGTAACGGACGAGCGCGACGGAGACCACAATGAGCACGATCAGCACCAGGGCGCCAGCCCAGGCCAGGCGATGCCATTCATCATAGGGGGAGATGGCATAGACGAAGATCTGCAGCGGAAGAGCAGCGATCGGTTCGTTGATGTTCGTACTCCAGAACTGATTGCCGAGAGCGGTAAAGAGCAGCGGGGCCGTCTCGCCGGCGACCCGCGCAAAGGCAAGCATGCAGCCGGTAATCACCCCGGGGGAGGCGGTGCGCAAGGTAATGGAAAGCACCGAGCGCCAGTTGGGAACTCCCAGACCCAGAGCTGCTTCCCGAACGCTCAAAGGAACCATCAGCAGCATCTCTTCCGTCGTACGGGTGATGGTGGGAACCATCATGATGCCCAGCGCCACGCCTCCAGCCAGAGCCGAGAAGTGCTTCTGCGGGAGAACGATCAGGGAATAAATGGCGATTCCCATAACAATCGACGGTACGCCATTGAGCACATCCGCTGTAAACCGGACCATATTCGCTATACGGGTTCCCCGGCCGAACTCCGAAATGTAGATGCCGCTCGCGATGCCGACAGGAACGCCGATGAGACTGGCGATGGCCAGGAGCACGGCCGACCCGGCGATAGCGTTGGCCATTCCGCCTCCGGCTTCGCCTACCGGCTTGGGTATTTGCGTAAAGAAGGCGAAGTTCAACGAACTTGCGCCTTTGTAGATGAGATATATGAAGATTGCGACCAGCGGCATCACCACCAGGATGGTGCTTCCCACCGCGACAACGGTCGCCATGTGATTGGCAAAGGTACGCCAGGCCCTGGTGTACTTCCGCCCTTGCAGCGGTAGATTTGCGGTTCTCGATGCCATGGCTGTCCTACGCACCCCTGGCCGGCGCCCCGCGCGTGACAGCCCATACCAGAACACGGGCCAGCGCGTTGACGACAATTGTGACGACGAAGAGCGCCAGGCCGATTTCAACAAGAGCGCTCAGATAGAGCTCGTCCGAGGCCTCAGTGAACTCATTGGCAATGACGCTCGCCATGCTGTAAGCGGGCGCCAGCAGAGAATGTGAGATCTCCGGACGATTGCCGATGACCATGGTCACCGCCATGGTCTCGCCCAGCGCACGCCCCAAACCCAGGATGACGGACCCGACGATCCCGATGCGCGCATTGCGCAGCACCCCCATGCGAATCATCTCCCAACGGGTGGCGCCGAGGGCCAGCACTGCCTCTCGCTGTGAATGAGGTACGGCGGACATCACTTCCCGGGTCAGGGACGAAATGATCGGCAGGATCATGATGGACAGGATCAGACCGGCAGCCAGCATCCCGATGCCGTAGTTGGGACCGGTGAAGATCCCGGTCCAGCCAAGGATCTTCATGAGCCAGGGGTTGACGTACTCGCGCAACAGGGGCACCAGGACAAACACCGCCCAAAGCCCATAAACAACGCTGGGAATTGCCGCGAGCAACTCCGTTAGAAACGCGAGCGGGCCGCGGAGCATGCGCGGGCACATCTCGGTGAGAAAAACGGCCAGCCCGATCGCCAGGGGAACCGCAACAATCAGGGCCACGATCGAGGAGACGACGGTCCCATAGATAAACGGCAGCGCGCCGAAATTGCCGTTGACCGGGTCCCACGCCGAGCCGAAGAAGAATTTCAGGCCGAATCTTTCGATGGTCAGCCGGGAGCGCGAGATCAGCTCAAAGAGGATCAGCGCAACAATGCCGAAGATGGCCAGTGCGCACACCAGCATCAGCCCGCCGAACGCCCGGTCAGCGAACGCGGAGCTGCCGCGGCTGAGCAGAAACGCCCGGACCGGAGACTGAGGTGGCGCCTTCTCTAGCGAAGAAGCGGCATCGAGGGACACCTCGGAACGGCCCGTCTGAAGCGGGATATGCACTTTGGATTCCACTACTACGAAGTTAAGCGCTTTTAATGAATTCCAGGTTAAATGGCCGGCTCAAAAGCTTCGGCTTCCGCGGAAGTATACCAGTCCTCCCGCATTGCCAACCGAAGCGGTTCGACGCGGCATCCAAGGAGCGGTTCGCCCATCGGACTGCCCAGTCGAGAGCAAAAGTGCGTTCTTGACCGGCCACTGATCGGGACTTCCGCTCCTTCAGGAACATGAACACATGACGAGGTGCTGCCTGCCTACTTGAGGGTATCGACCGTCGCACTCACCCTCTTTGCAACTGAGGCCGGCAGCGGAGCGTAGCAGAGCGAGGTCGCTTCGTCCTCATGCTGCAGCATCCATCTGAGAAAATCGACGAGAACCTTCCCGTTCGCCGGGTCCTTTGCAGGATTCGGAACCAACAGCCAGGTAAAGCTCGAAATGGGATACGCATCTTTCCCCGGCGCGTTCGTGATGGAGACGCGGTAATCCGGAGGGAGCTGCCTGATGCTCGCGGCTGCCGCAGTGACGCCTTCGATCGAAGCGGTTACCCACGTCCCCGCGGGGTTTCGAATCGCCCCAAAGGGGATCTTGTTCTGCAACGCATAGATCAGCTCAACGTATCCAATGGAACCTGGGAGCTGGCGGACGAATCCGGCAACACCCTCATTCCCTTTGGCACCGATTCCCTTCGGCCAGTTCGGCGCTGTTCCCCTCCCCGGGCCATTGGCCCAGGCCGGGCTGATCTTGGAAAGGTAATCGGTGAAGATGTAGCTGGTCCCGCTCCCATCGGAGCGGTGAACTATGGCAATCTCCTGGTTGGGAAACTTGACCCCGGGATTGTCTTTCGCCAGCCGCGGATCGCTCCAGTTGCTCACTTTGCCCAGATAAATATCAGCCAGAACATCGGGCGCGAAGTGAAGCTGACCGACGCCCGGCAGATTGTAGACCGGCACAACCGCTCCGAGCACGGTGGGAATGTGCTGGATCCTCACCTTGGAGGCCGCCAGCTGTTCATCTGTCATCGGACCGTCGCTGGCCCCGAAGTCCACCGTTCCGGCGGTCACCTGGCGAATTCCTCCACCGCTTCCGATGGATTGATAGTTGATCTGCACTCCGGGATGAGATGCACTGTACTCGCTAAACCACTTCGAATAGATAGGATTTGGGAAGGTAGCTCCCGCTCCGTTCAATTTTTGCGCCTGGGCCCCAGCCGCAGTGGCGCATGCCAAAGCGGCTGCAATCAGCCGGACGATCTTGCTCACTCTTCACCTGCCAAAGTCTATGGATTGAAATGGATCTTCGGTCAGGCTCGTGAACCGGGGTTTACGCAGCGATGAAAAAGCGGAGAAAACCACCTGTCCCATGCAAAAATGACAGATTTTCAATGGGTTAGGCGAGGGACTGCGCGACTTGGCCTGGTCTTCTTCTCTCCGGTTGCTCCCGCCGGGGCGGGGGTTAACGGAAGGCGGAAGAGAAAGGCGGCCCCGGAGCCGAGTTCGCTCTCGCAGCGGATATCTCCGCCGTGCGCGAGGACAATATGCTTCGCAATTGCCAGACCCAGGCCTGTCCCCCCGGACTCGCGCGACCGCGCCTTGTCGACCCGGTAGAAGCGCTCGAAGATGCGGCCCAGGTGTTCGTAAGCGATTCCGGGGCCGAAGTCCTGGACATAGAATTCGACGAACGCCTCCGCGCGGCGGGCCCCGACCACGATACGGCCGCCGGATCTTCCGTATTTGATCGCATTTTCAATCAGATTGCCGAAGACCTGGTCGATCGCGTCAGGGTCCGCTAAGACGTAGTCTTCGACCGTTTCGCCCGGCTCCAGAACCAGATCCGAATCGATCACCAACCCGTTCAGGGACGCTACCGCACCTTCCACCAGTTCCGCGGCCGAGCTGGGCTGAAGCTGCAGCTTGTAATCACCGGATTCCACGCCGGCGAGCGCGAGCAGGTCCTCCGTCAGCCGGTTCATCCGCGCTGCATTCTTCAAGATAACGAGCAGGAACTCCCGGTTCTGGTCGCTGAGGGCCTGGTCGTCGAGCAGCGTTTCGACATAGCCCATGACGCAGGTCAATGGCGTACGCAGCTCGTGCGAGACGTTTGCAACAAAATCGCGGCGCGTCCTCTCGGAGCGCTCCTTTTCCGAAATATCGTGCAGAACGGCAACCGCACCCCCATCCGGCATCGGGGCGGCATTCACTTCGAAGATTCTGTCCGGGACGATCGAAGTGGCGCGCACCCTGCAGAATTCTCTGCGGCGGAGAGCCACTTCCACGGAGGAGAGCACCTCCGGATCGCGAATGGAATGCGCCAGCGCTCTGCCCTCCTGCACCGGACTCGGCATAATCCTCCGCATGACGGCATTGCACCAGCTCACCTGGCCCTGCGGATTGATAGCGATCACCGCCTCCTGCATGCTGTCGAGCAGAGCGGTAAGCTGGCGGCGGTTTCTTTCCAGGGCGCCAAAGCTCTGTTCCAGGCGGACGGCGGTTGCATCCAGCGTATGCGCCACCACGGAGAGTTCGTCCAGGTGGCCCTCCTCCACACGCGCCGAAAGATCGCCGGCGGCGATGCGGTTGGCGAAGACCACAATCCGGCCAAGACGGCGGGCCACACGATGGGCGAGAAAGGCGGCCAACAAGGTCGCCAGGATCAGGGAAAAAAGAGAAGCCAGAACCAGGTCGCGCGTGAGCACGCGCATCGCGGCCAAAACCGCCATTCCAACGAAAAGGACTGAGACGAACGAGAAGAAAAGCTTGCTGTAAACCCTGCCGGTCACGTGCATCCTTCACGCGTGGGGCAGTCGTGAGCTTGAGCCTGAAGGAATCAGGCTTCTTCTCTGCCCCAGGCTTACGACCTTCGTATGGGAGAGCGGGCGCGATCCAATCAGGGAGCGACTCCCGCATGGCCCCGCAAAGAAAACCGGGGCGAGCGCTCCCAGGGCGTCAGGCGAGGCGAGGAACCTCGAAACGGTAGCCTGCCCCTCGCACCGTCTTCAGGTAGCGCGGGCTCTCCGGGTCTGCCTCGATTTTCTCACGGATGCGGCGGACATAAACATCGACGGAACGGGGCGTAACAAACCGGGCGTCGCCCCAGACTGCATCCAGCAGATGATCGCGGCTGAACACCCGGCCCGGATGCCTGGCCAGATAGTCCAGGAGCCGGAACTCCGTTGCCGTGGTGGTCGTCAGCTCCCCCCGGACCTTGAGCTGCATGGCGCTGGCGTCGATCACCACTTCTTCGAAGCTGACCACCGACGGGGCCGCCGGCCGCTCAAAACGGCGCAGAACCGCTTTGACCCGCGCTACCAGCTCCCGGGTGGCAAAGGGCTTGGTAATGTAATCATCCGCTCCGAGCTCCAGACCCAGAACGCGATCGTTCTCGGCCGCCCGTGCGGTCAGAAAGATGATCGGCACGCCGCTCAGGGCCAGGTGATTGCGCAGGCGCCGGCAGACTTCCAGGCCATCCCCGCCGGGAACCATGATATCGAGCAGGAAGAGTGCCGGGGGAGTCCGCTCGGCATCCTGAACAAGGTTGGCTGGAGTTCCATAAACACGCACATCGAAGCCGGCAGCCTCCAGGTGGTGCTGGACCAGGCGGGAGATGTCCGCGTCGTCTTCTAGAACAAATACGGTTTGGCTCAACTCGTTGTCCTCATGCTGGAGATGCCCTGGGAGACCACCCTGAGCTTTCTCCCGGGCAGCACACCGCGTTTGCGTTAAGCGTACCGTACGAAGGCGATAGGAATGCAAAAGGATTGTGAATCTTGATTAGCTTTGATCCCTGACCGCATAAAATGGCTTTTCTCCTGCGTCCCGGGTTGTAAAGTAAGCAGGTCGTTAGTTTTCATCCCGTATCGCAGCAGAACGGGTAAGCTGAGTGCACGGTCCGGACCATTCATTGAGGACGCTGCCAGTGTCAGTGCTTACGATTCTGTGTATCGACGATGAAGAACTCGGGCTGGAGATCCGCAAGATGGTCCTCGAACGCGAGGGCTACCTGGTTCTTACCGCGCAGGATGGCGCCGGCGGACTCTCCATTTTTGAGTCGCAAAGGGTAGACGCCGTCATTCTCGACTATGCCATGCCCGGGCTCGACGGTGGTCAGGTCGCCGCCATCATGCGCCAGCGCAAACCCGAGATTCCCATCCTCATGCTCACCGCCTATGTCACTCTCCCGGATAGCGTAATGCGCCTGGTTGATATCTCCGCGACCAAAGGAGATGGAGCCCTCGGCCTGATCGACAGGCTAAGGGAGATGCTTGCTGCGCGGAGCAAGGCAAGCTAGCCAAATCCGTTCTCACCCAGCGATTGATCCGCAGCCCCGTCAGCCCATCCGTCTGCCGTCAGGCCCTCAACTCCGCCGGGCAACGAAGCGCAGGCGCACATAGTCGGCGGTCCACTTGCCTTCTTCGTCGCAGAGCACCGGTTTGAGCAGATTAGTGATCTCATCCATCGCGGCGGCGCGATCGCCGCCCGGCAATTCCTCCAAAAGATCATGGCGAAAGGTATTC
Organism: Acidobacteriaceae bacterium; assembly: GCA_035933805.1. GTDB lineage: Bacteria > Acidobacteriota > Terriglobia > Terriglobales > Acidobacteriaceae > PALSA-350. The sequence continues at coordinate 2,508 of DASYYO010000202.1, read as the reverse complement.
AGCCAGCCGTCGATCCCCGACGGCAGAGGAGTTTGGCGTGGCGTCAGGCTGATCTGCACGACCTGGAACCCTCCACGCTCCAGCCGGCTGCGGTAGTCCGAGACAGTAAAAAAGTAGTTGCTTTCAATGCGGCTGGGCGTAATCCCCCGCGGAATCAAGACCGCCAGAAGGGCGACCCGGATCGCCGCGATATTCCCATGGCCGCCGAATTCCGCGACGAAGCGGCCCCCCGGCTTGAGCGCCTGCAACACATTTTTCAACACGGCATCCTGATTCCGCATCCAGTGCAGCGCCGCGTTGGAGAAGACAGCATCGAACTCCTGCTCGAAGCTAAGGCGCTCACCGTTCATCCGGCGCGCATCCACCCCTCTCGCCCGGGCGGCGGCGACCATCTCCGGAGAGCTGTCGACTCCGACGACCTGAGCTCCCGATTCCGCAATGCGCCGGGTTAAAAAACCATCCCCACAGCCCAGATCGAGAATCTTTTCCCCCGGCTGAGGATTCAGGCTCTCTACCAGCGGGTCAGCAAGTTGCGCGACAAAGCGCCCGTTTCGGGCGTATGCATCGCTATTCCATCTCTGCTGCATTCGTTTCTCCGGATGCCGGGCAGCCTGCAAAAACCAATCGCGGGACGCCGGCAGAGCTCTTCGCCCGCACCTCCCGGCGATGCTTCTTAGATCGACTGCACGGGAATCAGCGTAAGGTCGTCGACCAGCCCGATTTCCTTTTGCACAAATGGCTCCGCATAGCCGACGCCTCCCAGCAATCCATAGTGCTTGGCGACTGCAAAAGTTCGCTCCCGGATCTCCTCCTGCGGAACAAAAAGACCGTTGCCGGAGGATTGATTGGCGTACTGCGAGCGGTAGGCGAGCAGCGCGCGAAAGCGATCTTCGATGAACGGCGTGATGTCGACGACAAAGCTCGGGCGAACGTCCGCATACAGGCTGGCGTAGATGATTTTGAACGGCCGGTACGGAGGGGCGCCGGTCTCAATCTTGGCCAGGCCGGAGAGGAAGCATGCCTCGTAGCCGAGGGTGGCGCTGTTGTAGTGGTCGGGATGGCGCCCTTGCCAATACGGCAGGATCACGACCCGCGGCCGCAGGCGGCGCAGCCTGCGGACAATCTCGATCCGGTTGTCCCATGTGTTCTCGACGCGCCCATCAGGAATATCGAGCGCGCCCCGCCACGTCACGCGGAGAATTTTCGCCGCTTCTTCCGCTTCCTCGGCCCGTTCCGCGGAGCTGCCGCGTGTGCCGGCTTCGCCCTGGGTCAGGTCCAGAATTGCCGTGCGCAGTCCGAGCGACTGCATGCGAAGGAGCGTTCCCCCGCAGGTCTGCTCCACATCATCCCGGTGCGCCGCGACGGCGAGAACATCGACAGAGGACAGGTCGTTCATGCATCAGGCTCCAGGAAGCCTTGCAGTCACTCTTCCGGCAAGAGAAGAAGCGGTGCCGCAAGGGCTGCCGCTTCTGCTGAACCTCACATTGGATCCCGCCTACAACCCTTAGTAGACGGTGTTGTCGTCGTCCGTGGGCGCGTCCATGTAGGCTACATCCGATGCGGTCCCGACAACCGTGACGTTCGAGTTGTCGAGCGTGGAGCCGTCGGTCGTGGCGTAGATATAGATCTGCCCGCCCTCGGTGGTATATACCTTGCTCAATCCGGTGATGGCCGCAATGCCGGTCGCATCCCCTTTATAGGACTCGATCCTGGTAACTGAGTTGGTGGCGATATTAAACATGGTCAAACAGCCGAACTGTACGTTGGCGCCGGCTTGGTTCTGATGGAAGCGTTCTCCCTCAGAACATAGAGAGGAGCCTATCCACAGAGTATTGTCATCGCCCAACAGCATTCTGCTATGTGTCCCGTCGCTGATCGGGTAGGTGCCCGTAATCGACTGGCTCGCCGTATTGAGGACAGTCAACATCCCGGCGAAAAGCCCATCACTCTGCAACTGCTGTCCCGCCAGGTAAAGGGTCGTCCCATGTGGCAAGGCATCGGTAATCCCGCCGGGAATCGGCACGGTTGCGCTGACCTGGGTGGGAGAGCCGGGCGGAACTGGAGAGCCGCTCTGGATCAGAATCCCGGCTGTGGGCAGGTAGCTGACGCTGGACTGATTGCCGCCGCACTCCGGACCACAGTTGAGAACATAGGCTGTGGTGCCATCGGGCGAGAAGACCGCCTTGGTAGGCCGATCAAAGGTTCCGTTGACCGGCACGAGACAGTAAACCGGCAGGTTCTGCGGCTCGCAGTCTTCAGCATTCGAGGGAGCCGGCTGAAGGGCCTGCAACCGGAGAACGCTGTATACCTGGTTGCTGTTCTGAACGAATGCGAGCGCGATCGAGCCAGCCGGATTGGTCGAGATCCGATACGCGTTGGGCAGGTTCAGGTTATAGCTGGCGCCCAGACCCCGGTCGATTACCTCGACGACGTGCTGCGCGGGGATTGCGGCAAAGACGTATTGCTGATCGCTCGAGATAAAGATGCTGGAAGCCGTACCGACCAGAC
>DASYYO010000196.1:0-6845 GCA_035933805.1 Acidobacteriaceae bacterium | reverse complement strand
CGAGAACGATGCTCTTTTCCGCAAGCTCTTTGCGGATGGCGTCGGCGCGGGAGAAGTTGCGCGAGCGCCGCGCCTGTTCCCGTTCCGCCACCAGCGCATCAATTGCGGCGTCGCTCAGAGAGAAGCGCTCCATCAGGTGTGCCGCCGTTCGATCCATGTGCCCGTCGGCCTTCGCCCATTCCAGAGCCCAGCGCGTAATCTCCTCATCGCGATCTTCCAGTACAGCGAAGATCTGGTCAAAGCGCTCCAGTGCAGTCTGGATCGCGGGAACATTCGAGCTGTAAAGCATACCGGCATCAGCAGCGGCGTTGCCGGCGCGGACCAGCTCGAAGATCGCTGCGCGCGCCTCCGACGTGTTCAAGTCATCTGCGAGTGCTGCGCAAAACTCCTGCTGCGCCCTCTCGGTCTGTGCCTGGAGTTCGGAGTTGTGGCCGGAGGGCAGGTTGGCAGCGCTGATGCGGCGGGCGAAGGTCCGCAATCGTTCAACCGCGTTGGCAGATTCGATTAAGCCATCGGTGGTGAAGTTCAGAGGATGGCGATATGGCACCGAGATCAGCAGAAAACGGATCGCGGAGGCTTTGTAGCCCTTCAGCAGAAGGTCGCGCAGGGTAAAGAAATTCCCCTCCGACTTGGACATCTTGCGGCCGTCCACCAGGAGGAAACGCACGTGCATCCAGTGCCGTGCGAAGACTTTATGGGTTGCCGACTCCGACTGGGCGATCTCGTTCTCGTGATGGGGAAACATCAGGTCTTCGCCCCCGGCGTGCAGGTCGAAGGTCTCGCCCAGATACTTCATCGCCATCGCAGAGCATTCCACGTGCCATCCCGGCCTTCCCTTGCCCAGCGGTCCATCCCAGGACTGCTCGCCGGGTTTCGCCGCCTTCCAAAGAGCAAAGTCACGCGCCGAGTCCTTCTCGTACTCATCAAGATCCACCCGTGCGCCATCGGCGATGCCGGAGAAATCCTTCTTGGAGAGCTTGCCGTAGTCGGGGAAGCCGGCGATGCGGAAATACCAGGAGCCATCCTCGGCGCGATAGGCGAGATCCTGCGCTGCCAGACGCTGGATGAGCGAGACCATATCTGCGATGTTCTCGGTGGCGCGAGGGACGATCTCCGGACGCTCGCATCCCAGAGCATCCATATCCTCGAAAAAGGCCTTCTCGTATTTCGCCGTGTACTCGGCGATCGGCAGGCCGGCCGCGGCGGCATTGCGGATGATCTTGTCGTCGACATCCGTAATGTTCATCACATGCCGGACGCCGACGCCCTGATGCTTGAGAAAGCGGCGAAGCACGTCTACATGGAGGAAGGTCCGGAAGTTGCCGATGTGGCCGTAATCGTAGACGGTGGGCCCGCAGGCATACATGCGCAGCGTGGCGCCGTCAGACGGGCTGAGATCCTCAACAGAGTTGGTGAGGGTATTGAAGAGGCGGATGGTCATTCCAGTGCGGCAGCTCGTCTTGAATCGGTCGATTTGAGGCGCAATAGTAGCCATTTTGATCGTTTATGCGCCTTTTTATCCTAACAGGAGCGGCGGCACTCAAACAGGACCGTTGTCCCCGCGGGCTGCGCCTCTATTTTTCGGTCCCGGTGTGTGCGCGCTCCCGGGCGCGGCGCGGCACTCGGCGATTGTTTTGTCTTTCCAATGGCGGTTGTAATTCTCCAGCGAGCTGAAGGTTGAGCTTCGCATGCGATCGATATAGACGGTTCCCAGGAGGTGGTCGATCTCGTGCTGCAGGATGCGGGCATACCAGCCGGAAGCGTGGATCGTTCTCGGCTGCCCGTCGTGGTCCAGACACTCCACTCTCACGCGGCGCGCTCGCGGCACGACGGCGAGAAAGCCCGGAAGACTGAGACATCCTTCAAAGAACTCCGCATCGGCCTCCGATTCGAGGCTGAGTACCGGATTGATGATCACGTGGAAAGGCACCGGTTTGCGCTCCAGTTCGGCGAGCTTGCCCGCGGAGATGTCCTTCATATAGATCTCGCGGTCTTCGATCACCGCGAGCTGCAGCGAGACGCCCACCTGGGGCGCGGCCAGGCCGACGCCCGGTGCGTCATGCATCGTCTCCCGCATGGAGGCAATCAGCTCCTGGGTCCGGGCAAACTGGATCTCTTCCCGGGCAAGCGGCCGGGCGCGTTGGCGGAGGACCGGCTCTCCGGCAGTTCGAATCTTCAGGATCATAGGGCCAGGGAGGGCTGCGCGCTCAAATCAGGCTGGGCGAACTCCGCGGCGAGCCATTTGGGCCATGCGGCTGCTGCGATCATGGCGGCGTTGTCGGTAGAGAGCGCGAGGGAAGGGAAGGTTACCGAAAGCCCCCGCATCACGGCCTCGCCGGTAAAGCGCACTCGCAGCTCGCGATTGGCTGCCACCCCGCCAGAGATGAGGATGGTTTCGGCGCCCAGGGTTTGGGCTGCCTGAAACGTCTTTTGCTTGAGGTCGTCGACCACGGCTCTCTGGAAGGAGGCGATGAGGCCGAGCGTCTGCGCGTCGCAGAGAGCGAGCGCATCCGAGGGTTTAGGCCGGGCGATGGCCGCCAGCGCTTCGCGGCGGCGGTGAATTGCGGGGTAGAGTTGATGGACCTGCACGTAGCGGAGCACTGCGGTCTTGATTCCGCTGAAGGAAAATAAAAACCGGGTGCCGGTTTCGGAGTCAGCGTGCTGCTCCGGCCGGTGAGCCTTCTGCTTGACCTGGGCAAAGGAGAACGGAACAGCGGAGGGATCGCCATGGGGCGCGAGGGCATCGATCCACGGGCCGCCCGGATAGCCCAGACCCAGCAGCTTGGCCACTTTGTCGAATGCCTCCCCGGCGGCGTCGTCCACGGTGCGGCCAACATTCCTGTAGGTGAACCCCTGGTCATGCTGCCGGGCCAGGTAGAGGTGGGTGTGGCCGCCCGAGGCCACCAGGGCCAGTGCCGGCGAGCTCCTGGCGGCGGGGCGGTCCAACGAGCGATCCCGGAGGCCGGCAGGTGACTCCTCAGCCAGTTGTTTCTGCTCCAGCTCGCGCTGCTCCAGGAGGACCGCGTGGATGTGGCCCTCCAGATGATTGACCGCAATCAGCGGCTTGCCCAGGGCAAAAGCCAGCGATTTGGCGTACGCGATGCCCACCAGCAGGGCTCCGGCGAGCCCGGGCCCTTCGGTTACGGCAATCGCGTCCAGATCGGCGAAGGAGACGCCGGCTTGTGAGAGAGCAGCGCGCACAACCGGCACGATGTTGCGCAAGTGTTCGCGAGAGGCTAGTTCCGGAACCACTCCTCCATAGGGCGCGTGCGTCGCCACTTGCGAGGCAACAACGTTCGAGAGCGCATGACGGCCGCGTTCTACCACCGCGGCGGCGGTCTCGTCGCAGGAGGTCTCGATGCCCAGGATCAGACCGCTGCCAGCCGGGTTCCGGTCGTGAACAGCGGGTCCGCCCTCCGGAAGAGGACCGGTCCCGTCCTGCTCCGCCGGCGCGGCATCCGCGGGAGTGGTATGCATTTTTCTATAGTAGTAGATAGCGGCCGGTGATCTCCTCCTGGCTGCGACCCAGATGGCGAAGACTCCTGTTGCAAAAGAAGAAGCGGCAAGGGCAGCGGCTGAAATCGTAGCCAGGCTGCGCGCCGCCGGGCACCAGGCATACTTTGTCGGGGGATGCGTTCGCGACCTGCTGCTCCATCGCACCCCGGCAGATTTCGATGTGGCGACCGGCGCGCGTCCGGAGCAGGTTCTCCAGCTTTTTGAGAGGACCTTTGCCGTGGGGGCCCAGTTCGGGGTTGTTCTGGTGGCGAGCCCCGGAACCGGCGAAGGCGGCAAGCGACTGGACCAGGCCATCGTCACCGAGGTTGCCACCTACCGCAGCGACAGCGCGTATAGCGATGGCAGGAGGCCTGACGCCGTTCGCTTTGCCACAACCGCGGAAGAGGATGTGCAGCGGCGCGACTTCACCATCAATGGCATGTTGCTTGATCCCGAGCAATGGGCCCGGACCGGAAGCGCCAAAGAGGCGACGCTCGACCTGGTCGGCGGGATGCAGGATTTGGCAGCCGGCGTGGTGCGTGCGATCGGCGAGCCGCGCCTGCGCTTTGCCGAAGACAAGCTGCGCATGCTGCGAGCCGTGCGCTTTGCGGCGCGCTTTGACTTTGAGCTCGCTGAGAATACGAGCGCGGCGATTCGGGAGCTGGCGCCCACGATCGGGCAGGTGAGCCATGAGCGCGTGCGCGATGAGTTGACCAAGATGCTTATCGAAGGCCGGGCGAGCCGCGCCTTTGAGCTTTTAGATCAGACACGGTTGCTGCAAGAGGTGCTGCCCGAAGTAACGAGGATGCATGGGGTGGACCAGCCGCCGCAGTTTCACCCCGAGGGCGACGTGTGGACGCACACCTTGCTGCTGCTCAGGCAGCTGCCGGAGGGCGTCTCGTCGGAGCTGGCCTGGGGGGCGCTGCTGCACGATATCGGCAAGCCGGCTACCTTCCGCGTGGCCGCCGATCGCATCCGCTTCGACGGACACGTCGAGGTCGGCGTTCGGATCGCGCAGGATATCCTTCGCCGTCTGCGGTTCGGCAATGACGAAAGTCGGCAAATTCTGCTCTTGATTGAAAATCACATGCGCTTTGGCGATGTTCAGAAAATGAAAGAGTCGACTCTCAAGCGCTTCTTCCGGCTGCCGCGCTTCGAGGAGCATCTCGCGCTTCACCGCATGGATTGCCTCTCCAGCTTCGGTTTGCTGGAATGCTACGACTTCGCCAGAGAACGCTTCGAGAATCTGCCCCGGGAGCAGGTGCGGCCGAAGCTGCTGGTTACGGGGAACGACCTGATCGAGGCAGGATACCAGGCCGGCCCGGTGTTCAAAGAGATGCTGGCGGCGGCGGAGGATGCGCAGCTCGAAGGCAGGATTCAGTCCCGGGAAGAGGGATTGGCGCTGGTGAGAGACAGATGGGGGAAGGCACCCCATCAGGGCGCGGGGGACGGTGGCTAGGACATGGCTAGGACGCGTCTCTTACAAGCGTTGACTCCGCCGGAGCCTATTTGCCGGGTCGGTGGGACCTCGCAGGGACGCTATGCGCTGGGGCAGGTGTTCCCGGCATAGCTCTACCCGAGGGTGGTGAGTTAAGCCCATGTGGAACTGCAGTTGCCTGGTTTAGGTGTGAACTTCGCCAGCGCAGTGCATGAAAGGCGCGGGCAACGATATCTTTCCAGCACAGACACTATCTCATTTTGAGCACGCTACGGCGGACGCCGATGCGCACCCAGGGCACCGATTTTGAACAGCTTGAGTCGGGCAGCGTCGTGGGAGTCGCTCAGCTATCCAGGTTTCGCATCGCCAGATACTTAAGGCGCCCTCTTCGCCGGGGAAGGCTCTGCGCGTCTTAATGACGCGCAGACTCATGCTTAGACTTTCGACCGTCGACGCCTATGCGATCCCCCTCCTCCTTTTGGTAAGACGGTTTACACGAAGTTCGCCCCGCCGCCTTTGGAAACCCGCCCGGGGTGACCCGGTTTCCACGCGACGCGAAAAAATAACGTGCAAACCAGAAGGTTTCTTGGCTACACTCTGTGATCAGAAATGCTGGCTCCGCACGGCAGGTACTGCGTTTTGGCAACGCAGCCATGCCATGAAAAGACGGCATTCTGAGCCTTTTTCCAACTTTCCCCCACTGCAACTGACAGCGTGCCTGTGAGAAATCGCGGCTAGAGCCGCTCACCGCCGAGCGGCCCTATTTGAAGTGTGCTTCAAGACAGGTTTGTAGTTTCCTCGGAGCTGCATGCTGGGAAGATATCGATTGCTGGGGGAAATTGTGAAATACGACGGTTGGCTGTGCAGTAACTCGACGAGAAGGCTAGTTATCCGGTGGATGTTGTCTTTCACCCTGCTCCTATCGGACGCAGCGAGCGGGATTGTACACGCCCAGATCGTGCTTCCCCAAGATCGCAAAATTGCCACGCTGGCCGGGAACGGAACCGCCGGCTATTCGGGAGACTCCCGGCTCGCGAGCAATGCCGAGTTGAATAACCCTTCGGCCGTTGCGGTAGACTCTGCCGGCAACGTCTATATCGCCGATACGGCGAACTCGGTTGTGCGTAAGATATCGGTCTCCACAGGCTTGATTTCCACCGTGGCGGGGAACGGCACGGCCGGTTACTCAGGAGACGGCGGCGCGGCTACGGCAGCGGGGAGACCATCGGCTCCGATCCTGCGGGCAAGAACGGCAGCGCGAGCTACGGGCTGGACCCGGTGGGCAACCGCCTCTCCGGGAGCTCGTCGCTGCCCGGCGTTCCCTCCGGCAGCTTCGCCTTCAACGCCGACGACCAGCTTGCGACGGAGAGCTACGACCCGAACGGAAACGCGGTGGCGGCCGGCGGCAAGAGCTTCGCCTACGATTCGGAGAACCGGCTGGTCTCGATGAACGGCGCAGCGGTGCAGATTCTCTACGACGGAGACGGCAACCGGGTGGCGAAGACGGTGAACGGGGTGACGACGCGCTACCTGGTCGACGACCTGAACCCGACCGGCTACGCGCAGGTGGTGGAGGAGACCGGCGCAGTTCAAAGAACCTACACCTACGGGCTGCAGCGCATCGGCGAGAACCAGGTGATCAACGGCGCGTGGACGCCGAGCTTCTACCTCTACGACGGCCTGGGAAGCGTGCGCCAGTTGACCAACGCCGCCGGCGCCGTGACCGACACCTACGAATATGACGCCTTCGGAAACAAAATCAACTCCACAGGCACCACATCAAACAACTATCTCTATCGCGCCGAACAAAGCGACTCCGACCTCGGCCTCTACTACCTGCGCGCCAGGTACTACAACCCTGCCACAGGTCGGTTCATGTCCCGAGATCCGGAAGACGGAATACCCGCCGACC
>DASYYO010000176.1:0-2192 GCA_035933805.1 Acidobacteriaceae bacterium | reverse complement strand
ATCAGGGGGATCTCGCGCCCGGCCTTTGGCAGCAGCCCCGGATCCTCAACCACTCTTCCCTCGCCGCCCTGCGCCTCGATCATCTCCCGGAAGCGCTGCAAGGCGCGGCCGGAGAGGAGAGCCTCTTCCGCGGCCTGGCGGGCGGCCCGGGCCTCGGGATAGAGGCTCAATTGAAGCATCTCGGCAGCGAGCAGAATCGACAGCTCCCGCAGAGAGCCGTGGGCTCTTCCCTGCAGCACCTCGATGGCCTCTTTAACTTCAAGGCTGTTGCCCACCGCCATGCCCAGCGGCTGGTCCATGTCCGTCACCAGGGCGACAGTCCTGCGGCCGGCGCCTGCGCCGATCTCCACCATCTCCGCAGCCAGGGTCAACGCATCTTCGGCTGAGCGCATGAAAGCCCCGCTGCCCGTCTTCACATCGAGCACGATCGCGTCTGCGCCCCCGGCGATCTTCTTGCTCATCACGCTGGAGGCAATCAGCGGAATCGAGTCAACCGTCGCCGTCACATCCCGCAGCGCATAGAGCGCCTTGTCCGCAGGAACAAAGTTGCCCGACTGGCCGGTGACCGCAAGCCCGACCCGGTTGACGATCTCCACAAATCGCTGGGGAGAGAGCCCCGCATCGAATCCGGGGATCGATTCCAGCTTGTCGACCGTGCCTCCGGTATGGCCCAGGCCGCGCCCGGACATCTTGGGAACCTTGACGCCGCAGGCAGCGACGATCGGCGCGACGATCAGGGTTGTCGTGTCTGCGACGCCGCCGGTAGAGTGCTTATCCACCTTGACGCCCGGGATCCCGCTCAGGTCAGCCGTCTCTCCCGAGCGGACCATGGCCATGGTAAGCGCCAGAGTCTCCTCCCGCGAAAGGCCAGAGAAGCAGATCGCCATCAGCATGGCCGAGACCTGATAGTCGGGGATCGCTCCGCCGACGTAGCCGTTGATCCACCAGGCGATCTCCTCCCCGGTAAGACCCCCTCCCCTCTTCTTTCGCGCGATCAATTCCACCATCGACATCGCCTTCCCCTGTCCGCTGACCCAATCCCCATCTCTCGTTCCGGGAGTTTCTTCATGGGCAGTTCCGCGGAGACCTCTCCCCGTTGACGACCACCCACCCGTTGTCTGCGCCGCGGTGGGTGGCGCAATGCACATCGTGGATCCCGGCCGCGAAGTGTCCGCGATCCGGGACAAAGGCCTGCCCGTAGGCGAAGACCGAAGCCCTCGCCGGAGCGGTGATCACTCCATCGAGATCATCGTTGATCACCACCTCCACCAGGTGCTCGCCTCCGTCCGGAAACTTCACCAGCAGCGGCAAAATCTCATGAGCGCCATGCCGCCCTGCGCGCTGCCGGTGCGAAGAGCTCACGGTGATGCCGCACACCATCACGTTGTCCACGTCGTACCGGCCGGCGGCGGCGACCACCTCTGCCAGCCTGGCGTTGACCTGCGGCGTGCACTCCCGCGGCGGCGGCACATTGCGCGCTGCGTGCGAGGGCCGCGCCGCCAGAAGAGCCGCCAAAGCCAGGATCAAATAGAGCCGGTGCATTGCATCCTCCGCGCTTCGCGATTTCCCTCCCAGCTTAACCGAGCCTCCCTGCTTCGCAGCCGGGGCTTTCCAGATATCATCCTTGCGTCGCCGGTCCACGGTTCCCGGGCGTCGCAGAACCGCTGGCCGCGCCATACAATCCCCTTCAGAACCCCGCGACGAGGAGGATACGATGCAGACTCTGCTCTCTGCGAAAGACCGGCAGTCGATCGTCGACCGCATTGGGAGGCTGACTCCCGCGGATCGCCGGCGCTGGGGAAAGATGCAGGTCGGCCAGATGATCTGCCATCTGACGGACTCCTACCATATCGCGCTGGAGAAGACCGACGTCAGTACGGCGACCGGGCCCCTGCGCCGAAGCATTGTGAAGTGGCTCGCGCTGAAGTCTCCGACCAGGTGGCCGAAGGGAGTTCCAACCCGTCCCGAGATCGAACAGGGAGCCGGCGGAACACCGCCCACGGACTTTGAATCGGATCGTGCGCGGCTGCTGGCGATCTTCGAGCGCTTCTGTGCAGCAACTCCAACCGAGGAGTGCCCTCACCCCATCTTCGGCGCGTTGACCAACGAGGAGTGGATGCGCTGGGGCTGGCTGCACGCCGACCATCACTTACGCCAGTTCGGCCGCTAATCAGGATGGAGTAACCGGCATT
>DASYYO010000166.1:0-12559 GCA_035933805.1 Acidobacteriaceae bacterium | reverse complement strand
GATGCTGGGATGAGGAATCTCGTCGCGGATCAGGTCGAAGACGAGTGGCTTGGCAGCCCCCTCACGCGAAATGGTGATCTGCACATGGGTGGCCTTCGGCCCCTTGAGCAGATTGGCCACATCTTCCGAGGTCATGTTGTCAGTAGGCTTGCCGTCCACCGCGGCGATGATGTCCCCTGGGCGGATGCCGGCCTTATAAGACGGGGTGCCCTCGTAGGGAGAAACGACCACAATCCTCTGGACGCCGCCGACGTTCTGCGGCTGGATGAGCATGCCCACGCCGTAGTACTTGCCGTGCTGGTCTTCGCGCATCTTGGCGTACGCTTTGGGATCGTAGAAGCTGGAATGCGGATCAAGCACGCGCAGCATGCCCGGGATCGCTCCGTCGTAAATCGCGCGTTCCGCCTTATCCCCATTGATGGGCTCGGCGTAGTTCTGCTCTACCAGGTCGTAGACGCTGGTGAAAGAACGGAGATTGTCGCGCAGCGTAGACTCATCGGAGCTGGATTGCGCGCCTACCTTCTGGTTAACGATCGTACCCAGCACACCACAAGCGGCGAACAGAACTAGAATGGAAAAAAGGGTACGGCGAGTGCGTGACGGCATAGTGCAGAATCCCTCAAACTCCGGAGGTGCAGGGCACGGATTTCCTGGGGTCACATGGTGTGTTCAGCAACAGGAGAAAAGTTGAGATCCTGCGGCGCAGCCCGGCTTCTGCCTCCCCGCCAGTATAGCATTGCAGTCGCCGTGCCTCGGGAGCAGCTTCTTTCCATATCGTGGGGCGTCCGGCATTGGATTTGACGCTAGGGACGATTAGAATGTCACAATGGAGCGCTGGATGTAATGCAACTTCGGTAGGTGGGTAACCGCGGCGACGCCGGGCGAGATGCCGGCAAATCCTCCAAGCCAGCCCTTCGAATCAGCATTGAGCCCGTTCTCCCTGAGATGTCGAGACCCATGACCCTATCGCAATTCCTGTATTTTCCGGCAGTTCTCCTCCTGGGCGCAGGTTTAACCGCACGGCCCTTGCCAGCCCAGACGGCGGCCGCTGCTCAGACCTCCTCGCCGGCCGCCTCGAACAATACCGTGGTGGAAGACATCGTCGCCAGGGTCAATGACCAGATCATTACTCAGTCTGATTACGAGCGATCGTTGCAGCAACTGGAGAGCGAGGGGCGGCAGCAAGGGATTCCGCCCCAGGACATGGAAGAGCGCAAGGCAAATCTGCTGCGTGATCTGATCGACCAGCAACTGCTGCTCTCCAAAGGCAAGGATCTTGGGATCACCGGCGAGGCCGAGCTCATCCGCCGCCTGGACGACATCCGCAAGCAGAACCATCTGGACACCATGGAAGATCTGGAGAAGGCTGCCGCTTCGCAGGGTGTCTCGTATGAGGATTTCAAGGCGAACATCCGCAACGGTATCATCACTCAGCAGGTTGTGCGGGATGAGGTCGGCCGCCACCTGAACATGACCCAATCCGAGGTCCAGGCCTACTATAAGGCGCACCAGAGCGAGTTTGCTCAGCCTGAGTCGGTGCATCTGCGTGAGATCCTCATCGCGACGCCGGCTGACGCCAGTGCTGCGCAGGTATCCGCGGCGCAGGCGACCGCCGATAGCCTGGAGGCCAAACTTAAGGCTGGCGCGAACTTTGAAGATCTGGCGAAGACCTCTTCCGCCGGGTCCACCGCGGACCGCGGAGGGGACCTTGGGGACTTCCGCCGGGGAATGCTTGCCCCGGTTCTTGAAGAGAAGACCTTCAGCCTCAAAGCGGGCGAGTTTACTGAGCCGATCCGCACCAAGCAGGGCTTCGTCATCCTTCAGGTTGCCCAGCATATTCCGAGCAGCGCATCGTTCAAGGATGTAGAACCGCAGGTAGAACAAGCTGTCTTCATGGAACACATGCAGCCCGCTCTGCGCCAGTATCTGACCAAGCTGCGGGAAGCGGCCTATCTCGAGATCAAGCCCGGTTACGTGGACAGTGGCGCCAGCCCCAACGAGATTCATCCGACCTACACCGCCTACGAGCCCCCGCAGCCGAAGAAAAAGAAGAAGTTTGCCCGCACGCGATTCCGCGGCAAAGATCGCAGCGCCGCGAAGAACACGCAAGTTGCGAGTTCTGCCGCTAAGCAGCCTGCGGCTGCTCCCGCGGCTCCCGTTCAAAAGCCGGTCCAGGTAGCCAGCAAGAATGACCAGAAGCCGGGTAAGAGGGAGAAGATCCGTTTCGGACAGGCTCCCCGCGAATCTCTGCCCTCCGCACAAAGCGGGTCGGCTCTGGCTGCCAAGGAGGCGCCGGCGCAGACTACAGCAGCGATGGTGAATCCGGATATTCATACTGTGAACCCGGACGGCACCATCGGCGCGGAGACCGAGACCCAAACCAAGCAGAGGAAGACCCGGTTCAGCGATCGTCCGGCTGTGAAGAAGACGAAGGTCCAAAAGCCCGCAGCTGCGGACGAGACCGCGGGCGGCCCTACTCCGGACGAACTGGCGACGCAGAAGGTTCAGTCGGCTCCGCTCGGTCTGGCGGATCAGACGGCCAAAAAGAAGACAAAAGAGAAGGGCCCCAAAACCCGCTACTCCGCCAGGCCCAAGGCGCCGGAGCAGACTCCCCAGCCCTATCAGCCGCAGAGCAGTACGACGTCTGAGCCGCCTCCTGCTTCCCAGCCGGCCAGCGGGACGCCCGCCAACAGCGTCCCGCAATAGCAAGAGCGAGCTTGGCAAGAGGGGACGACCGCAGGCCCATGAAAGACGTCTACGTCGCCGACGTATTCAAGTTCGAGAATCAGCCAATCGTCTCTTACTTTGCGGTTGCCGCCAAGCAGCTGCGGAGCAGGAAGGACGGCGGCCAATACCTCGCCGTCGTGCTTGGCGACCGGACCGGCCAGATCGAGTGCAGAATGTGGGACAACTTCGCCGAGTGTGCCGGCCAATTCGAGCAGGGACACATCGTGAAGGTTCGCGGCGAGGTTAGCCGCTACAACGGGCGATATCAGCTCACCCTCGACAGGATTCGCCGAGCCGGGGACGAGGAGATCGAGCTGGCAGATTATCTGCCTCGAACGATCTTCGACGTCGAGCAGATGTGGTCCGAGCTGAAGGCCTGCGTCGAGAGCTTTTCCAATCCCCACCTGAAGGCGCTGTTGCTTTCCTTTTTGGCGGATGACGAGATTGCCGAGGCGTTTCGCCGCGCTCCGGCCGCGAAGAGCCTTCATCACGCCTGGATCGGCGGTCTCCTCGAGCACGTCGTCTCTTTGCTGCGGCTCTGTGAGGCTGCGGCCAGCCATTACCCTGAGATCAATCGCGATCTGCTGCTTACCGGCGCGATTCTGCATGACATCGGAAAGCTGCAGGAGCTGAGCTGGGGTACGAGCTTCACTTATACTCTTTCCGGTCAGCTCCTCGGACACATTACCCTCGGGATCGCGATGATCGAGAGAAAACTCGCGGGCCTTCCCGATTTTCCCGCCGAGCTGCGCATTCTGCTGGAGCATATGGTGCTGAGCCATCATGGCAAGCTGGAGTTCGGATCGCCCAAGCTGCCCATGATTCCCGAGGCGGTCCTCTTTCATTACCTCGATGAGATGGATGCCAAGATGCAGACCATGCGGAATGAATTCGCCCGCCATCAGGAGCAGGGACGCCCGGCTGCTGAAATGACGGAATGGGTGCGATCCATGGATCGCACTCTGTTGAATACGGCCGCCTTCTTTCCCGAGGCTTCCAAATCAGGCTCCGAGGATTGATGCCAATGCCCTTTCTGCTGAAAACCGAGCCGGATGCATATTCCTACGACGATCTCGAGCGCGAGGCAGAGACCGATTGGACGGGCGTTGCCAATCCGCAAGCGGTCAGGAACCTGGCTGGTATGAAGAAAGGGGAGCATCTCGTCCTCTATCACACCGGCAAAGAGAAGGCGGCTGTCGGTTTGGCGCGCGTGGTCTCCGTCGATGCTTCCGACCCGAAGAAGCCTCTGGTGCGTATCGCGGCGGTGCGCCGTCTGGCGCATCCGAAGACGCTCGACTCGATCCGGCAGCAGGCCCTCTTTGAGGGCTCTCCGCTGCTCCGGCAAGGCCGGCTCTCCGTCGCTCCGCTGACCGCGGAGCAGTATGATTGGCTGGCCCGCGGCTAAGTCCTGTTCCAGATCAGCCTGCCGCTCGCCTGCTTCCTTCAGGAAATGCTTTACAATCAGAGTTCAGACAACATCGAATGCTACGTTTTTCAACAGCTGGTGAATCTCACGGCGAAAGCCTGATCGCTCTCCTTTCCGGACTGCCTGCGGGGCTGGAAGTCGACCCGAATTTTATCGATCGCGAACTCTGGCGGCGCCAGCAGGGTTACGGCCGCGGCGGCCGCATGCGAATCGAGCAGGATCGCGCGCACATCCTCTCGGGGGTGAGGCACGGCAAGACCATCGGTTCGCCGGTGGCCATCGAGATCGACAACCACGATTGGAAAAACTGGACCGAGATCCTGCCGGTCGAAACAGGCGATCCGGCAAAGCACAAAGCTGTGGCTTCGCCCCGGCCGGGCCACGCGGATCTTGCCGGCTCTCTCAAATACGATTTTCCGGATGCGCGCTATGTTCTGGAGCGGGCCTCCGCTCGCGAATCCACCGCCCGGGTTGCGGCCGGAGCCTTGGCGAAGCTGCTCTTAAAGCCGCTCGGCATTGAAGTTGCGAGCCATGTGGTGCGGGTCGGGCATGCGGCACTGGAGCGCGACGCGGCCTGGGACGAGATTGTCTCCCTGCAACACCGCGGCGAGGTGCTGCTGAACTGCGTAGACCCGGAAGCCGAAGCGAGGATGAAGGCGGAGGTCGACCAGGTCCTGCGCACCGGAGATTCCATCGGCGGAATCTTCGAGGTCGTGGTTCACGGCGCGCCTCCCGGTCTAGGGACATACGTCAACTGGGATGAGCGTCTGGATGGTCTGCTCGCTTGGGCGGTCATGTCTCTTCAGGCGGTGAAGGCGGTGGAGATTGGCCGCGGTGTTACCGCCGCCGAGTCCTTCGGCTCAACCGTGCACGATGCCATCGGCTATGCTCCTGCCCCGGTTGAGGGGATTCCGACCCGTTTCACCCGTGAGGGAAACAACGCGGGCGGCATCGAGGGCGGAGTTTCGAATGGGCAGGATATTGTCGTGCGCGGCTATTTGAAGCCCATCTCTACCCTGCGCCGGCCGTTGGCCTCCGTCTCCTATGCCACGCGAGAGGCAACCAAGGCGGCCTACGAACGATCGGATGTCTGTGTAGTGCCGGCTGCCGGTGTGGCGGCGGAGGCCATGGTCGCCTTCGTCATCGCCAAGCTTGCGCTGGATAAGTTTGGCGGAGACTCGACTGGGGAATTATGCCGGAATTACCAGGGCTACCTGGAGCAGATTCGCAGATTCTGAACGGCCCCCGGAAACGGTGAAGCCGGCGGAGAGCCTGTTTTCATCAGAAGAAAGATACGCGGCATGGTCCATCCCATTGTCAAATTTCCCGATCCGGTTCTCCAGCGCCCAAGCGAGCCGGTCACTCAATTCGACGAAGAACTGAAGACGCTGGTCGACGATATGTTCGAGTCGATGTATGACGCCCATGGCATCGGTCTGGCGGCTCCTCAGATAGGCGTCCCCAAGCGCCTGACCGTCATCGACCTGAGCTTCCAGAAAAACCCCGAGGACAAGATCGTTCTGATCAACCCCGAGGTGATTCTGCGCGAAGGCAAACAATTTGAGGAGGAAGGCTGTCTCAGCCTTCCCGATATCCGGGAGAAGGTCTCTCGGGCGGTGAAGGTGAAGATCCGCGCGCAGGATCTGAAGGGCAACTGGTTTGAACGCGAGGCGCAGGATCTGCTTGCCCGCGCCTTTCAGCACGAGATTGATCACCTGGATGGAATTCTCTTCATCTTTCGAATCAGCGCCCTGAAGAGAGACTTCGTTTTGCGCAGGATCCGCAAATTGCAGCGCGCCGGCGAGTGGTAAACCAAGCTTTCTCGGGTGCGCCAGGGCGCCGCCGAGTATTCCTCGGCGTGAAAAGGGAATGGCGGATGACTCAATGAAGCTCGTCTTTTGCGGAACTCCGCGCTTTGCGGCGCCCACCCTCAAACAACTGATCCAGGCGGGGCATTCGATTGAACTGGTCGTGACTCAGCCTGATCGCCTGGCGGGTCGGGGCCAGGAACTCACGATGCCCGCGGTCAAGCTCGTGGCCATGGACAAGGGGCTGCCCGTCGTCCAGCCGGAGAAGATCAGAAACAATCCGGAGTTTGCAGAGCGTCTGCAAGGCATCCAGCCGGACGCGATCATCGTGGTCGCCTATGGACGAATCATCCCCAAATGGATGCTCGAGCTTCCACGGCTCGGCAATCTCAACCTCCATGCCTCGCTCCTGCCGAAGTATCGCGGTGCGGCGCCGATTCAGTGGGCGATCGCCAATGGAGAAGCCATCACCGGAACCACGACGATGCGGATTGATGAGGGATTGGACACCGGGGACATCCTGTTGCAGCGCGAGCTGGCTATCGCGCCCGACCAGACTGCGGAGGATCTCTTTCCTCTGCTGGCGGAATCAG
Source organism: Acidobacteriaceae bacterium (assembly GCA_035933805.1). Taxonomy (GTDB): domain Bacteria; phylum Acidobacteriota; class Terriglobia; order Terriglobales; family Acidobacteriaceae; genus PALSA-350. The sequence continues at coordinate 6,005 of DASYYO010000166.1, read as the reverse complement.
GTGCGAGCCTGATGGTCGATACCCTTGAGGCGCTGCGAACCAACTCCATCCAGCCGATTCCGCAGGATGATTCGGCTGCTTCTTTAGCTCCGATCCTCAAGCGCGAGGATGCGATGATCGATTTCAACCGGTCCGCCAATGAGATCTACAACCGCTGGAGAGGCTTTCAGCCGTGGCCGGGAGCCTTTACCTTCTTCCGGGGGAGAAAGCTCACCCTGCACCGTCTGATGCCCATGGATAGAATGGCAGCGTTTACCCCTCCGGGGAGCATCCTGGTTGAGCGGGGACGGATGTTCGTCGTCGCCGGCAATGGCAGCGCGCTGGAGTTATTTGAGGTCCAATTGGAAGGCAAAAAGCGGCTGCCCGCTGCCGATTTTCTGCACGGAGCCATGCTTCTTCCCGGGGAAAGACTTGGATCCTAAAAGGCACAGGAGCGAACCCGGCGGAAAGAGCCGTATCGCTCCGGCCCGGCGTGCGGCCTTCGATCTTCTCTGTGAATTGAGGCTGAGACCGGCAACGCATAGCGACGATCTGCTCCGCTCAAAGCGAGTCTCCCTCCTCTCCTCCGCCGACCGGAACCTGGCGACCGCGCTGGTGATGGGAACACTTCGATGGCAGCTCGTCCTGGATGAGCGGATCGGCGGACTTCTGACCCAGGCGAACCCTCTTGCCGAGCCGGTCGAAGTGGCGCTCGAGCTGGGAGCCTTGCAACTCTTGCTCTTCGACCGTATCCCACCGCACGCGGCAATCTTCGAAAGTGTCGAACTCGTCAAAGAGTCGGGAAATCCCCACGTTGCCGGGATGGTCAACGCTGTCTTGCGCAAACTGGTGGACGCTCCCAAGCTTGGCGCCGCCCCGCTGCGATTCCGCTTCCCGGAAGACATCGCGCGGGTCTATGCCCATCCCGCATGGATGGTGGCCCGATGGGTGGACGCGTATGGAATGCAGGCGGCTTCCGCGATCTGCCGGTTCGATCAGTATCCTCCGCCGGCAACCATTCGCCTGATCCAACCGAATGCGGAGGCAGCTTTGGTGGAGGAAGGCATCCGGTTGGAACCGGCCACCTTCCTTGAGCGCGCACGTCGGGTTGTGCAGGGCGACATCTCCGCAACCCGGGCGTTTGCCCAGGGGCTGGTACGGATTCAGGACGAAGGTTCTCAGTTGATCGCCGAGCTGGCCGGGCAGGGAGCTGCGATTCTGGATTGTTGCGCCGCTCCTGGAGGCAAGACTGCGATCCTGGCCGAGAGGAACCCGCAAGCCTCGATTCTCGCCTGCGACATCCGCCCCAACCGTCTTCAATCTATGCGCAAGCTTCTCAGCGGACAAAGAGGAGCGGAGCGCATCTCCTATCGCGCCGTCGATCTTACGACAGCTGAGTTCGACCGGCAGTTCGACCTGGTGTTGTGCGATGCGCCATGCAGCGGAACGGGAACCCTGGCGCGCAATCCGGAGATTCGCCATCGCCTCGATCTTGAGGATCTTGGACGCCAGCAGGCTCGCCAGGTCCGCCTTCTCACGTCGGCAATGAAGTCTGTGGCCGAAGGGGGCCGGCTCGTCTATTCGACCTGCTCTTTGGAGCCGGAGGAAAACGAGCGCGTGGTCGCGCGTGCTCTGGAGCTATGCGGGGGATTCCGGCTGCGCTCCTGGGCCGATCCGATGGGGGAGTTGGAGCGCCAAGGCATTCTGCTCCCGGGAAGCACTGAGTCGCTTTTGCGCACCGGATCGAAGGGAGAATTTCTCCGGACGATCCCCGGGCTCCAGCCCTTCGATGGCTTTTTTGCCGCGCTGCTCACGCGCGAGGGCTGAACCCGCCCATGCCGTTCGCGCCCCTGCCGTCGGCGGCTTTTTCTACTGCGAGATGGTCAGTGCGATGTAAGTAGAACCGTCCACGCGATGACCCGCCGCTGGCGTCTGGGTCATGATGATGCCCGGGGGAGGCGCCGGCTGGTCGGGATGGACGGTGTCTTCCGGAGCGCTGTCATCGTCCACCATGGGACCCAGTTTGAATCCCGCCTGGGCAATCAATGCGGCCGCTGTCGAGTACGGCATGCCGACGAACTGTGGCATTACAAATGCGCTGCCGGCCGCAGGAGGCGCCGTGCTCACCAGCAGGCTGATGCTGGGACGGGCGACGCCCTCCGCCCCTTTCTGCGGATTTTGCGCGATGACCGTACCGGGAGGAGCAGTGGTCCACGGCATCTGTGACGTCTCTTCCAGTTCCAGTCCCAGCCTGCGTGCTTCGATCGCCGCAACACGCTCCGGTTGGCCGACCACGTCTGGAATCGTGACCCGCTGCGGGCCGAGACTCTCGGTCACCCGCATGCGCCACTCGCGCCTCACCACAGTACCCGGCGCTGGCGATTGGGACAGCACCCGTCCCGCGGGAAGATCGGCGCTGTAGTACTTGTTGTCCACGCTCAGATTCAAGCCTTCATTGGCTGTCTTGCGCACGGCTTCCGCTATCGTCAGCCCAGCCAGGTCGGGCACCTGCACTTCCGCCCCGTGGATAGCGAAGTGCATGGTTGTGACCGCGGAGAGCAGCGCCACGATGGCCAGCACCATGACCGCGAGAACCAGGCGGAAAAAGCGAATCATGACCGGCGCCGGGGCCATGGGTGGCGGGGCCCGGTTGAGAGCAGCAGGGCGAGCGGCTCCTGGCAGGATGCTGCGGCTGCTCGAAGTCTAGGTGTTCTCTGCAGGATCATAGGTCAAGGTTTTAATGAACATATTCGATCATGGATTCAATCGTTGCCGCCTTCTCCAGCATCTTCGAAACAGAACAGTATCTGTTCTTGGAGAGGGAAACCGCATCTTCCATCGCTTTTTCCGAGACATTGCCGGAGATGCGATAGGTGAGTTGAATCCGGTTGAACACCCGCGGCGGCTCCGCCGCCTGCTCCGCGACAGCCGAAACTGTCAGCCCGGTGAACGGCTCACGCTTTTTGCTCAGAATGGCGACCACGTCGGCAGAGGTGCACGCGCAAAGAGCCGTCAGCACCAGTTCCATAGGACTTGGGCCAGCCTGGTGGGTGGAACTTGCGTCCGCCGGAACATGGTGGCCGCTCTCCGAAAGCAAATCATACTGCTGATCTTTGATCCACTTCGCCCATGCGCGCATTCGGGCCATCCCTCCTGTTGTTGTCCGTGCGGCGGCAAGCCGGCCGATCGTGACAGGTTTGTCGCATCCTCTCTAGAAAAGCCTACAGCCGGTGTCTTCGAAATGCTACCGCTTCGCGCCCCGATACAGGCCCGCTACGCCAAAGTTGTAGGGTGTCCACGAGGCCTGGGTAAAGCCTGCGGACCGCATGGTCAGGAGCATCTCATCGGGCGCGGGGAACCTATGTACAGAGGAGGGAAGATACTCGTATGCTCCTGAGACGCCGGAGAGCAGGGAGCCCACTCTGGGCAGCACCCGGCGGAAATAGAGCGAGTAGAGCCTTCCCAGCGCTCCCCTGGGCTCGCTGAAGTCCAGGATGCCCAGTTCGCCGCCCGGCCGAAGCACGCGATGGAACTCCGCAAGTCCGTTGCTGTAGTTCGCCAGGTTTCTGAAGCCGAATGCGGTTGTAATCAGATCGACGGAATTGGCCGGCAAGGGAAGATGGAGGGCGTCTGCCTCGAAGGGGATCGCTCCTCGGGAGACGAGCCGGGCAGCGCCGCGAATCAGCATCTGGTGGGAGAAGTCCGCAGCCAGCACCGGCCGTCCTTCCTTTGGCCGTAGCCGCAGCAGCGCGAGCGCCATGTAGCCGGTGCCGCAGCAGACGTCGAGGACCTGCGCCTCCGGCCGGCTCAGGATCGAACGGAAGCGGCGCGCGGTTCGCCGCCACCAGATCCGGTCGATGTTCAGGGAGAGAACATGGTTGAGCAGATCGTAGCGGGGGGCGATCCGGTCAAACATCTCCTGTACTGCCAGTGCGGCGCTTTGCTCATCGTGCGTTCCCGCGGGACGAGTTCCGGGAGTGGTGGGTTCAGGCGCCGCCACGGTTGCCTTTGCTCTCTTTCGCGCCCAGAATTGAGTCGAGCGCCTCCAGCACCTCCGCATCCGAGACGTCTTCTGCAACAACTGCCTTACCAATCCCCTTCAGCAGCACAAAGCGGCGCACCCCTGAGCGATTCTTCTTATCTTTAGCCGCGGCTTCGAGCAAACGCTCGCGGCGCAGCGAGGGCAAGGCCGGGGGATCAAAATAGCGGATCAACTTCTCCGCTCGCGCCGCCTCTTCGGGCTTGAGCCACCGCCGCGTACTGCTGATTCGAAGAGCGATGAGCATTCCCCATGCGATTGCCTCGCCATGCAGCATTACCCCAAAGCCGCTGGTGGCCTCGATGGCATGGCCGATCGTGTGCCCGAAGTTGAGAATCATTCTCAGACCCGACTCGTGTTCGTCCAGCCCGACGACCTCAGCTTTCATGCGCACGGACGCGGCGACAACTTTTTCCATGGCGTGCGGATCGCGGTGATCGAGACTGCGGGCGTTGGCTTCCATGGAGCGGAAGAGGGCAGAGTCCCGAATCAGGCCCGCTTTGATGCTCTCGTAGAAGCCGGCGCGCAGCTCGCGCTGCGAAAGCGTGGCCAGCAGGCCGATATCGGCGAAGACGGCGCGTGGGTGATAGAAGGACCCCATCAGGTTCTTCCCCGCGCGCAGGTTCACTCCCGTCTTTCCGCCGACCGAGGAGTCAACCTGGGACAGGAAAGTCGTCGGCATCTGAACGTAGTCGATTCCACGCATATAGGTGGCGGCGAGAAAACCGCCAACATCTCCGACAACTCCGCCGCCAAAGGCGATGAGCAGGGAGGCGCGATCGGCTCCCGCGCTCAGCATCTCCGAACCCAAACGCTCGATCTCGGCGAGGCGCTTGTAGCGCTCGCCGCTCGGCAGAAAGAGCACCGTCGGCTGCTCCGCAGAGGTGAAGGACGCGAGAAAGCGCTCGCCCCAAAGCGACCATATCTCGGGCGACGTAAGAACGAAGATGCGAAGGCTCTTCTGGCCGAAGAGTCTTCGCAGGCGGGCGGAAAGCGAATCCAGCAAGCCGCTCCCGATAGAAACGCTGTACTTGCCCGAACTGGTTAAGACGTTGATCGTGCGCACGGTTACGCTTATCCTATCGCACGCCGGAGGGGATGAAGGCCGGTCGTCCCCGGTGATACTCTCAAACGATGGGCTTGACGGAAGTCACGGACTTTGTGGTTATCGGCGCCGGGATTGCGGGGCTCCGAGCCGCAGTTGAGCTTTCTCAGGCGGGCCGGGTGGTCGTGATCACCAAGGAGGCGCTGGGAGAATCGAACACTCAATATGCCCAGGGGGGCATCGCCGTCGCTCTGGGTGGAGAAGAGGACATTTACCTTCACCTCGAAGACACCGTTGCAGCGGGAGACGGACTGGTCAATCGCCGCGCCGCCGAGGTGCTGGTGAAAGAAGGCCCGGAGCGCGTGGAAGAGCTGCTCTCCTGGGGAACGAACTTCGATCGCAAGAACGGCCGCCTGATGTTGACCCGGGAGGGTGCTCATAGCCGTTCGCGCATTCTGCACGCCAACGGCGACGCGACCGGGCGCGAGATCGCCAGAGCCCTGCTGGAACACGCCCGGGCGCTGCCGAACATCGAACTGCGGGAGTACACAACCTCGACCGGCCTCATCATCCACAATCAAGAGGTCTGCGGAGTCTCGCTGCTCCGCCCCGATGGACAGGTTACGCACGCTCTCGGGCGAGCGGTATTGCTGGCCAGCGGTGGCGCCGGCCAGGTCTACAGCGACACCACCAACCCGAGCGTCGCGACCGGGGATGGAATCGCCATGGCCGGCCGCGCCGGCGCCGAGACGGCAGACATGGAGTTCTATCAGTTCCATCCCACGGCGCTGAGCCTTCCCGGAGCTCCCCGCTTCCTGCTCTCCGAGGCCCTGCGCGGAGAGGGAGCGTACCTTCGCAATTCCCGGATGGAACGATTCATGGAGCGTTACCACCCTCTGCTGGAGCTGGCTCCGCGGGACGTGGTCGCCAGGGCGATCACCC
>DASYYO010000159.1:0-4077 GCA_035933805.1 Acidobacteriaceae bacterium | reverse complement strand
AGCCTGGTTGGATACAAGGCGAGCGGCGTGCCGGGTTCGGTGGCCGGCCTGGTGAAGGCAGAGAAGCTATGGGGCAGATTAGGCTTGAAACAAGTGATGGCTCCGGCCATTCGTCTGGCCAGCCGCGGCTACACCCTCAATGAGGAAGAAGCGCATATGCTCCGGGAGAAGCGGCTCGGAGAGTTCGCTGAGTCGAGGCGCATCTTCCAGCGAAACGGCAAATTCTACAAATCCGGCGAGGTCTTTCGGCAACCCGACCTGGCGAGGACGCTCAGGCGCATCGCCGCGCATCCGGATGATTTCTACCATGGGGCGATTGCCCGCAAGCTGGCGGCCGACATGCAAAAAGGCGGCGGCATGATCACTACCAGAGACCTTGCCGAGTACCAGGCGGTGGTCCGGGATCCGCTGAAAGCGTCCTATCGCGGATACGAGATCATCGCTCCGCCGCCGCCATCTTCCGGCGGCATCGCCATGATCGAAGCTTTGAATATCCTCAAGGGATACGATCTGAAGAAGATGGGCGACCGGAAGCCACAGGAGATGCAACTGATCGTCGAGGCGTACCGCCGCGCCTTTATGGATCGCATGGATTATCTCGGAGACCCCGATTTCATAAAGATCCCGCTGGCGCAATTGATGAGCGAGCCATACGCCGATGCATGGCGCAGAAGCATTGTTCCGGGCCTTGCCACCCCATCCGCGGCGCTGGTTCGCCCTCCGGGATTTCTGCCGCCTCCGCCGGCAACCGGCGACATGCGTACAGAGCCGAAGGAGACCACGCACTACTCTGTTGTCGACGGCGATGGCAATGCCGTGGCAGTCACGACCACTTTGAATGGCGGCTTCGGCTCCTCGGTGACGGCCGAGGGACTGGGCTTCCTCATGAACAATGAGATGGATGATTTTGCTTCCAAGCAAGGCGTCCCCAACATGTTCGGTCTGATCCAGGGCCCGGCGAATGCAATTGCGCCGGGCAAGCGTCCGCTGAGCAGCATGACGCCTACGATCGTCACCCAAAACGGCAGGCTGCGATTGGTGCTGGGATCGCCTGGCGGTTCAACAATTATCACCACGGTGACAAATATCTTCCTGTCGGTGGCCGAGGAAGGCCTGAACATCCAGCAGGCGGTCGACGCTCCCCGCTTCCATCATCAATATCTGCCGGATCAGGTGGAAGTGGACAAGTTCATGCCCGCGGATAAGATCACCGCTCTGCGATCCATGGGCTACGCGGTGACGGCCTCGCCGGAGACCTGGGGCGACGGAGAGTGCATCGAGGTCGATCCCATGACGCACGAGTTGCTGGGCGGCCATGACAGCAGGCACACCTTCGGCAAAGCAGACGGATTTTGAGGCACACCCCGCCCTGAGCGCTCAATGCCCCGCGGTCTGCATGTTCCACACATTGTTGCTGCGATCATCGTCGGGGATCACGCGATCGGGGTCCGCGATGATGGTGGCGATCGGCTGATTGCTGTCCACCTTGAGGGTATACGCGCCCTTTTGCATCCACGTTTCAACCGGGAGCGTGATGCGGGTAGAACTCTTGTCCTGAAAGTTCACCTGCACGATGACAGGCAGCACGAGCTGGCCAAGGTTTGCAATCGTCACCTGCGCCCCTTGCCGGTAATCCCCGTTAATATAGCTCGCCTTCTGGACGGCGATATCGAGCGTCCAGTTGTTCATGAACCAGCCGCGCCAGAACCATGAGAGATCCTCGCCGCCTTCACTCTCCATCGCGCGAAAGAAGTCCGATGGAGACGGGTGCTTGAATGCCCATTCCTGGATGTAGTTGCGGAACGCCCAATCGAAGCGCTCCGGTCCGAGGATCTGCTCGCGCAAGAGCACCAGCCCGTACGCGGTCTTGAAGTAACTGACGGTGTGATAGATCTTCTGCGGAATCACATCCGCGCGGGTCATGATCGGGGGCGCATCGGGGTCGTCGAGAAGTTTGAGGATGGTCTCGGCCGGCTCGCCCCCAGCCGAGTATTCGGAATCTCGCTTTGGCCCGTATACACCTCCCTCGAACGCCTCCGATTCATAAACGTCGATGAACGTGTTGAAGCCTTCGTCCATCCAGGCGTTCCGGCGCTCATTGGAACCGACGATCATGGGAAACCAGGTGTGCCCGATCTCATGGGCCGTGATCCAGAAGAGCGTTTTGCCCCGATCGGAGACGCCGTCAAAGACAATTCCCGGATATTCCATACCGTCCGTGGGGCCGGCCACGTTGATCGCTGCCGGATACGGATAGGGGAACCATCGCCGTGAAAACTCCTCGACAGCATGCTTCAGGTATTCGGTCGAGCGGCCCCACGCGTCGCTTCCTCCGTTCTCCGCCGGATAAAAGGACATGGCAATCGACTGGCCGCCGTTCGGAAGGCGGATGCGCGCAGCATCCCAGACAAAAGCCCTCGATGCGCTGAAGGCAACATCGCGGCCGTTCTCCAGATGGAAGTGCCAGGTCAGGTCTCCTGAGCGCTGCGGCCGGCTGGCCGGATCGGCAACCTCCGCGGCGCCGCGGATGGTAACCGTTCGATCGCTGACGCGTGCATGCTCAAGCCGCTGCATCTCGGCCTGCGTCAGCACCTCCTGAGGGTTCTCAAGCTGCCCCGAACCGGCCACAATCATGTCCCACGGCGCCTTGACGTAATAATCAAAAGTTCCATATTCGAGATAAAACTCCGCATCCAGATACGGCTGAGTGTCCCATCCATGGAGATCGTCATAGACCGCCATGCGCGGGTACCACTGGGCGATGTCGTAGATCTCGCCATTCCGGGATCTGCCCCAGGAGGTGCGGTCGCCGAAGACGCCGGGAATCACGTAGTGATACTGGATGTGCAGGCGAAGCCGTCCGCCGCGAGGATTGAGCGGCTCCGAGAGCTGAATCTGCATGCGGGTGTCGGAGAAGAGATAGCGGGGAGCGGCGGTGGCAGAGCCTGCTGCCGGCGGCTCCGGCGTCGCAGTCGCCGAAGAGGATTCGATAGGTTGCGCGCGCAGAGTCTTCGATCCCTGCTCGACCTCGATCGATTCGAGGATGAATCCCCCGGTAAATCCGCCCCGCGGACGATCGTTTGCGGGGACCGCGCGCGCATCTCTCCGATAGGTGTTCTGGTCCAGTTGTAACCACAAGCTGGGAAGCCGATCGGGGCTGTTGTTCGTGTAGGTGATCACCTCGTCCGCGCTCAACTGCTTCGCGTCCGGGTCCAGATTCGCGTGAATCTCGTAATCGGCCGTGTTCTGCCAATACTCCGGACCCGGAGCGCCGTCGCTCGCGCGGTAGCGGTTGACCGCCTCAGGCAGAGTGAGCGGGGCAAAGGTCTTCAAGGGATCGTACGCCGGGCGCGGCGGTTGAGCGGCGTTTGCTCTGAACATCAGCAAACAGATCAGCGCAGCAGGCAGGGCACGGAGAACACTGGTCATACACACAAGCTTATTCTGTTCCGCCCAGGCGTTGAGGCCGGCTCTCGCCGGTGGGACCGCACATTCGAAACGGCGGCCGGAGGCTCCCGGTGCCCGAGCGCCTCTTAGTCCATCGCCGGCTTGCGCGCCCGCCGTTTCTCGCTATAACGTGTCGCCGGCAGGATGCTGTTCCAGGGAACCGGGGAGGCCAAAACCATGGAGGTATTGGTAGCCACATAGGGCATCATGGAATCGATCACCTCTTCCATGTGCCTCACATCGCGTACCGCGACCTGAACCAGGAAGGACTCAGCCCCGGTGACCCGATGACACTCCAGGACTTCAGGCAGATTCTGCACGATTGAGGCGAACTTCGCGAGCTTGTCTCCGGCCACCGTCACTTTGACAAACGCGCGTACCGGAAGACCTACCTTTGCCGGATCGACCAGGGTGCGATAGCCGAGAATAACGCCGCTCTCCTCCAACCGGTGAACCCGCTCGATAACTGCCGGAGTGGATAATCCGACCCGCCGTCCGAGCTCCGCGAAGGCAATGCGCGCATTGGCCTGAAGCTCGGCCAGAATCTCGCAGTCGATCTCGTCCAAGTTCAGTTCGGATGGTCCCGCCGATCCCGCCATAGGCCCCCCTCTGCCCCTGATAAATTTCCCG
>DASYYO010000151.1:0-1511 GCA_035933805.1 Acidobacteriaceae bacterium | reverse complement strand
CAGCGCTCCCCACGCCATCCCGCAACCCGGGCGGCAGCGGCCCCGCCCGCGCCGACCGATGACCCCGATCCCGATGACTGAGCCGGTGACGTCTTTCCCGCGGGCAGCGCCGCTGGCCATCATGCTGGCCGGGCGTTACCGCCCCGGCCAGCATGACCACCACAACGGCTTCCTGCAGCATGCGTTCGCAACCTCGCAGTTGCCCGGCGCGATCGTGGTCGCCCTGATCGTCTTCGTGGGCCTGGTGCTCGCTCTGATCAAGAAGGCTGCCCGGGTCCTGGAAGGCACCCCCTGGTATGTGCGGCTGGCCCTGCTCGTGACTGCCGGCTTCGGGATCTTCCGGCTGCTCGGCCGGAAGAAACAGGCTACGCCGGAGGGTATCTGGCCCGCCGCAGACGGCTGGGAACCTGCCCCGCCACGGGACCGGACCGCGTAGGAGCCCGTCCGATCGCTGACCGCCTGCGCAGGCGGCCGTTTCCCCCCGGGGCTGGCAGCCATACACGGGCTGCACTTGCTCACCATTACCCGCACGGTGGGGAGATGCGTCCGCTGGTGGCTGCAGATCACCCGGATCTGGGCGTTATCGCTGCTCGTCAACCAGACATAGAGGCTTATGCAAAAGTCTCTTTGAAGAAGTAGAGTCCAATTGCAGCATGGAACGATGAGTTGAAAGTCTTCAGCGGGCGGCGATAGTCGGTGAAGAGAATCCGCCACGTCTTCAGGCTGGCAACGGCCCGCTCGACTGGCGCGCGGAAGGAACTCACCCGATTATTCCACTCGTGTTCCCATTGCAAGAGCTCTCGGCATTCCGGCTTGCGGATAGGAGTGGTGATGTAATCGGTGCCGATGAAGCCCTTGTCGCCGAACACGCCTCCTGCCTTCGCCAGGATTTTCTCGACAGCTGATCCTTTCAGCTTTGCCATATCGTGCCGATTGCCGGTAACGGGTTCGGAAACGAATGTTATGCGGCCTTGAAGGTTCGTGACGATCAGCGAGCCATGCCCGGTGGTTTTGTATTTCCCCGACCACAGCTTGCTCTCGCCGTCCCAGGACCAGCACGGCCAGAGCGTGCCGTCTACCAGTGCGATCGTGTTCCTGGTGGTCTCGGCTGCGTCCTCCTCCGCTGGCCGGTCCCCTTCTGTTGCCTTCTCGACGAATGGTGTGAGAAATGTGATGTACCGCGATATTGTCGACTGGGCGACGTCGAAGATTTCGGCCCATACATCCTCGATGATATTCTGCCGCATGTATCCGCAGGTAACGATGAGCGCTTCTCGCAAGGTCAGTTCCCGCGGACGCCCTTCTTCTTTATCCCATGGTTCTTCGAGCAGTCCGCTCACGCGGCATTCAAGTTCGTCGAGTTGCTCTTCGTCTAGTCCTGACATACGCTCGAACCGCAACGGCTTCTCCGTCGTGAAAGGTTTGGCTTCGGAACCTCCTTTCTATCGGCTGGAGAAGCCGTTGCTTCGTATTGGTGAGACGTGTCGGGAACTTTCGTAAGAGTCTGGCCA
>DASYYO010000129.1:0-3768 GCA_035933805.1 Acidobacteriaceae bacterium | reverse complement strand
CGGCTAAAAGGACAAAGAGTAAGGCGAAAGCGGCGGATTTCCAGAGCTTCTTCATGAATTTTTCCCCTGGCGGAAACGGTGATCTATCATCGCCCGCGAGAACCGCCCACACGGTATTTCATGCAGTACGGATCTGGCAAGAAAATTCACTTCCAGGGGATGGAGGATCGCACCACAACCTCATGCTGGAATCGTGAGGAGCTCTGGCGGCCCATCTTTTGCGGCTCTTTTGCGAATCGGTGGGATCCCACAGAAGCCCGGGCGAATTGAACCTGGTCTCCCACCTTTTCGGGAACCACGGGCGGCTTGTGGTTACCTCTCGCTCCCATCGCGTTGGGCCTCGTCCGCGTCTTCCGCTAAATCGCGCAGCAGGGCAAAGAAGTGCTTCGACTGGCCGAGGAACAGCCCATCGGAAGCCAGAGCGTTGAGAGCCCCCATCGCCGCTCCCTTGGTCTCCGTCGGCCGGATGACCGAACACACCGGGAACTTCCGGTCGAGGAAGGGGGCCGGCTCCGGCATGATCAGGTTCGTCTGAAAATCCTCACCGCCGAACGGGGAGGCATTCAGATCAGGAAAGACGAGGCCATTCGTCGGATCGGTGAGTGGCTTCGCATTGCCGGCTTTGTCTTGCCATGTCTGGAAATGCGCCATCTCGGTGGGGCCAATGCTGAGCAGGATTCTCAAGACCTCGACATGGGTCACCCTCTGCGCCAGCGACGGATAAAGACTCGTCCCGCCCTGCTCAATAAATGCAAAATGAAACCCCGCCGTGTTGGCGATCGCCTGCAGGTGCGCATCCGGGGTCAGATCCGCGTCGCTGCGCGGAATCGCCGGAAATTTTCCCGCGCTCAACCCAGGAACAGCCTGAGGAAACTTGAAGGATGGATCGAGATCGGGGTTTTCCGTGCGGCTGCGGTATCGGGTCCACCAACTCGTGTCCACCGTCAGCTGCATGAGGTTTGTCAGCCGCCCGATCTGCTGAGCACCGGAAGCCTTGCTGCCGGGCAGGGTGCGAAACTCGTCCAGGTTGACTGTCTCGGCGCCCTTCGCTGCCAGGTAGGCGTTGAGGAAGTTCTGGTGCGTGAACTCGTCTTCCGTATTGTCGTGAATGTACTGTGGCATGTCGCCATCGAGCTGCTCCAGAGCCGCGACATAAGGCGGGCTGCCGCTTCCTCCCGGAACCTCGTCATCCTGAATCCCGCCGAGCTCGTTGTACTGCTGCCAGAGATCGGTTTCGAGGATCTCCGCCGCAGCGAGGAATCGCAGAATAGCGGCATCGCCCCGGGTCAGCGTGCCGCTTCCCTCTTCTCCGTCCGCGGCCCTGGCCAGCATGAACGGGGATGCGAAGAGAGTTGCGCCTGCGCCGAAGGCGCCAAACCCCTTCAAGAATGCACGCCGCCTCAGGAGATTCTTCCCCTGGATCAGGCCGCGCCCGTTGACGCCGGAATTCGCTCTCAAAGAACGTCTGATGGTTCTGTTCCAGACTTTCATACGTTTCGCTCCATTTCCGCAGTGTTTTTCGCTTGGCCGCGGCCTTGAAAGGCCGTAGTCCAGCGACTCATGCTAGGTCGCGGAGCGTTCCGCATATGTCTGGCCGGTGTAAGTCTTTTGTCAGGATATTGCCGCCGAAAGATCACTCTTCGAAACAGGAGGCGCCGAAGCGCAGATCGCTCTTGCGGCGCTGGTTTTACACCTGCTTCGCCAACTCCTCTTCGATCATTTTGACCAATTTGGCCGGAGCCGTTCCCGGCGAGTATCGGCCGATGACACCGCCTTGGCGGCTGATCAGGAACTTGGTGAAGTTCCACTTGATCGCCCGGGTGAAGAGGCCGCCCTTCTTGTGTTTGAGGAAGGTGTACAGCGGATCCTCCCTGGAGCCGTTGACCTCGATTTTGGCGAATAGCGGAAATGAGACGCCGTAGTTCCGATCGCAGAACTCCTTGATTTCTGCGTCGGGGCCAGGCTCCTGATGCCCGAACTGGTCGCAGGGGAAGCCGAGGATCTCCAAGCCCTGCTCTCGAAGCCGGCGGTAGATCTGCTCCAGATCGCCATATTGCGGGGTAAATCCACACTTGGAGGCGACGTTGACGATCAGCAATACCTTGCCCCGATACTCGCCCATCGATTGCACCCCTCCGTTGTTCAACCTGACGGCCAGGTCATAAATCGTCCCGTTCTGTACTTTCCGGTCCTCCAAGGCTCCTCCTTGCTCCGCTCCGAGCAGCATGACACTTTTGTTGGATCCCGGGATGGCCCTAAAGTGGCCCGGGTGTGATCCGGCGGACGCGATATCCTGCTAAGGATTTCCATCCCGTCCGGCAACCTCCAGCAATTCAAGGAGTTCAGGCTTCATGAAGATTTCCCCCCGCGTTCTCACCCCAATGGTTTTCCTGGCGCTCTTGCTTCTCTTCAGCAGTGGGTGCAAGAAAAGCCCGGCACCCAGTCAGGCGTCGCAATCCCAGTCTCTCGAGCCCGCCCCCGGTCCGGCTGGCCCTCCTCCGGCTGCAGCGGCCGCCCCGCCGATGGCCGGCGCAGGCAGCCCACGCGCCGGGATCGCAGCTCCAGGCCAGGCCCCAGGTGCAGCCTCTTCCCAATCGAGACCGTCGCCCGTTCCCGTGGGCCTGACCGTGCCCCGCGGGGCGCGGCTCGACGTACGCCTGAGCGAGACGATCGACGTCAAGCACGTGGTTGCGGGCCAGCGGTTCGAAGGAACGGTCAGCGACCCGGTCGTCGTTGACAATACGGTCGCCATCCCCTCAGGTTCCGGCGCTATGGGAGAGGTCCTGGCAGCACGGAAACGCGGGCGATTCAAGGGCCGCTCGATCCTTGAGCTGACCTTGACGCGATTGAACATCAACGGCACGGACTATCGCGTCGAGACCTCCGATCTCACACGGAGCAAGAAGGGCAAAGGAAAACGCAGCGCTGCGCTCATCGGCGGAGGCGCCGGGCTGGGCATGCTGATTGGCGGAGTGGCCACCGGAGGAGTGGGACTGCTGGTCGGCGGACTTGCCGGCGGTGGCGCCGGTACTCTGGGCGCGGCCTTTACCGGAAATCGCGATATCTCTCTTCCCGCGGAGTCCGTCGTCACCTTCCGCCTGGCAAACGATCTCACCCTCACGCCGTCTGCCCAGTAAGACGGATCGATCCTTCCGCTGAACGGCCTGATTAGCGGCCCGCGGAAGGATCGGCCGATTCAGAGACATTCAGATCGACGAAGCTTCGGCTGCCCGGAGGAACTCCCGGCGCATAGCAGTTGCCGTCGGCGGCATAGGTGGCCGCGCACTGGCGGGCGAACTCCGGCCGCCGGGGAGAAAGCGCGTACTGCCACACCCGCGCCTGGGTGGACCCGCTCATCCCCGGAGAGAGCGCCGTATGGGGAAGCACACAGCCGGGCGACGGCGGGCACTGGTCGTTGAACACCCAGAGGGCAATCGCGGAACGGCGCGGTGTCTCTTTTTCATGGCTCACGATATCCTGCGCCGTGGAGATGCGGCCGGAACCCGAGCCGGCCTCGATCCCTGAACAATAGACCCCCGGCCTGTACTCCGATTGCCGCACCTGGTCTACCCATGCGTAGAGATATGCGTTCTGCTCAGGGAGCAATCGGCCGCCTTCTTCCTGATCGAGAAACAGGACGGCTCCGCGAGGGAAGCCCTCCCTGCGGGCCGCGGCGATCGCGTCTGCCGCGTCGGCTTTTCCTAATGCCGCTGCATCCCTGCCGGTAAGTTCCGCGTACCTGCGCCCGTTGAACAGGATCAGGAAGCC
>DASYYO010000108.1:0-2983 GCA_035933805.1 Acidobacteriaceae bacterium | reverse complement strand
CAGAAAGGCGTCGGCGATGCCGGAGAGGCGATCCAGCGCATCGGCATCTTCGTAGGCAATCGGTTCACTGGAGCGATTGGCGCTGGTCATTACCAGCGCTTGCGGGGCGCCGGCCGCGAAGAGCAGGTGATGCACCGGAGTGTAGGGCAGCATCACGCCCAGATCGCGATTGTCCGGAGCGATGCCGCTCAGCGTGATCCTGGCTGGAGCAAGCACGATGGGACGCGCGGCAGAGAGCAGGAGCGCCTCCGCCCCGGCGGAGAGATCAACCAGGCGCTGCACGGTCTCGAGATCTTTCGCCATCACGGCGAAGGGCTTCTCCTTGCGGTATTTCCGTTCCCGCAAAGAGGCATTCGCGGCAGCGTTGAAGGCATCGCACGCCAGGTGATAGCCGCCGAGTCCTTTCACGGCCACAATCTTGCCTTGCTGGAGAAGCCGGGCCGCAGCGATCACAGCGTCACCGGCCTGGGCACCCATCAAGTCCGCCGAACGCAGATGAAATGCCGGCCCGCACCGGGCGCAGGCCACTGGCTGAGCATGGAATCTGCGATTGCCCGGATCATGATATTCGGAGCTGCACTCCGCATCGAGCGGCCAAGCCTTCATGGTGGTGTTGCTGCGATCGTAAGGCAGCGCCAGGATCAGGCTGTAGCGTGGCCCGCAGTTGGTGCAGTTGATATAGGGATAGAGATATCGCGGGTTGGAAGGATCGAAGAGCTCGGCGAGGCAATCCCGGCAGATCGGCAGGTCCGGCGAGATACGCACGCTGGGGCGCCCGGCCCGCAGGCTTTCGCGGATGGTGAACTCGTCCAGGCCCTCATATTCCGCGGAGGCGACCTCGATCGCCGCGATGTTCGCGGCCGCGGGCGGCTCGGCCTGCATCTTCCTGACAAAGGCATTGAGGTCCTGCTCGGCCCCTTCCAGGTGAATCTCGACTCCCTGCTCTCCGTTCAGCACCCAGCCCGCCAGCATGTTGGCCCGCGCCAGGCGGTAGACAAACGGGCGAAAGCCCACGCCCTGCACCACTCCTCGCACGCGGATCGAACAGGCGATTGCCATGGCTACTCCGGGCTCATGATGCAGCCGCGTCCCTGCCAGCCGATCTGGACGATCTTGCCGTCCTCGACCAGCACGGGAATGGTGCGCGCCCCGCCTTCCAGGGCGAGCAGGCGCGCCCGCGCTTCCGGATCGCTCTCGACGTCAAACTCGAGATACTCCCGTCTCTTCCATTCCAGTGACTCGCGAAGCTCCCGCGTGTAGGGGCAGCTCGCTGAGCCATAAAGTTCAAGCATCGCCACGGCTCAACACCCCCAATGTCTCCAGGATCACGTGATAGGCGGAGGCTTGCACCTCCTGGATGCGCGGGATGTAGTCGCTGCGCACAATCACGGGAAAATCGGCCAATCCCCGCCGGTAAATCTCTCCGCCGTCGTTGCCCAGCAGCGCAACGGTCATCAGTTTCCGTTTGCGCGCCTCCTCGAGCGCCATCACGACGTTTCGCGAGCCTCCGCTGGTGGAGATTCCGACTACGACATCCCCGGGTTGAGCATGGGCCATCAACTGCCTGAGGAAGATCACCTCGGTTCCGACGTCATTGGCCAACGCCGTGATATTGGCGGGCTCCATGGAGAGTGAGATCGCCGGAACCGGCGCATAGCCGGGGCGCGGCAGCACGCAGTCGAGCGCCCAGTCGTTCGCGTCGGTCGCCGATCCGCCGTTCCCGAAGAGGATCAGCTTTACGCCGCGCGCCAGTTGCTCGTGGATGGCCAAAGCGAGCCGGCCCAGGTGGGCCGCCTCTTCTTCGGCGAGCCGTCTGCGCAGAAGCGTGTCATCGTGGACCTTCATTCGGATGGACGCGGTCACATCCTCGACGAGGTTTACGGTCTCCTGTTTCGTCTCTCCGAGAAATGGATAAAGAAATCCCGCCGGGCCGACATCCTCGCCAAGCTGACGATGCTCCAGGAAGACGTGAACCGTCTCCCAGAGCGTGTGATAGAAGATCTCGACGAGCTCCTGGTGGATGAATGGATCTTCTGTCGTAACGGGAAGGGAATAGGATGCTCCGCTGCCGGGGAGCGCAAAGGTCATCGCGCCACGCTTCTGAGCCAATCCCAGAGCCTTCCAGACCTCGGAGTCCCCCGCAGGAGGACCGAAGCCCATGACGATATCGTCGGCGCGAACAATGGCATCGAGCCAGGGCTGGATGAGCATGGAGAGATCGAGGGCGGGGAGGGCCCGTTTGCCCACAATCACCGGATGCACAAACTCGACGGAAACATGCTGAGCGTCCGTGGCATAGGGACCGCGCCCGAAGGCGAGCAAGCGGCCGCCGCGCAGAAAGCGCTCAGACATTGCCCGGCAGGCCTCGGCCAGGCGCCTTGCCTCCGCTGCAAAGAAGCTCTCGATGACCGCATTGCGCTGCAGCAGCCGTTCTTCGATCTGTTCCGCAAGCGCCAAAGCTGTTTGCATTCGCCACCCTTGGGTTGTGCCCACGCTCCCGCCACCAACGCGTCGATCCTATGCTCGCTCGTTCTCGCCACTGCTCGCTAACAGATTCGCGGCAGCGGATCGCCGACGAGCATGTCTACAATCCGGCTTCCGCCGTAACGGGTATTCACCAGCACAGCATTCTCCGGCTCCTTGCGGATCTCGCCGAGGATGCAGGCATCCCCGGCGCCCGCTGCCTGCAGAGCGTTCAGGGCGAGGTCAGCATACTCGGGAGCGACAACGGCCAGGAACTGGCCCTCGTTGGCGATATGCAAAGGGTCCAGGCCGAGCAGCTCACACGCTCCGCGCACCGCCTCGCGGACCGGAATCGCCTCTTCCTGCAGCACGATGCCCAGGCCGCAATCGCGGGCAAGCTCATTGAGCGAAGTGGCGACGCCACCGCGGGTGGGATCGCGCATCCAGCGCACGCCCGGTCCGGCCTCGGCTGCCAGAGCCTCTACCAGAGGTAGCACGCAGCGCGTGTCCGAGCTGAGAT
>DASYYO010000079.1:0-9980 GCA_035933805.1 Acidobacteriaceae bacterium | reverse complement strand
TACTACTTCCTTTTGGACCGTGTGACCGGAAAAGCCATCGTCAGCCGCCCGTTCCTTGAAACGATGAACTGGTCCAAAGGGGTCGACGCCCAGGGGGTACCGATTCCGGATGCCGGGAAAGAACCGAGCGTTGCCGGCGTGCTCGTCTCTCCGCCTTCCGGCGGTGCGACCAACTGGCCCGCTCCGAGCTTTGATCCCACGACGGGCCTGTTTTACGCAGGCACCTTTGATTCCTACAGCGTCTTCTATCTGACGGACACCGACCCGCATCCGGAGGGCTTCGCCGCGACCCAGCGCCGCATCGGAGGTGGCGAGGCATCCCTCCGCGCTCTGGACTACAAGACCGGCAAGACGATCTGGAAGCACGATTATCCCGGCGGCGGCGGAATCGCTGGCGTGCTCTCGACGGGCGGCGGCCTGGTCTTCTCCGGTGATGGATCGCAGCACCTGATCGCCTTCGACGCGACGGATGGGAAGATCCTCTGGCATGCCGGATTGCAGGCCAGCGTTACCAATGCTCCGGAAACCTACATGCTGAATGGAAGGCAATACCTGATTGTCGGTGCGGGAGATAGCGTGTACGCTTTCACCTTGGCTCAGTAGCTGAATCTGACGGCGCATCAGATCCGGGAGGGGAAGAACTCTTCCGCTTGCCCGCAACGGTCTCTGTGCGCACGTTCGAGGAAACATCGGGCTCTTTTTTGCGAGGCATAGCGACGTGAGACTCTCTTTTTCAAGTACCTTTTTCGCGGCCGGAATCTGCGCATGCCTGTTGAGCGTGCCCGCGCAGGCCAAGGACCAGCTCCGGGTCAAGATTGCCCAGGGAACCATCGAAGGCAAGATGAGCATGGACGGGGAGGTACGCGAATTTCTCGGCGTTCCCTATGCCGCGCCGCCCGTCGGACCGCTGCGCTGGAAGCCTGCGCAACCGCTTGCCAAATGGAAGCACGTACGCTCCGCCACCAGCTTCGGCAACCGGTGCATCCAGTCCGGAAGCTATCCTGACATGATCTTCCGCGATCCGGGCGAGAGTGAAGATTGCCTTACGCTCAACGTCTGGAGCCCAGCCAAAAATGAGCGCGCCAAACTTCCCGTCATGGTCTGGATTTATGGCGGAGGAGCGACCACGGGCGGCACCTCTGAGGCGCGCCAGGATGGGGAGAACCTCGCCAAGAATGGAGTTCTGGTGGTCTCCATGAACTACCGGCTCGGGATCTTCGGCTTCTACGCCCACCACGAGCTCGCGGCGGAGTCGCCGCAGCACGCAGCGGGAAATTACGGGCTCATGGATCAGGTCGCGGCTCTGCAATGGGTCCAGCAGAATATCGCAGCGCTGGGCGGCGATCCTCAAAATGTAACCATCTTTGGCGAATCCGCGGGGTCGAGCGCCGTGAGCGCGCAGATGGCATCGCCGCTCTCGCGGGGCCTGTTCGCTCGCGCCATCGGCGAGAGCGGGGGCGCGATCCGGCGAGCGAGCACTGCTTACCCGTCTTTGGAACAGAGTGAAAAGCAAGATGAGGCTTTTGCCCAGGCTGCCTTCGGCAGCAGCACCCTGGCTTCCCTGAGGGCGATGCCCGCCAGGCAGTTGCTCCAGGCAGCCACCAGCAAAACCATGCCGGCTCCTCGCTTCGGGCCGAATATCGACGGCCTGTTTTTACCCGAGAGTGTCGCCGCCATCTACGCGGCGGGAAAACAGGCGCACGTACCCCTTCTGGCCGGATGGAACAAGGACGAGGGCGCCAACCAGGTTGTCAAATCTCCTGAGAAGCTAACCGTGGAGGGCCTGCGCGCGACGGCGAAAGAGGACTTCGGAAGTGGGGCGGAAGAGTTCCTCACCGTATATCCGGCTGCCAACGATGACGAGGCCTCGCGCGCGGCGAAGGACTACGCCGGAGATAAGTTCATCGCCTATTCCACCTGGGCATGGATCGATGCTGCCGTCAAAACCGGAGGCTCCCCGGTCTACCGCTATCTGTTTGAAGCCGCTTCACCCCCGGATCCCTTTCATCCAGCGGCAATCGGAACCTTTCATTCCGACGATATCGAATACGTCTTCGGCAACCTGGACTCGCGCAGAGGCGCTGCATGGCGTCCGGAAGATTACAAGCTCTCGCAACTGATGCAGACGTATTGGACAAACTTCGCCCGGAGCGGGACTCCAGACGCGCCCGGCCTTCCCGCGTGGCCTGCATATTCCGCGGCTGACGGATGGCAGGTCATGCACCTGAACGCGGCTCCAGCCGCGCGCCCGGATCAGCACCGCGACAGGTACATCTTCCTCTCCAAGGTCTGGGGGCAGTAGAACTTCTCCTTCGCCCTCTGGTGAGGGCGAGCAAGGTTTCAGCGCGGCCCGGCTGCTACCATTGCACGCCGGGATAAAGGCTGGACAGCCGTTCGGCGCGGTACTGCGCTGTGCCCCAGGATCGCGCCTGCCAGACGACCTGTGGCGACGATGTACTCATGTTCAGCTCTTCAATCAGCGAACCTCCGCCGGCGGCGCAGAAATCCGCGCCCAGATCGCCGTTGTCGAGCAGTTGAACGTCGCCTCCGAAGAAGCTGTAGGCCGTCGCCGGCGCCTTGTAGTCGGAGATCAGGGTCGCGGTCATTGCAGTCTCGTCCAATTGCAGCACCGGAGCGGCGGAGTAGCAGGCAGGCGCTCCGGTGGTGCCGCACAACATCCCATTAGGGAAGACCCGGTCATCGCCGTTGTCCATCGCTCCCAGCCGGAAGACTCCGGAGGTGTTGGGGCTGAAGAAGGCTAGTCCATGCTGCGCATAGAACCAGTCGGTCGGGTCTGTTCCGCCAACCAGCTTGAAGTCTCCTCCTTCTCCTAAGCGCCAGAGGATCCGCCCCGAGCCTTGCCCGTCTGCGAAATCAATCTTCAGGATCCAGTTCTGGTGGCGCATGGAGAGGATGATGTCGTGATCGTCCCGTGAGTACAGCATCGAATTGCTGTGGGTCCAGTCCGGGAAGAGGTAAGGATGGCGGTTGACATCAAGGTGATCGAAGCCATTCCAGACCCAGTCGGGCTGATTGTTCTGGTCTACGTCGATGAGAATGTCGCCCAGCACGTTGGTTGTTCCGGGATAGCCGGGCAGGTTGTTGAACGCCTTAATTACCGTGGCAAGAATCACCCAATGGCCATTCGGCAGGGCCAGCACGTCGTGGTGAAAGCTGCCCAGTTGCAGGTTATAGCCCCGCGCCGTGAGGGCGCTGGCCAGTTGGCTCTGGGTGAGTTCGCGAATCGTGTTCCCCGCGAGATCGACTTCGCGCACCAGATCGATGGAGCCCGGAGGGATGGTTGTGCTCTTCACCGCGATGGACGAGCCGTAAGCAATTTGAACAAGAAAATGCCCGTTGGGGAGCAGCTTGATCGGCTGGACTATATCTGCCTTGGAGCCGTCGGAGTAGCTGTACGTCCAGATCACGTTGCCCTGCAGATCGGTAGCGAAGGCGGGCCCCGGTTCCCGGGGGATGGCAGTATCGAACAACTCGATGCCGCTTTGCGGAACCTGCCCGCTGGTGGTCGTTGCGGTAATCGGCGCTGTGACCGGGGCGACGCCGGTCGCGAAGACCTGGTCGGTGTCGCTGAACGTGGCTCCGTCATTGAGCGTCACTTGTGCGTGCATGTGGTAGAACGACTCTGCGAGCATTCCAGCCACGAAGATGCTGATCTGGCCTCCGTTCGGCGAAGGCGTGGGCTGCTCCCAGGTGTTCAGGCCATACTGGGTGTTGGCGCCGAAGGCCACGCTCGCTTTGCCGGGCGCCGGCAGATAGATGGAGTAGATCGCCACCTGCGGGTTCGCAGTGGAGGTCACAACTCCGGGATTAATAACGGAGGCGATCGCGGTAGCATAGTTTGCCTGCGGGGCAGAAGTGAGGATCGCCGTTACGGCGACGTTGGTGCTCAACTGGAGGTGCGCGGGAGCCGTATAGTTGCCCTTGGAGTCGACTGTGCCGGCGGAGGCTGAGCCGCCGCGCACTCCGTTGACCAGCCAGGTGAGCGACCCGCCGCCCTGCGCCGTCGCCTGGAAGTGTTCTGTTCCGCCGGGTGCCAGCGCTACGTACTGAGGCGAGATTGTAACCGTACCGCTTTGGCTGGCCGTCTGCGGTGGTTGCGCCGGCGCCGGCTGCTGTTGTTGTGTGGCAGAGGTTGCTTGATTGATGTGGTAGCCGCAGCCGAGAGGAAGCAGGCAAGCCAAGATCGCCAGGCCGCAGCGCAAAACAAGGTTATTCACTCCACCCACCCATGGAAGATCCCACTTTTGGATCATAGCGGGATCTCCGGGACATGCAAAGCCCGGCTCTCTTCTCAATACAAGATGAGTCGGAAGGGGGAAGTGGGCTTGCCCCGCAAAACGTACCCCTCAGCAGAGCGATTCAACTGCGGAAGGGAAGACGAAGATGGTGAATATACTGCGGAAAGCCTGCACGCTATGACAAGCTGACCGCCAGTGATATTTGATTGCTGACTACAGGCCGAAGCAGGTTTCCAGACTGAGTCCGGCTGGAAACGCGAGTTGGCGATTTGGCGCTCGTTGAGGATTCCGAGGCGCCTCAAACGCAGATCGCCGGAGTGAATCCCGTTTGCCGGTACCGAACCAGAAAGTGTTTACACCTATATAACTGACGAGCGGACGAAAACTCGCCCGGAACGATGAGAAAGCTTTTTCTGGGCTGAGCCTCAACCGTACGTCTGGTCGGTGCTCTGTCCGACCTCGATAATATATCCGTCAGGATCGCGGATGTAGCAGCGGATCTCGCCGTACTTGGGGATCGGCTCGGTGATGAACTCCGCTCCTCGACTCTTCCATAGTTCATAGCACGCTTGAATATCCGCAACACGGAAATTCATAAAGCTGTTGATGTGATTCGGGTCAGGAACGCTGAGCGATACCGTCGGCTTGTCCGGTGTCGGGCCGCCTCCCACGTTCATAATCATCCAGATATTCGCGAGCTGAAGATACCCAGGCGCGTTGCCGTCGCCTCTGCTCAGAATGCTCGCGCCGAAGACCTTCTCGTAGTAATCGAGCGATCGGTTGATGTCACCCACGGTTAGAAAATGCGCGATGCTCATCCCCTCCTTCGGGGGCATCTCATAGCTCTTCTGATCGATTTGTACGCTGCTCATTGACGACTCCAATTCGGATAGATTTTCCGGCAGGGGAAACCACGGAACCAGCCGTCACTTACCGGCTTACTTTTTCTTCCCGTCCAGTGCCGGGAGAAGAAGTTTCAGAAGCGCTTCATCAGAGAACGGGTTCTGACCCGAGATCAACTCGCGATCTTGAAGGACGTAGCTCTTCCATGGAGCGACCACACTTACGTCACCGCCCGCAGTACGCAAGGCGAAGTCCGGGTAGAAGAGAACCTTACCACCAATCTCAAGCGGCTCCCGCTGCTGTTCTTCCGCCGTCGAAAAGATAGTCATCTTATATCCAGAATAGATCCAGCCTTGAGCCTTTGCGTGCGCTCCAGCGGCATCGCCCGCACTCAGCGCGGCAACCACCTCCGTCGAGTTCGGAAGCGCCGAGAGTAGTGAAATCGGGCCATGGCAGAGCACTGCCGTAGGCCTGGAGGTTGTATGAAAGTGTCTCATCACGGCGCCAGCGCCGGGATCATCGAGAAGATCCATCATTGGGCCATGGCCGCCAGGGATGAAAACAGCGTCATATTGATCCAGGCCTGATGCGATGACATCCGAGATACGAGTTGGATTTTTGAGCCCAGTCAGGCTGTCGCGGAATTTCAGATAGTCCTGAAGCCTAGCCTCGTCCCCGCCGAAGAAATCGGCGACAGCTGAATGGACATCCATTTGGGGCGTGTTGCCTTTGGGGTTGGCGAAGGTGATTTCGTAGCCCTCCTTCATCAGGGCGCGAACCGGAACCGTCAGTTCGTTGAGGTAGTAGCCAGCGCCGGCATAAATCTTGCCATCCTTCAAGGGCAAGCCGTGACCGCTCGAGACTAGTACCAGGACTTGTCCTTTTGTTGTCATCTTGTCTCCTCTCTGAAGTCGGAACTAAGACTGGAGACAGACGGGACGTCCCATTCATTGAAATTGGGGAGCGTTCCGTCTGTCCCCACTGTTTCCCAAAGCGCGCAAGGGCGGGCCGTCGCGCTTGATCTGGCTTATGGCTGCGGGAATCCGAACATCAACCACGACTGATTGGCTACCCAGTGCGGGTACAGCTCCGTCATTTGATCGAACAGCTCCCGGTCGGACGTCGCAGCTTTCTGCAGCCGATCGAAGTCCTGCAGGTAGCGCTTGGTGTCCCCGATCGTCGAGGGAGAGTCGGGCGCGCCGGGCTTCTTGTGACCGGCGACAACAATCGCCGGATTCAGGGCTGCTAACCGGTCCAGCGCCGCAATCCAATTCTTTCGGCTCTCGGGGGTGGTGTCGCCGACGTACATGCGGCACTGGTTGTACACAACGTCGCCAGCGACGATCAAACCGATCGATGGAACGTATAGAGACGTCGAATCGGGACAATCGGTGCGGCCCTGCTCGATGACGCGCAATTCGTGGCCCTCAAGCGTGAACGTGTCGCCCTCATAGGGCTCAGGTGAGACCAACTTCGCCGGCACTTGCCCAGGAAACAATTGGCGGGCGAATTGGCTCAGCGGAGGAACAAACGACGACTGCATGGCCTCCACCGTCTTCGGCGTTGCTATCGCTCGAGCACCTGGGAAACGGTCAAGGAGAACGCTCAGACCGTAGAAGTGGTCGAAATGGCCGTGCGTTATATAGATGGTCTGCAGGTTGCGATTGTGCAATGCAATCCAATCCGCGAGAGCCTCCGCCTCAGCCACTGTCCCCATTGCGTCGACCAGTACCGCGTCGTGCTCGCCGAAGATCAACGTTGACGTGATCGGGTCAAAGCCGAGCGGCTCGCCGAAGGGCATTGGCCGCTCGCCGACCATAGCCTTCCCCGGGGCGGTAAAAATGTTCGCGCTAAGCGCGTTCGACGCGACAGGCGCGGTCACGCGCGGAGTCTCTTTTATTCCATTTGTCGCGTCCATTTTGTACTCCCCTCGATGTCAGAGCGAGTGGCCGTACGAGACGAGATTAGCAGAAGCGCGACGACGAATCCATGGGACGAATGTATCAAACGATACCAAAATATTGTTTGGACGTTGCGGTCCAGGAACGGGCATCGTTATATCCCAACGTGCGCCGCTCGATCTGCCGTGGGGGAAATGCTATGAAGAAGATGTCGGCTCCGATGCGTTTTGCCCCCCTTAAGTCGGCTAGTGTTCTGGGATCTTCCGCAGCGCGAACTGTCAACTGTCGCCCACAGGCCGAGTCACTCATCCAAGCTGTCTGCGGCCTGTCAGGGTACTATTTTTGATGTTTTGGTGTAATGACCCCATTCTTGACGTAGGGTTTGGTGATCCCTGTCTAGATCGGCTGATCGGCGCTCTCTGTCTGCGGCGACCGCCGATTATGTTCGGCGAAGGCATCTTTGTCCATGACCGGCGGCCGTAAGCCCATCTTGGCCAGCAGCACGTAAACCAGGAAGCCTACCGCGAAGGAATACAGCCCCGAGGGGTTATCCGCCCGTACCCAGCTTGCAGGAAGTCCGGGAAGGTAGCCGGGTATCCCGACCAGGAAGCCGATCGCCCACGCTCCACATCCGGCCCAGTTGATGCCGGGACGCGGCCCGGACCACTTTCTCCCGGCAAGCAGATAATCGGCCATCATGGCGCCGCATATGGGTCCAAACGATGCGCCCACCAGGCTGAAGAATCCCACGAGATTGTCGGCCACGCCGGTGATCGCCAGCAGCGCGCTGACGGAGACGGCCGCAATCGTCGAGATGCTCCGGGGAATCCTGGGCAGCATGGTGCTGAAGCTGTTCGCCGCGATAAAGGAGGAGAAGCAGGTTGGCACCAGCGATGCTGCGGCGAAGAGAAAGAACATCACCGGGGCAAGCGCGCCTACGCTGGAGATGGCAGATGTGTAGTCAAAGCTCGGAGGACCGGCATTGCGGCCCAGATATCCGGCTACGGAGAGGATCGGAATTCCGCCGGCGACGAGAGTCCCCAGGATGATCCCGAAGACTCCTCCGAGCACGATATCTTTCCTGCTCCCGTTGTTCATGCCGAAGTCTGCGCCGGCTGCGCCTGCCGTCGCGAAAAACCCGATGGTGATGGTGAGGACGTTGAGGAAGCCGGCCTGCGGGTCGTGATGAGGAGCCTGATAGTGGGCTATCCCGCCTCTGTTGGCCCAGAATACAACCATGATCATCAGGAACGGGATCCAGTTGGAAAATTTAGCCACCCGCCCGACATAGTGGATTCCCTTGATCGCCACCCATCCCAGGCTGGCCAGCCACACGATGACGATGATGCTGAAGAGGCTTCTCGACGTCTGGTTGAGCCCCTTCATGATGAAGTTCGAGGCCACGGCGGAGATGACGGCTACCCACCCCACTTGCAGCGCGCCCATCAGCAGGCCGGGGATCAAAAAGCCGCCCGCTGTTCCGAAGGTCGAAGTGCCCACCACGTATAGAGGGCGGCCTGTCTGCATGCCCAGCATCGCCGGTACGTAGTAGTAGAGCCCGAAACAAAGCAGTCCGGCGGCGAGCAGTCCCCACAGGCAGACGCTGAGGCTCGCATATCCGATGGTGGGCTCCGCGAGCTTCAAATAGTAGCCAACCCACAGGAAGACGCCGGCATAAGTCGGGAAGGTGCTCTTGTACCAGGGAACACGGCTGGCGAGCGGAACAGGAACAGAACGATTCACGTATTCAGGAACCTTACGTTCCATAACAAGGCCTCGTTTCACGGAAGGGTTAGGTACGCTCGCCGGCGCTGCGGGATTTCTCAATATGGATGCTGGAAGCAGCCGGGCTTCGCGCAGCCATTCTATCCGTAAAGACAGTTTCCCGGCTGCCTTTCGGCAGCCGGGAAAGCGCCTGGTTCTTGCTGAGGGTTGGTTTGCCGGTTCGGCTCAGGAGGAGGAAGCGCCGCTGCGCTCGACGGTGTCGTAAAAGCTGACCGGATAATCCGCGTAGTGGGCTTCCATCTGCGGCCATACCTCTTGATGAAGGTCTGTCGCCACCCACGTCTGCTGAGACGACTGCCGATCGAAGACGATCGTCAACCAGTACCGGTTGTCGTCCTCCCGGGAATGCAGCAACTGGACGTCCACGAATCCCGGCTGCGCGGAGATCGCCGGCCGGAAAATATCGAAATAGGTCTTCGCCAGAGCCTGCTGCGACTGCGGCTTGAGTGTGATATCTACGTGCACCACGAACATGGTTTCCTCACCATTTCAGTTTGAAAACTTCGATCGCCGTTTCGCCCATGACCTTGTTATAGACATCCGGTTCCAGGTCGAGAGCCCGGTATTTGGCAACCTCTACCGGCACATTGCTCGGCAGGTCCGCCCCCATCATCACGCGATCGGCGCCGATCGTCGAGATCATCCACCGGATATCCTCGCCGATGCACCAGGAGGTCTCGAGGTAGAGATTGCCGCAGACCGAAGCCGCTACCTGCGCTTCCGCGGAGAAGACGGCGAAACCAGCGTGCGCCAGAATGATCTTCAACCCGGGATATTTCTGCGCGGCGGGAATGCAAAGAGAGGGAAGCGCGAAGGGCACGCCGGGCCCGGTGTGCACCATCGCCGGAATTCCAAACTGGTGCGCGGTCGCGAAGACCAGGTCGCCATCCTCCGAGAGCGGATTGACCCCGTGTCCGATGGTGTGGAGCTTGAGGCCGACAAAGTGCAGATCCTTCACGCACCGCTCGACCTCGCGCTGATAGGCGTCACGATCGCCATGCGGGCTGAGGCTGGCGAGGCCGAAGAATCGCCCTGGGTGCTTCGCGCATAGTTCGGCGATGCGGTCGTGTGTTTCTCTGGCCTGTTTCGCTCCCGGATACGGCTGGACGATCGTCGAGTCAATCTTGCTCTCGTCCATCCGGCGAAGCATCTCTTCTTCCGTGCTGATCAAGCCGAAGACGCAGCATTCTCC
>DASYYO010000060.1:0-7498 GCA_035933805.1 Acidobacteriaceae bacterium | reverse complement strand
CGTCTGAGCGAGAAAATCCGGATGTTCCCCCAGGGTTCCAAACAGGTTGAGGGGAACAACCTTGCCCGCGGCGACGAGCCGGACCAGCAACTCGCGCGCCCGTCCAATTGCGGCCTGCGCCGGAGTGGCGCTCGGCTCCCCGAGAACGGCCTCGACGAAGGTTGGGGCGGGTGCGGGCAGTTGCGTCCGCTGCGGGAGAAAAAGACTCAAGGGATGCTGCTCAAACCAGCTCTGTGCGTCTTCGAGGGTGAGAACGGCGTTCTGGTTCTGTCGCCAGTGCGCTGCTCGGGCTGCTTTGAGCTGATCTGCTGTCAAAGGGGGTCCTTCTATCTCTGCTCTCTGTTTTTGCTGCGTCGGTCTGTTGCACGTGCGGGAGCAGCTCACTGCCGGGAGCCGGTCAGATTCTCTGGAACGCCCGCTGGATGTCTTTCCAAGCATACCGCAGGACGATGGGCCGGCCATGTGGGCAACTGGTCGGATGGTCGGTTTTTGCCAGCTGCGCCAGCAGCCACTCCATGCGGGCGGGGTCGAGCGGAGTGTTGATCTTGATGGCAGCGTGACAGGCAATCGAGGCGGCAATGCGCGTTCGCGCCGCATCGAGGTTCTGCGCCTGTTCCTGCCGTTCGGCCTGCTCGAGAACCTCGATCAGCATCCGTTCCAGCTCCCCGCCCTCCAGCCCTACGGGAGCTGCCTTCACCGCGATGGTGCGCGGTCCGAAGGGCTCAACCTCGAATCCATTCTCTTCCAGCTCGCGAGTGATGCTGGCGAAGGTGACCATCTGAGCAGGGAGCAGATCGAGCAGCATAGGCATCAGCAACCTCTGCCGCTGGACCTGTTCCACTTTGCGCTCTCTCAGAATCCGCTCGAAGAGCACGCGCTCATGCGCGACGTGCTGGTCAACGATCCAGAGTCCCTCCTGGTTTACCGCAAGAATGAAGGAGTCGCGCAACTGGCCAAGCGGTTTGAGCGAGGCCAGTCCGTGCAGCGTGGGCGCGGTGGCGGGCTCCGCATCATCCGCGCCAATCTCCCCATAGCCGGAGATCGAGCAGGGATTGGCTTGGTTTGCCGGATGGACGGCTGCCGGGAAGGCCCCGTCCTTCTCCTCGCCTTCCTTCCCCCTCCGGTTCCCGGCTGAGCCGGTGCTGGCGGGGAGAAGGGAAGCAGGCATAGAGGAGGCGACGCTGCCGGAAGATCGCGGCGGCTCTCCACCGTTTCCGTTTGCAGGCGGTTCGGGGAAATCGAGGCTGCCCGGAACCGGGACGACCGGACGGGGGGTCAGCAGGAAGGGCTCCGCATCCTCGATGGCCGGAGGATGGTCGGATTCTTTCAATCGTAGCTGAGAGGCCGCCTCCGCCTCTTCCAGGATCGGCGATAGATCGGGAACGAGGGCCGGGGTCGCGCTGGGATGGGAGACGAGCGCATGGAGAAAAGCCGCCGCCGGCCGCGCCGTGGTGAGCTTGTTGCGTATGCTGTCACGCACAAAGTCATGGATCAGGCTGGACTGGCGAAACCGCACCTCGGTCTTGGCCGGGTGGACGTTGACGTCCACCTCCTCGGGAGGCGTCTCCAGAAACATCAGCACCACCGGAAATGAGGTCGGCGGAAGTATGTTGCGATAGGCTTCCCCGACAGCGTGCATCAGAACGCGATCGCGGACCAGCCTGCGATTGACAAAACAATAGATCGAGTTGCGATTGAGCTTCTGCAGTTCGGGTTTGGAGGCAAATCCGCTGATGCGCAGAAAGCCGGGAGCCGGCGGCTGATAGTCGGGCTCGCGTTTCCATGGCGGAGGTTCAGGCAGGCCGGTCCGCTCCAGGTTGAGCTCGGCAGCCAGGGGAAGAAGCTGATCCAGGGTGTCTTTGCCGAAGATCTGGAAGATGCGCTCGGCGGGCCTCTGCACGGGAGGCGTCACCAATAAGGCATGGGTGGCGGAGTGCAGCTCGAAGTGCTTGTCCGGGTGAGCGAGCGCGTAGTGGGTGATCAGGGCGGTGACATGGGCAAGCTCCGTGTTCTCCGACTTGAGGAATTTGCGGCGGGCTGGCGTGTTGAAAAAGAGGTCGCGGACTGCGATAGCGGTTCCTTGCGGCGTGCCCACCTCTTCGTAGCGAAGCACCTTGCCCCCGGCGATCTCGACATAAGTGCCGGAGGCATCCTGCGCGGCCCGTGTCTTCAACTCCAGGCGCGAGACGGAGGCGATGGACGGCAGCGCTTCACCGCGGAACCCGAGAGTAGCAATGGAGAGGAGATCATCGCTGGAGCGCAACTTGGAGGTAGCATGCCGCTCAAAGGCAAGCAGGGCATCGTCCCGCACCATGCCGCAACCGTCGTCGGTAACGCGGATCAACTTGCGGCCTCCGCCCTCCACCTCAATCCGGATCCTGATCGCGCCGGCATCCAGAGAATTCTCGAGGAGCTCCTTGACCACCGAGGCGGGCCGGTCCACCACTTCGCCGGCGGCGATCTGGTTGGCGACCTGATCGGAAAGGACGTGAATGCGGCCCATGGAGACCTATCTTAGTGCGGAATTGAGATCGCCACGCGGTGTCAAGGCCTGCGGAAGCTTCCGGCGGCATGGCGAATCCTTTGTGGCTGGCGGGCAGATCCGCCAGCCACGGGAATTCGATTCGCGCGAACCGGAGGATTTGCGCCGCATCCATCCGGATGGCGGCGCAAATCTTAGCTGCTGAGCCGCGCGCGCACGGAGCGTGCGGCGACCTTCGGTTTGGAAGAGTGCTTGGAGCGAGCGTGTGAAGGCTGCTTGGCGCTGCGGGAGTGAGTCGCCTCCGACAGGGTGTCGCCCATCAGGTGCAGACGGAGGAAATTCGTCGAGCCCGATTTTGTGCGGGTTCCGGCGACGATCCCCAGGATATCCCGCGGCTTCACGTGGCCGCCCTCCTCGAGCAGGCGCTCGGCGGTCTCAATCATCTGCTCCGTGGTGGCAAGCTTGTTGCACGCCATCGGACATACTCCCCAAAGGAGTGTCATACGGTTGATCACGGCCTCCACGCTGCTCAAGCCGAAGATCGGCGACCGTGGACGGTACTTGGAGAGCTGGCGTGCAGTCGTGCCCGTCTCGGTGAAGACCGCGATGGCCGTGATGTCCAGGTCCTCGGCGGCGTGGGCCATAGACTCGCAGATGGTTTCGGCGATCGAGAGCCGCGGATGATCAGTGCTCAGATCCATTGCGCGATGTGGCGGCAGATGCTCCTGGGACTCCGTCTCGATGACGATCTTCGCCATCATCTTGACCGCGTCGACAGGGTATTTGCCGGCAGCCGTCTCCGCGGAGAGCATGACGGCATCTGTGCCGTCGTAGATCGCGTTTGCAACGTCGCTGGCTTCCGCGCGGGTGGGACGCGGATTCTCGATCATCGACTCAAGCATCTGGGTCGCGGTGATGACCGGTTTGCGATGTTCTCCGGCGCGGCGGATCACATGCTTTTGAATCGCCGGGACCTTCTCCGGCGGCATCTCTACCCCCAGATCTCCGCGCGCCACCATGACGCCGTCCGCCGTCTCCAGAATGCTCTCCAGATGCTCGATGGCCTGGGGCTTCTCCAGCTTGGCGATGACCCATGTCTCCGCATCCAGCGCGGCGATGCGCTGCTTGACCAGATCGATATCTTCGGCAGTCCGCACAAATGAGACGGCGATCGCATCCACACCGTTCTCGATGGCGAACTCCAGGTCTTCCTCGTCTTTTTCTGTAAGCGACGGAACACGCACCGCGATCCCAGGGAGATTGATCCCTTTATGCTCGCCGAGTGTTCCCCCGTTGATGACCTCGCATTCCACATCCGCGGCGTGAATGGCGGTGACGCGCAGCTCGATCAAGCCGTCGGAGAGGAGGATGCGGGCTCCCGTCTCCAGATTCTCGGCCAGGGTGGGAAACGTCGTGCCGATCAGAGTAGAGGTTCCAGGGATATCGCGCGGGGTGATGGTCAGCCGCTGGCCGGCCTTGAGCTGGACGGGAATGCGATTCTTCAGGCGCCCGGTACGAATCTTCGGGCCCTGCAGATCGCCCAGGATGCAGATCGGCTTCCGCTCTTCCCGGGCTACCTTGCGAACCATCTCGATGAGCTTCTGCTTTTCGGCGTGCGTACCGTGAGAAAAGTTCAGACGCGCAACATCCAGTCCGGCGCGAACCAACTCGCGAAAAACCGGCTCCTGATTACAGGCTGGACCAAGCGTAGCAACAATCTTTGCGCGGCGGCGTTGTCCGGTAACCGCGGGACAACTCTGGTCGACCAAGGTAAAGCTCATTCATCCCCCAAGATTGGCAGTGCAGTTCCATTCTACTCGCAGCTTTGCGTCCCGGGATCAAGAGCCCGGGGTCGATTGCGCGACGGGCTTGCCGGAGGTTGTGTGGCGGGCGTGCCGATGCTGCAGCCGAGGCGGCTTCGGGTAGAACTGCGCGTTGAACTCCGCTCCCATCAGTACGCTGAGCGAGGTGATATACAGCCAGACGAGCGTAGCGATCAGGGTTCCGACCGATCCGTAAACCACTGAATAATTCGAAAAGCGCCGGATATAGAAGCCATAGAGCAGGGTGGAGACAAACCACATCAAGGCTGCTCCGGAGGCGCCTGGAAGAACATATTTCCAGATCTGCCTTCGCGGAGTGCCGAAATGGTAAATCACGGCCAGCAGGAAGACGGTCGTGAGTATGCCGATGCTCCACCGGATGATCCGCCAGAGGAGCAGCACATACCCCCCGATGAAATGGTCCGTGTTGGCGATGACCCAGACCTCGATCTGGTGGCCAAAGGCGACCATTACGGTGGCAAATGCCAGCGGCGCCAGGCAGGAGGGAATCAGGGCAAAGGCCACCAGCCGCTCCACCCAGAACGGCCACTCCTGCCGGGGCAGATTGTAGGCTCTGCGAAACCCCTCCATGAGAGAGAGCATGACTCCCATGGCCGCAGCCAGGCTGATGAGAGTCGAGGACAGGATCACCTGGCCGGATCGGACCTTCTGGCTGGTGAAATAGTAGTGCAACAGCGTCAAGGTGTCGCTCGGCAGAAGATCGTTGAAGGAGGATCTCAAATCGCCGCGAATCGATTCGGCTGCCGGCGCAAAGGCCAGGACGGTGGTGATGACCAGGATCGTGGGGAACAGGCAAAGGATCGCGGAATAGGCCGCCGCCTTTGCCGAGCCAAAGACATCATGGGCAAGAGCGGACAGCAAAGCCCGCCTGAGTTTTCTGATCACTCGCACCATAGATGGAAGGGTAACCCGTTTCCTGTCCGGAAACTAAGCCCGAGTATCCGCCGCATGGGAGTTCAAGCCATCTGGGAGATCCGGAATGGCTTCGAGTTCCAGAACTGCAGGGAATTGCCGAAAAAGGCAGGGTTAGAAAAGGAGTTCCGTCGCGACTTCCGCAAAGGCAGCAGGCCTCAGGACTTCCATCTCTCGAGGAACTCGTGGACGGATGCGGGGCCCGCGACGCGGCTCATTGCCTCAGCTTCCCCGGTATGCTGCCGGTAGACGACCTGGCCATCCGAGCCGAGGATCAGGAGGGCGGGAACACCCTTCTGGATCGGAATTCCGTATTTGGCCGCAAGGTCCTCATTCCGGTC
Organism: Acidobacteriaceae bacterium; assembly: GCA_035933805.1. Taxonomy (GTDB): domain Bacteria; phylum Acidobacteriota; class Terriglobia; order Terriglobales; family Acidobacteriaceae; genus PALSA-350. The sequence goes on along the minus strand of DASYYO010000060.1, from coordinate 1,919 downwards.
GAGCTCGCCTACGTTGACCCGTACCAGCACATAGCTGGCGTTCAGCAAAGCCTGATTCGCCGGATCATGGAAGTAGATATCGAGTACCCGGCAGTCCCCGCACCAGTTTCCGCCGAAATCGACGAGGACGCGTTTGTGCTCGCGGGAGGCCCGGGTCAGGGCATCGGCGAGATCGGCCGGAGCCCGATCGCTGTCTGGGTAAAGATTCGCTCGAAGAGGATCTGCCCCGTCCACGGGAGCCGGGCTGGCCGCCGCCGTCGCGTGACCCCATCCGGTAGCCACGACGATTGAAACACCACCAGCCAACAGCAAGCCGGCAATTGCGAGCAGGATGCGGCGCGATCGCATAGGGGTCCCCACAGAACCTTTTACTTAGGATGCCATATTCCCCAGTCGAGGAACCTCGCAGGCTCGTTGGGGACGCGGTTTTGGGGCGTTTTTTTTCGCCCGATGCAGCCCTGGATTTCACCATATGAAACAGATCCTGCCGGATTTTCTAAAATGTGACTTATGAAGCCAGTCGGTTCCCGCCGTTCGTTTTTCCTTTTTTTGTCTTTGATAGGGCTGACCGGTATGGGTCCAGCCGAGGCTAGTTTCGATCTTTCGGGTCCGCCGCTGGATGTCCGGGTCACGCGAAATGGAGAGACCCTTCCCATTGCCCAGGTTCCAAATCTGGAAGCCGGCGACCGTCTCTGGCTCCATCCCGACTTTCCCCGGGAGCAGTCCGCGCGGTATTTGCTGGTTGCGGTCTTTTTGCGGGGATCGACCAACCCTCCGCCCGACAGCTGGTTCAGCCATGCGCAGACCTGGAGCCGAGACGTGCGGGAAGAGGGGATCACGGTGACCGTTCCCCCCGATGCGCAGCAGGCGATTGTCTTTCTCGCGCCGGAGACGAATGGAGACTTCAGCACTCTGCGCACCAATGTGCGGGCGAAGCCCGGAGCTTTCGTTCGGGCTTCGCAGGATCTCAATCAGGCCAGCCTGGACCGCTCCAGGCTGGACGCGTATGTCGGCGCCGTCACCCAGGTTTCCCAGGCCGACCCCGAGGCTCTCAAGCAGGCGAGCAAACTGCTCGCGCGCAGCCTGAACATCAAAGTGGATAGCGATTGTTTTCAAAAGCCGCCGGATCAGCAGCTCGCCTGCCTGACGCAGAATCAGGATCAGATGGTCCTCGATGACGGTCATACGCAGTCGATGGTGGCTGCCTTGACCTCGGGCGCGTCGGCGGATCTGATCGGTCAATTGAGCGCAACACCGATGGCGGGCGCCGGCGCCTATAGCCCTTATGTGGGAGCGATCGTCGATGTCGTCAGGATCATGGACGGTATCCATACGGCGCAATTCCAATACATCCCGGCGCTCGTTCAGCCGCGCCAGGATCAACTCCTGCTTAAGCTGAACAATCCGCCCTCTTTCATCAATCCCAAGTCGGTGTTGACCGTGGGCCTGCCCGCGATCGGGGAGCCGCAGCTTCCTCCCCTTCGCGCCGTAGATCCGGAGCAGGTCTATTGCGCGGAACGCCCCTCGCTGCTGTTGCCCGTAGACGGCGCGCCGCTCGTCTATTCCACCGGACTGGGGCACGATTTCGTATTGCACATCCAGGGAAAGAATGGTGAGGCGATCGATCTGCCTGCCCGGCCGGAGCCCCAGCGCGGCGGATTCGTTGTGGATACGCACACCGTGCAGTTGGCGAGCATGAATCCGGAAGTCACGGGAGTTCTGCGCGGGCGCTGGGGATTTCAGCCCTTCGACGGCCCCAGCTTCCACCTGGAGAGCGCTCACCCTGCGAGTTGGAGTCTGCCGGAAGCCGACCGGAGCGCACTGATCGTCGGACGCCAGGACACCCTGCACCTTGAGGCCGCCGGCGCAGCTTGCGTCGAGGATGTCTCGGTGAAAGAGGAGCAGGGCAGGATTGTGAA
>DASYYO010000052.1:0-5796 GCA_035933805.1 Acidobacteriaceae bacterium | reverse complement strand
GATGGACGACCAGCAGGGCGAGAGCGGCTATGCCGAAGTGCACCCAACTGATCTCGATCCACTGCTCTGATAGAAGCGCGGCCAGGGTGACAACTGGAAAGAAGGTGAAGAATTTGAGCAGCGTGAAGGCGAGGTTCGGTTTGTTGGCTGAGGCTTCTCCGGTGAACGGGATCATCAGAACGTTGGCAAATGCGGCATCGGTGAGAACCAGGGATGCGCCTGCGCCGACCAATAATTGAGCCGCGGTGGCGGGCCAGGTCAGGAGTTCTGCGGGCGATACCAGGCGCAAAAGGGCTATCGTGCTGAGCGTGATCGCCAGAGAGCAGAGAAGTATCCAGATCCTGGCTGCTGAGAACTCATCGATTGCTGCGTCGAAGCAGGCCGGCTTGCCGTGAGTGAAGCGGAAGATCCAGGAGCCGCGCTGGTTTCCGGAGGAGACAAACGCGGTTCGCAGGCCGACCACTACCCAGAAGGCGACGATGCCTGCCGCCATGCGAATGCCGTCGGCGGAGGCCTCGGCGCGCAGTTGACCGTGGCTGACGGTCAGGCGCAGGAGCGTTGCGGCCAGCACCGACAAGCCGACTCCGCCATACAGGACGAGATAGATGCGATAGCGAGGGACGCGAAGCAGGGTTTGATTGATGAAGTGGAAGACTGCGCGGCGGAGCGGCCGGCGAGCTGCAGTCATGTGGAGGAGGCCATTCAGAGGCGCAACCATATGGTTGCGGTTTCCTCGCGGGGGCGCGCCCTCCAGCAGCTGCTTGACACGCCGCAGATAGGCCAGTGGATAGGCGAGGATCGCGAGGGCGGAGGCTGCAATCAGCGCCGAGAGTCCGATCCTGGCCAGCTGACCGAAGACGGGGAGTGCGGTGGGCCCGTCAAGCAGCCTCTGATCGAGGCCGAGAAACCAGTACGGAGGGAACCACAAAACCGACGGGTTACCGGATTTGAGGAGATCGGGAGTGATGCCGGAGAGAACCGGGAAGAGCAGAAGCAGGATCACGAAGATCGTTACCGCGGCTCCCTGCAACAGCAGAGAAACCTTGCGGAAGAGGCGTTCGCCGAGTACAGCGAGCAGTGCGCTCTGCGCGGCAATGATGCAGATGGCGGCGAACAAGCCGGCCGCTGTCACCGCGGCCAGATGACCGGCGAGGAAGCGGAACAGGTTGGGGGGATCGGTGGCGGCGGGGAGAACAAGCGGGGCAAGGAAGTTGGCGTCGAAGAGGAATGCGCCAATGAGGATGGCGATGGCCGCCACACGGCCCATGAAGACTCGCCGCTGCGCCAGGGGCAGAGTCCCCAGCACAAAGACATCGAGCAGATCCGGGAAGAACAGGTCCCACTCGAAGACTGTAATCAGCCCCAGGGCGATAAACGAAAACAGAACGAAGAAGAAGTGATGATTCATCTGCACCCAATACGGGGGCGGACCGGGGACGACGCCGGGATGGGGAGGGTACACGATGACCGGGTGATAGAGGGGCCAGAGATAGATGGCGACGATGAATCCCGGCAGACCCGCCGCAAACGCCAGCTGGACCAGGCGCGTTTTACTGTCGCCATCGGGTGAAGCAGTTTCGTGATTGAAGAAGCGCTCGAGGAAGTGGCGGACGAGCAAGGAGAGCTGGCCGCGCTGGGGCTCGCGGACCGGGCCCATCGCCGCCTGCACGTTCAGCGACATCACGGCGGGCAAATCGCGTTCGGCAAGTAATCTCTGGAATCCGTCAGCCATGGGTGATCTGCATGACCTCCACCATCTGTTCTGCGGCAGCGCGGGTGTCCTGCTGCTCGACGAGCTGGGCAAAGACGCTCTCGAGGCTGGGCAGGCCTTTCAGGGACTTCAGCTCAGAGGGCGAGGCGTCGGCGAGCACGCGGCCTTTGGCAATGACAATGACGCGATTGCAGACCTGCTCCACGGTCTCGAGGACATGGGAGATGTAGAGGACAGCCTTGCCCTGGGCGGCGAGCATTTCAAGCAGGTCCTTGAAGAGGCGTGAGGAAACAACATCGAGGCCTGAGAGCGGCTCGTCGAAGATCAGCACCTTCGGATCGTGGAGGAGGGCGGCGGCGATGAGGACGCGCTGGCGCATGCCTTTGGAGTAGGAGGAGATCGGCGAATACTGCCAGGAATCGAGATGGAGGAGCTTCAGGAGCCCGGTGGCTTTGGCCTCGATCAGGCCTTCGTCCATACCGCGCAGACGGCCAACCAATTGCAGATATTCGAGGCCGGAGAGGTAAGCGTAAAGATGCGCTTCTTCGGGGACGTATCCGAGGACCGAGCGGTAGGCCTCCATGTCGTCGCGGATGTTTTTGCCCTCGAAGAGGACCTTGCCGTCGTCGGGGCGAAGCATGCCAGTGATGATCTTGACGGTGGTGGATTTCCCCGCCCCGTTGGGTCCGAGGAAGCCGACGATCTCGCCGGGCGCGACCTTGAAGTTCACGTCTACCACGGCGGGTATGGTGCGGTAACTGCGGTAAAGGTGCTGAACCTCGAGCATGAGCGGTCCCCTTGAAACGGCCAGTAGCTTGTAGCCGGGAGCTTGTAGCCCCTGGCCGGTAGCTGGTCGGTGGATGTCAAGCCACCCTATGTAGCATTCAGCATAATCAAGAAAAGATTTTTGTCAAGTAGATTGCTACATAGGTTAGAATGCCGTATGGCCACCGAGGCGAAACTTTCGCATACCGCCGCGATGATCCTGCAGGCAATCTCCGCGGGCTACGTCTATGGCTTCAGCATTATGGAGATGACGGGCCTGCCCAGCGGGACGGTGTATCCCGCCATGCGCCGCCTGGAGCGCGACGAGCTGATCCGGTCGCAATGGGAGAAGCAGTCGATTGCCGATGCCGAGCAGCGTCCACCGCGCAAGTATTACAAGCTGACCACAGCCGGCAAAACAACCCTTGAAGCCTCACGCAAACGGTACCCTCTTCTCGATCGCCTCATTCCTGCCGAGGAGGCCAAATCCGTATGAAGCTCACATCCGATGTTGTCTTTTCGCCTGCGCAACGCAGCATGATCCTAGCCGCCTCCATCCTGGTTCCGGCGACCCAGCGCGACGATTGGCGGCGTGAGTGGCTGGCCGAGTTGTGGCATGTTCGGCGATCGCTGGTGAGCATTGATGAGACGCTCTCATGGGAAGCGCAGCGTGAGATTGCCAGCTTTTGCCTTGGTTCTGTTCCGGATGCGGCGTATCTTCGCCGGCAATCGACTCCGGGAACGGCTCAACCGGTACACGTGCATGGATCGGCTGGACAGACCCTGCTTTGGCTCGCCGCAGCGGTGGCGATCTGCTGCATCATTGCCCGGCTGCTGCCGGGAGTGAACGCGGAAAACGAAGCGACCCTTTCTTCCGTTAACCCGAACGTGCTGCTCATCAGCGAAGCGGCTTCCGGTCCAGCTCATCCGGAGATCTCAATGAAGCTGATCCGCAACTGGCAGACGACGCGGCAGCGCTTCTTTGAAGAGATGGGTTTTTATCATGTGTCGCACGAGACGGCCGCGACGGCAAAGCCCGCGCGCTGGACCGTGGCGCACTCGAGCGCGAACCTGTTTGCCCTGCTTGGGGTTCCAATTCTGCTCGCGGCGCCTTCGGATGAGGCCGATAGCGATATGCCTGCAGCCGTTCTGAGCCACGATACATGGATGCGTGCGTTTGGGGGCGATCCGCACGTGGCCGGACGCGTGGTGCGAACGGGCTCGCGGAAGGTGAGGATCGCGGGCGTTGCTCCGGCTATGGCATGGCAGGTTCCGGGCTCGCCGGATGTATGGCTTCTCGAATCGGACGCTCAGCTCGCGGCCGACATTCCCGCCGGCGCGAAGGGGTACCTGTTTGCGCGGCTCTCTCACCGCGGACTGGAGGCGATGGATGGGCCCGCCGTATCCATCTCCGCGCGCGATGAGCAGGATATCGCCATCGATCTTTACGGAGCGCCGATGATTGCGCCGATCGCGGGCTTGTGGAACATCTATGAGTTTGCCTTGTTCCTGGCGCTGGTTGCTCTTCCGGCGGTCACGTCGGTTTCGCTGGGTGAATCGCAGGTGAGCTCGCATCGGCCTTCGTGGAAGCAGCGGATGTGGCGGGTGCTTTTTCTGGCGGCGAAGTTCGTCCTGGTTGCGGCGCTCGGGCTTTACGCATCGCTGGTTGTGGCGTACTTCTCGTTCGTGGGCTACTCGCTGTTCGCCGAATGTCTCCAGCTGTTTGCATGTTTTGCGATCTGCCTTATGGGTTTTCGCTGGGCGATTGCGGATCAGCGGCAGAGATGTCCGATGTGCCTGCGCCGGGTTACGAATCCGGCGACGGTCGGGCTGGCGTCAAGGACTTTCCTGGGCTGGAACGGGACGGAGCTGATCTGCATGGGCGGGCACGCGTTGCTGCATGTGCCCTCGCTGCCGACGAGTTGGTTCGGCGGTCAGCGGTGGATGTATCTGGATAGCTCGTGGGAGTTTTTGTTTGCGGATTCTTATGGGTATTGAGTGGCCTCGATTGTCTGAGTTGCCAGGCGAAACTTCCTGATAGGCGGTGACACGCCCGGAAGCTCGTCATCGCTCAAAAGTTCTACCTTCGCCATCCAAGTAGGCCGACTTTGGTAAGCCCTCCTGATCGCACCGGAGTGCATTGCCATCCGCTTCAGAAACTGGGAATCGTAGCAAATCCGGCTTGACCAGAACCGGACGATCCGAGATCACATATTGCCCGATATAGTTTTGCTTCTCGATAAAGATGAGACGCCGACTGAACTGGACGGCACGGCCCGGGGGGTTTGTTTCTTCCCACGTGTAGTAAAAAACCTGGAGTTCTTCGGTATTGCATTTAATCGTTCCCAGACGACTGAATGTGACCCTGCCATGTAACTCTCCGCTGAAACCTTGTTTGGAGAGAATATCCCTCAACGTCTTTGTGTCCAACCTCTGTGCAGTTGATGTGCCTGAAAGCAGCACTATCGCGAGCAGTACACAACCAAAACTGGTCCGCTGCACCATTTCATTTCCTCCATTCGGGTACAGAGCTCGATTGTACGCAGAGGCTTCGATTTCAGCATCGTGAGTGGATCGTCCCCAATGAGGAGGTTCGCCAGTCCCACGATGGCGCGAAGCCACTCTACTGCGACACGGCACCCGCTCCGATTTCCCTATCAATCGTGGTGAGGAGCTTGCCGGTTGGGTCGCTGGAGTAATCCCAGAACATAATGCCGCCGAGTTTGTGATCACGGATGTATTTGCACTTGGCCTTCAGCGACTCGGGATCTTCGTAGGAGATGAAGGTGCGCTTCTCCGCGTTGTAGAGGTACGGAACGCCGGCGGCGGAATCCCAGTAGCGGGTGAATCCCGGCCCGATCTGGTTGCTGTCGATGGCGCCGAAGGGGGCGTATGCGCCGGGAACGGCTTTGCCGGTCTGGAAGAGGCCGTGATTCTGCTCGCCAACCTGGCCCCACACGTGTCCGTAGAACGGGACCCCGAGCAGGATCTTTTCCGCGGGGACGCCCGCCTTCTCGAACGCCTGGACCGATTTGTCTGACGAGATCGCCTTGGGGTCGGCGGGATCGGTAAAGAGCGGCGAATGATTTCCGGTGATCGACTCAGACCCTGGTTCGTAGTAATCGTAGGTCATCAGGTTGACGGTATCGACATATCGCGCAACCTTGCGCATCTCAGTATTGGCGAGCACATCGTCGGAAGCTCCCATGGCCACGGTCAGGTACAGGCGCTTCCCGGATCTGCGGGTAACCGCATCGAATCGCTCGCGAAACTCTTTGAGCAGGGCGGTGAAGTTCTGCTTGTCCGCGGCGCGAAAGGGA
>DASYYO010000453.1:0-2556 GCA_035933805.1 Acidobacteriaceae bacterium | reverse complement strand
CGCTGAATCTAAGCTGCGGTATGGGCGCTGTCTCTGAAGCGAATCACAGCATCAGCCTGGGGACCTTTCTGGCCCTCCACGATGTCGAACTCGACCTCATCGCCTTCTTTGAGCGTTTTATATCCGTCCAATTGGATCGCGGAATAGTGGACGAATACATCCGGCCCGTCTTCACGTCCGATGAATCCGTAGCCCTTGGCGTTGTTGAACCACTTAACCTTACCTTTGTACTGAGCCACAGGCTCCTGCCTTCCTTTTTGGGTTATGCGGAAATGTCGAGGAATGCTACACCGATATCCGGTATGACGAGAAAAATTCGAGAAAGGTTTTTTCAAAAATAGCGTCGCGATTCCATAAAGTGGAACTTTATGGCGCGACTCTCCGTCCCTCGCGCCTCGAAGGATGGATAAGCGCGCCTCCCCGGTTGGGGCTATTTTTTCCGGTTGCGCGATTGCAGCCGCGTATACAGCAGAAGGCCGGTCAGGGTCTTGCCATCGAGAATGGCCCCCTTTTCGACCATTTTCAATGCATCCGACAGTCGCACCAGGCGGAATTCGATGCGCTCGTCTTCTTCCGGACGGGCAACGCCCGCGATCAGCCCTTCGGCCAGAAAAATCCTCATGGATTCGCCCAGGAACCCCGGGCTGGCGTAATACTCGACCAACTGCCGCCATTTTTTGGCGGAGTAGCCGGTTTCTTCGGCGAGTTCACGTTGCGCGCCGGCGAGCGCATCTTCCCCCGCATCCAGTTTGCCGGCCGGCAACTCCCATAAATATTGACCGGCGGCATGACGATACTGGCGCTCGATCACCAGCCAGGGATCTTTCTTGCTCTTTGAATTATCCAGAGCCAGAATGACGACACTGCCATTGTGGCGCACCAGTTCGCGCTCGCTCTCCAACCCGTTCGGCTCGATAAGCTTGTCCTTTAATACCCGAAAGAGCGGCCCTTCGTAGACCACTTCGGAGCTGAGCAACTGCTCCTTTCCCCCGGCGAGGGCCCTCGGCCCCGGCGCGCCTTTTTTGACCTTGTTCAGCTTGGTCTCTTTGTTTTTCAACCCTCTTTGGCCTCCTTCAGAGGCCTTTGCGTCTCTGCGGTTCTTTTTCTCTTCCTTGCGATTCACCTTCTTGGGCATTCATTTCTCCGGGCGCGAGCCAGCGCGATTCAAAACGAGTATACGCATCCCGGCTCAGCCTTCGATGACCCACCAGGGTCCCCAACAGCGATAACAGGTTTTGCAACAGCTACAATCAGTTAGCAGTTGTGCATCGATTTCCCCGGCGGCGGCATCCTTAAGGGGAGCCATCTCCGATTCAGATTCGATCCCGGATTTTCCCCAGCGAGGACATTGAGTCACAAGTGAACCAGACGCTGAGCGCCGATTGTTATCCCGTGACGCTGTTGCCGGAGATGAGCCGGTTCTATCTGGATTATTGCAGCGGCAATGACCGCCTGCTGGCCTTTAATGCGTCGCTGCCACGGGACGGCGCCTGGCAGCATCGCCCTCAAATACCCGCGCATTGGCCGAAACTGGTGCGCTTGCTGCGCGAGCAAAATCCCTCCCCTGAAGCCGCACCGGCTCTCGAGATTTTGGCGCAAGGCGGGGGCGCCGTGGTGACCGGCCAGCAGGTTGCGCTCTTCGGAGGGCCGCTCTTTACACCTTTCAAGATGGCCACTGCCGTGGCGCGCGCGCAACAAGCAAGCCGCCTCGGTCATGCGCACGCCGCCGTTTTCTGGCTCGCGAGCGGCGACCACGATTTTGCCGAAATCGATCATGTGGTTTTTCCCGCTGGGCGGGAACTGGCCAAGCTCGTCTATGCGCACGCCCCGGAAACGTCGATGCCAGTGGGCCGCATCGTGCTCGACGGCTCGATTCTTCCGCTCGTTGATCGCGCGCGCGAGCTTCTGGGACCCTCCGAGGCCACGGAAGCACTGGCCCGAGCCTACCCGCCGGGCAAGACATTTGCGCAGGCCTTTGCAGAGTTCTACACACCGCTCTTCGGCGCCCAGGGGCTCCTGGTGCTCGATGTGAATGCCGAGGGCAGTGCGCGGGATCTTCACCGCATGGGTGGGCCCGTGCTGCGCGCCGCCATCGAGCGCGCCGACGAGCTGCATCAAGCACTGCTTGAGCGCAACCAGGCGCTGGAAGCGGCAGGCTATCACGCGCAAGTGGCTGTGCTGCCGCAGTCCAGCTTGTTATTTCTCATCGATGAGAGGACGGGAGCCAGGCAGACGTTGAAACGAACGGCGCCGGGAGCTACCGAGCCCGGCGGACTGTGGCAGGCGGGCAAACAGAATTATTCCACCAACGATCTATTAGGCATCCTCGACGCCGAGCCGGAGCGCATTTCGCCCGCGGCGCTGCTGCGGCCGGTTTTCCAGGATTTTCTGCTCTCCAGTTCACTCATCATTGGCGGTCCTGCGGAGCTTGCCTACTTTGCGCAGTCCGCGGTTTTGTACGAGCGTATTTTAGGCCGTCAAACGCCGGCCGCGCCGCGTTTTTCCGCCACCCTCATCGAGCCCTCGATCGCCGAGCTGATGCGCCGGCACGAGCTC
>DASYYO010000404.1:0-3982 GCA_035933805.1 Acidobacteriaceae bacterium | reverse complement strand
GTCATAGTGAAAGCTCCCTCTCGGATACGTCCAAAACAAATAACTCTTTAAGATCCTGCGCATCGTGCTCTCACCTCTTTCATTCAGGCGAAGTCCGGGGTAGGTTCGAACTCCGCTCAACTCCGCCGGCGGATGACTCGCTCGCCGCCCATATAAGGTACAAGCGCATCCGGCACGCGCACGGAACCGTCCGCCTGCTGAAAATTTTCCATGATCGCGAGCCATGTGCGCCCAACCGCCAGCCCGCTCCCGTTCAGGGTGTGGACGAACTCCGCCTTGTTCCGGCCGTGCGGCTTAAAACGTATGTTTGCCCTCCGCGCCTGATACGCCTCAAAGTTCGAGCAGGAAGAGATCTCGCGGAAGACACCCTGTCCGGGCAGCCAGACTTCGAGATCGTAGGTCTTCGCTGACGATGCCCCGGTGTCCGCGGCGCAGAGCAGCACCTTGCGATAAGGAAGCTCGAGCCGCCGAAGAACCTCTTCTGCGTGCCCGGTCAGCCGCTCATGCTCCTCATTCGACTGCTCAGGGCTGGTGAACTTCACCATCTCCACCTTCTGGAACTGATGCTGGCGGATGATGCCGCGCACATCCTTTCCATACGCCCCCGCCTCGGAGCGGAAGCAAGGCGTATAGGCGGTAAGGCTTATTGGCAACTCCGCTGCCTCCAGAACCTCGTCCCGAAATAGATTGGTTACCGGAACCTCCGCGGTCGGTATCAGCCAAAGATCGCTGCCCTCGCACTGGAAGAGATCATCCGCGAACTTGGGAAGTTGCCCTGTTCCGAACAGCGACGCACTGTTCACCAGATACGGAGGGAGCACCTCGCGATAGCCATGCTCCCGGACATGCAGATCGAGCATGAAGCTGGCGAGCGCTCGCTCCAGACGGGCACCGAGATCCCAATAAACAGCAAAGCGTGCCCCGGAGAGCTTGGCCGCCCGCTCCAGGTCCAAAATGCCAAGGTCGGCGCCTAACTCCCAGTGGGGCTTCGCCGGAAAATCCAGGATGGGCGGCTGCTCCCCGCAGGGACTCCATCGCGAGATCTCGACGTTGTCCTGTTCTCCCTTCCCCGGAGGCACCGTCTGCTGAAGCAGGTTGGGAATCCGGTTGAGAACTCCGCGCATGGACTCTTCCGCCTCTGCCGCGCTCCGCTCGAGAGCCTCCATTGAGTCTTTAAGAGCGCGAGTCTGCGCCAGGATCTCGCCTGCATCCTGACCAGCCCTTTTCCTGCGGGCTACTTCGTCGCTGAGCCTGTTGCGCTCGGCTTTGAGGCTTTCCGCCTGGGTGATCCTTCCGCGGCGAACGGCATCCAGCTCCCGAAAATCCCCCAGAAGCGCCTGGGGGTCCTGTCCTCGGGCCTGGATCATCTCTTCGACAGCTTGGAGGTTGGCCCGCACGAAATTCAGATCGAGCATAAGACCTTACTTTACCGGAAGCTCCCCTGCCGGCTCCAGTCGGCGCAGATCCGCCGCATCTCTCGCGAAAGCGGTGAGCGCCCAGCGATTGCGGAGCCGAATCGTGTTGAGCCGCGGAATCTACAACGGCGGCTTCGGGGGCTTGACGGGAGCATCCGGCGCCGCGCCGGTGACCTTGACCGGCCGGCGAAAGAGCTTGTTCCCTTCCGACACATAAAGCCAGTCCCGATTCTTCCCTGCAAAAACAGCTCCGGAGATTCCTCCGTGTTCCGGCGGATTCAGGATCTCCGCGACTCGCCCATTGGCCTCGCAGACTTGCAGCCCGAAGGGCGTTGCGAAATACACCTGGCCGATGGAGTCCTCGGTGACTCCCGCGACGCCGCTCATCCATCCCGCCTCGGGGATCTCCAGGCGATAAAACGGCTCGCCGTTGAGCAGAGAGCCATCGCGCGCGATCTGAAATGACCAACTGAACCTCGCTTGCCCGTCGCTGACGATCAGCATGGCCTGATCTGGAGAGAGAGCCAGGCCGGAGGGCGCGGCAAGCCCGTCGCCCCGGTAGACAATCCGCGCGTGGCCAGCCTCGTGTCCGCGATCGCCCGCCGCCTGCCCTATGCCCTCGACAGACCCGATCGTTCTTGCGCCTGTATCCACAAAATAAAGCCTGCCTTGCGCGGTCACTGCGATCAGGTCCGCGGTTACATTCCGTGCCACCACCCTCTCGTCCCCGGAAGAGCCATAAGAGACGATACTCCGGCGTCCAAGCTGCGAGGCGTATAAGCGGCCATCCGCACCCGCAGCCAGCCCGCGAACGCCGTTCGCGTGGTCTCGGAAGACGGACACGTGACCGTCCGGAGCCGCTTTGTAGATGCGGCCGCCTTCAGCATCGGCAAAGAACACATTGCCATCCTTGTCGCTGGTGAGATTGGCGACCGAACTGTAGCCGGCGCCCACCTGTTCCCAGGGCCTGGCGGCCCAGATGGTGGAGAATACCTTGCCGCGGGGATCCCATCCTGGCTCATGCATGGCCGCGGGCTCACGAACGGTAATGGGTTTGGGATAATCGCGCCACAACCAGCGGAGGGCATCGGGCAGAATGGCCGCGCCTTGCTTCATGTTGTGGGCTTCGTCACCCATCACCAGCTTGACGTCATAGCCGGAGTACTCCAGAGCCTGAAACATCACCTGGTTGTTGATCGGCCAGCTTCCCGCATAGAACGTTCCGTATGGCTCCGCTGGAGCCATGTGATCGTTCGTGCCGTCCTGCATGAAGACTCGCAGGGGCTTCTGCTCAGTCTTGCGGACAAGGGCAGGCAGTGAGTCGGCGCCCTTCATGGCGACATACGTACCGATGAAGCTGAGGACGCGGTGAAACTGGTCCGGACGATTCCAGGCCGCCATGAAAGCGCCGACGGCGCCCGTGCTCACGCCGCTCAGGGCGCGGTCGTCCGGGTCGCTCGAAAGGTTGTACTTCCTGGCGACTTCAGGAATCAGCTCCTCCAGCAGAAAGCGGGAATAGCGGTCGCTGAGCGAATCGTATTCGAAGACTCGCTCAAAGCGGTTCTGCGCCTGGCCGGAGACGGCGGGAAGCACTCCGGGATCGACAAAGATACCGATGATCGGCGGCAGCTCATGCCTGGCAATCAGATTGTCGAGCACCACAGGAGCGCGCTCGTTGTCGTTGAGGAAGCCGCTGCCGTCGAGAAAGATCATGAACGGCGCCGCTTTCTGCGCATCATACTGCGCCGGAACATAAACCGAATATTTATGTGGAGTGCCCGGGTAGAACGAGCCCGCTCTAAGCAGGTAGCTCGTCACCGTGCCGTGGGGAACGTTCTGCGGTTGCGAATCCGGACCGAGCGAATAGGTTTCAGCATGCAGCCACACAGCCGTGCAAAGAAGCGCAAGCGCAAGTCGTTTCATCGATCGATTCGGACCTCGTACCGTCGGGAAAGTATACCTGCGCCGCGCTTTTCTTCCCCCGGGTTCCCTTCCCGGGAAGGCGCGGCTGCCGCGGATTCTCTTCCCTTCGGCGCTACCCCGCGGTCTCACCTTTTGCGATACTGGTAGGGCATGTCAAACTTCAAGCGCCTCGTCTGCCTGCTGCTTTTGCCGCTGCTGATCTTCCCCTTCGCGCCCCAGGCTGGAGCCAGCGCCTACGATGCGCATCCCAAACTGGTCATCATGCTGGTGATCGACCAGTTTCGTGCGGACTATCTGGACCGCTATCGTGCGGACTTCAAGGGCCGGGGATTCCGCCTTTTTCTCGATCACGGCGCTTATTTCGAAGATTGTTACTATGACTATGCCAATACCAAGACCGCGCCCGGACATGCCACCCTGGGCACGGGTGCTTACACGGACGGGCACGGCATCTCGGCAAATGACTGGTGGGATCTCGACCGCGACAAAAAGCACCGGGTGAGTTCTGTCCAGGATGAGCGCTACCACCTGGTCGGGGTGCCCAATGCCAAGCAGCCGCCCGTCGGCGCCTCGCCGCTCAATCTTCTCGCCTCTACCCTGGGCGACTCCTTGCGCCTGGCTACCCAGGGGCAAGCCCGGGTTTT
>DASYYO010000392.1:0-4502 GCA_035933805.1 Acidobacteriaceae bacterium | reverse complement strand
CAAAGAGGTTGTGATGACCGGTCCGCTGTGTCCGTACCCGCAGCAGGCACCGTACAAAGGCGCCGGGGACACAAAACGGCGCAGCAAGCTTCAACTGCAAAGTTCCAGCGAGGAGGTCAGCCAAATAGCGGAAGGCCATCCAGCACCCGAAGCAGTTCCTTCCGTCTTGCCTGTCGTCCATTCGTCGTTCAACATCCGACACCCCCGGTAGAACCGAGAAACGCGTTATGACTTTAGCTGCTGGAGATCGCCTGGGGTCCTACGAGATCCTCTCGCCCCTCGGCGCCGGCGGCATGGGTGAAGTCTGGAAGGCACGCGACACGCGTCTTGGCCGCATCGTCGCCATCAAGCACCTGAAGGCCCAGCACACGGGCCGCTTCGAGCAGGAAGCCCGTGCCATCGCCGCGTTGAACCATCCGCACATCTGCCAGATCTACGACGTAGGGCCGGACTACCTCGTGCTGGAGTACATCGAGGGCCGGCCGCTCACCGGTCCTCTACCGCTGGCCGATGCGCTGCGGATTGCCGGACAGATCACGGACGCTCTCGAGTCGGCACACCGCCTGGGACTCATCCATCGCGACCTGAAGCCGGCCAATATCTTATTAACGGCCAACAACTCCGCCAAGCTCCTCGATTTCGGCCTGGCGAAACTGTTGGTTGCCGAGAATGACGATGTCACGCAGACGGCCGAGGGAACTGTTCTCGGGAGCGCAGCGTACATGTCGCCCGAGCAGGCCGAAGGCAGCCCGCTTGACCAACGATCCGACATCTTCAGCTTCGGCGCAGTCCTGTATGAAGTCCTCTCAGGAACGCGCGCGTTCGCCGGAGACTCCGTAGCACAGGTCCTGAGCGGTGTTCTGCGGGATGATCCTCCCGCGCTTCAGACCGCGCCGGCGCTGCAGCAGATCGTCAGAAGGTGCATGGCGAAGAACCCGGCCGATCGATTTCAAACCATCACAGACCTGAAGGCGGCATTAGAACAAGTTCGGGGATCGAGCGCCCAAAGGCAGCCATCCATAGCCGTGCTGCCCTTCACCAACATGAGCGGCGACAAAGAGCAGGAGTACTTCAGCGACGGATTGGCAGAGGAGATCATCAACGCGCTGGCACACATACCGGGGCTCAAGGTAACAGCTCGAACCTCCGCATTCTCCTTCAAGGGCAAAGATACGAGAGTTGCCCAGATCGCCCATGAGTTAGGAGTCCAGCACATTCTCGAAGGCAGCGTCCGAAAAGGCGCAAACCGCATCCGGATCACAGCGCAGTTGATCGATGCGGCCGACGGATTCCACCTGTGGTCGGAGCGTTACGACCGCGAACTTACCGACGTCTTCGCCGTGCAGGACGAGATCTCCGCTTCGATCGCGGCAATTCTCAAGAACAAGCTCATGGCCGGGCCCGTGCCCGCGAGGAGCTATACCCCGAACATCGCTGCGTATGAGGCCTATCTGAACGCGGTTCATCATCAGTGGAAGCGAACCGGCCCCGAATCCCTCGAAAAGAGCCGCATCTGCTATGAACAGGCGGCAAAGCTTGATCCCGGATTCGCTCTGCCGCATGTGGGCCTGGCCCTGTACTACCACGTCGCTTCCTCCTTCCTGATCGATCCCAGACAGGGCGTGGTCCTCGGGCGCCAGGCAGCACAGAAGGCCCTGGAACTCGATCCGTCGTTACCCGAAGCGCATGCCTGGTTGGGCATCTTCGCCGTCTGGGCTGACTTCGACTGGAAAGAAGCGCAGCGACGGTTCACGATCGCATTATCCCGCCAGCCAGTGTCGCCACTCGTGCGGCATTGGTATGGGTACTTCTATCTCCGCGCGGTGGGACGAGCCCTGGAGGCGGTCGATCAGCACCGCATCGCGCTGCAAGAGGACCCGCTCAATCTGATCATGAGAGTTGGTCTCGCGGCCTCTCTGACCGCAGCGGGTAAAGACGAAGATGCTTTGGCGGAAGCGCGAAGAATCTTCGAGCTGGATCCGGACTTTGTGCTCGCCTACACATTGCAGGCCGTGAACGTTATCGAAGCGCCGGCCCCAGAAGCTTTGGCCTTTGCGGAAAAGGGCTTCGGCCTCTGGCCCTGGAATCCAATTACGGCCGGCCTGCTCGCCGGTCTGCTCGTGAAAAGCGGGAAGACGAAGAGAGCGGCGGAGCTCATCGCAGGACTGAGAGAGGGCCGGGCGATTTCAGCGCCGGTTGCCTTCGCCATATACCACCTTCTCTGTGGAGAGCCCGATAAGGCTGCAGAGTGGACAGAAAGGGCGCTGGAGCAAAAGAGCGTAATGGTCGCCTTGTTGCTGTTGACGCCGCCCTGGGGCCCTCTGTTGCGCTCCTCCAGCCGATGGACCAGGCTGGCAAAATTGATGAATTTAGCCGAGGCGGCCTCATCTTGATGCCGGCCCAGACGAACGCCGTTGACATGGGACGGAGATGCTGCTTCTGCCCTCCCGAGCGCATGCAGACTGGAGCTTTTATATCCCGGGTATATAGCTTGCTAAACCAACTCGCTAAGGTGTAATGAGGGCGAGGTCGCTCCGGTTGTGGAGCTTACGGGAGGTGGCGTGAGGAGATAAAGGTTGTAAACCTCAGACCGCCTCGACTTGGAAGACAACCTGAAACCACTTCTTAGGAGCTGCGGAGGAGGTGGTCACGTCTTGCTCAGCCGCGTGCGGCAGGCGGATGCCCGAACCAGCGTTGAAGTCGAGAGGATCCGAAATGGTCCTTCTCTGCGACGAGCGCTTCGGAGGGCGCTTGGTAGGTGCCCGTAGGTTTTGGGCCGCTCAAGAAGTCCACGTCTACGCGTCCCACCTGGCCGTGGCCAAACTCCACATAGCAGGAGCCCGCTCCCTTGTAGGCCTCTGGTGGCGGCCCTCCGCGGAGCTGCTGGATGATTGCGGCCGCTACGACGCGCGCCGCACCTTCGGCGAAGACACCCGCCTTGGGAGTGCCTACACCATTCACGTCGCCTACAGCGTAGACGCCGGGAAAGGCCGTTTCCAGCGTTTGCTTGTTGACTCGCACCCAACTATAGGCATCGGCGGCCAGTCCGGACTCAACGACGACCTGCGGCACGCGATGCACCGGCACACCGAGAAACAACTCGTATGGCATCTCGGTCCCATCGCTCAGTACAGCCACCTTCCTGCCAGGGTCGAGCGCCTTCACCAGGCTGTCCTTCACGAACCTGATGCCGCGCTCCGCGAAGGCGGCGAGGATCGCCTGCGAGGTGTCGGGTGAAGGGGGGATGGGCGTTCCAAAGGGCATCACGAGCGAGATTTCGGTCTCCTCACGCCGCCCACGAGCAACCAGGTAATCGTGCAGAAGTAAAGCGGTCTCACTGGGAGCGGGAGGGCACTTGAACGATTTGCCTGTGACCCCGACGATGGCCGGCCCTCGCTCGAACCGCGGAAGTACGTCGCGCAGTCCAAAGGCTCCCGCAACCGTGTAGAACTCATGGCCGCCTTCCACGAGCCCTGGGGTGGCAGATGGATCGAGATCGGCGCCAAGCGCCACCACCAGAACATCCGCCTCGAACGTTCCTGCGTCAGTCACCAGGCGACGGGCGGCCGGATCGATGGATTGCACTGTGCCTTTCACAAATCGCACGCCCGATTTGACGATATCGCGGTAGGCATGACGAACTTCGGCCGGCATCCGGCGTCCGAACATCACGTCGAGCTTCGAGAAGCCGAAGACGAACGTATCGCTCTTGTCGATCAAAACGATGTCGATGGCTTCGTCGAAGGCGTCCGAAAGAATCGTTGTCAATTCGAGGCCGCCGAAGCCAGCACCCAGCACCACTACACGCGTACGCATTCGGGCAGCATATCACCTGAAGATCGGCGCTCAAACAGTCGTCAGAATCGTCAGTGGCCCGTGGATTCGAACGCCTCAGGCATCCTGATGCACAAGGCTCAGGCCCCAATCCATCTCGGAGGGGAAGTCCGGCAATTGCATTTCCCCGATGTTATTCGCCCGGACCGTTCCATCCGGAACGTCCGACCAGGTTCCGGACCGGGGATCGAACCAGCGGGCGCGATAGAGGCTCTCCACCCGCGCTCCGCGTACAAGACTGCGCGGGCATCCTTTCTCGAAATAGACGAGGAAGATGTTTTTATCTGGCGTGCGCGAGGCATAGGCCCAGCCCTCGTATCCCTTGACAATCTGCGTCTCGCTCGGCACTACCATGCCGGAGTCGGGAACCAGATCCTGATAGCGCTTGCCGATGGAGAATACAAAGGTGCGCAGGTGCTGCATCTGCGCGGCCGAGTTCCACTGAAAGGCATCCCACATCTTGATGGGAGCGGCCGGCTCGATGTCCGCGCCCCAGATTCCCTCCGCTCCGTAGACGTGCCCGGCAAGGCCGCCGGAGAGGACATTGCCGTACATCGCCGAGCGCACGAACTGGTCGTCCCTGGCTGTGCCGCCGGGAGCGCCGTATTTGTAACCGCCATTCTGCCCGCGGGCATCCACGTAGCCTGCGTAATACGGCTCCCCGTTCA
>DASYYO010000366.1:0-12772 GCA_035933805.1 Acidobacteriaceae bacterium | reverse complement strand
GCGGGACCTCAATCCTGCAATCGGGAACGCCCTTTACGGCGTACACGAACGCAGCCTTTTCTCCGCTCACCAACAGCTCCGGCCAATTCATCGGATATGCGCCAGGCAGCGGGGACTACAACGCAGATGGCGACAACTTCGACTTTCCCGATGTCGCAAGCTATAAGTATGCGAACACGCGAAAGGCATATTTGACGGGCATCTTTGCTTCTTCTCATGCAGCGGCGCTGGCAAACTTCCCTGCGCCTTCGACATTCGGGACTGAAGGAAACGAAGCCTTCAATGCCTTTCGCGAGCCTGGGTTCGCGGAATGGGATGCCGCATTCCTCAAGAACACGAAGGTTACCGAATCGGTCAATTTCCAGCTTCGCTTCGAGTTCTTCAATTTGTTCAATCGCGCGAACCTGAACACTGTCGATGCCAACCTGCCGGATGGAAACTTCGGCCGGGCTACCCGGCAATATAGCCCACGCTTCCTCCAGATCGGCGGGAATCTAACGTTCTAAGGAACCTCTGAATAAGCCGGTCAAACGAGCCGCGTCAGCAGCAATTCGTATCAAACGGTGATCGGTCAGATGCAGCGATAAGACCTCAGGAACAAGTCTTGCTATCGGGCTTTTGTAGTGCATCCGGAGGCCGTTCTCGGCCCCCGGATCACTACGTCCGCACAGGGGTCAACCGCTTGCGGTGCTGGTAGAGATCTTCACCCGGCTTCAAGTGTATGCAAGATGCATGGGAATCTGCGAATAAGGTCAGGTCCAGCTTACTTTTGCGCTCGACAAGGACGTGCTCCAAAGGATGCCTCATCCAAACTCAACCAGCCCTGCTCGTACTGGTCAGCCCCACAGGCAAGACAGTGGAGCGGCAAAAAGATGCTTACCAAACGGGGCCACTCTCTCACCGTCGTAGAGCACCACTCCCAATTTGAAGTCGTCGCCACAGGCACCCGCCAATTTTCGAAGCCCTTTGAAATCCCCAATGTTTACGGTGGCGCTCGCCTTGACCTCGATGCCTACGATCGCGCCGCCGTCTTCTACGACAAGATCCACTTCATCCTGATCCTTGTCCCGATAGTGATAAAGAGTGCAGGAACTCTCCATCCAGGAAATCTGTTTTAGGACCTCTGAGTAAACGAATGTCTCCAGAAGCTTGCCGAAGATGGCACGGTCTCTTGCAACCTGCTCTGTGGTAGCTCCCAAAAGCGCGGCGAGAAGGCCGGAGTCCAGGAAGTGGAGTTTCGGTGTCTTCACCAGACGTTTCAATTGATTCCGAAACCACGGTTGTACGCGGCGGACAAGGAACAATTGCTCCAGCACGCCGACGTATTTCCTGGTTGTCTTATCGTCAAGCCCAATCTGGCCGCCCATCTGGGTAAAATTCGTAAGCTGTCCAGAATGATGAGCAAGAACCTGGAGCAAGCGCGGCATCTGATCCAGTCTTTCTACTTCAGCTATATCGCGAACGTCCCTTTGCACGATGGCTCTTATGTAGTCACGGGCCCACGCCCGGCGTCTCTCCGGCTCCTTGCGTCGCAGCATCTCCGGATAACCGCCGATCAGCACAGCTTCGACAAGGTCCTTGCCGGTCAGGATCCTCTCATGCTTGCTCACTTTTCCCTGGAAAGCGGCTTTCAGAAACCCTGGTTTGTGACCGTAGATTTCGGCTCGCGAAAGTGGCAGCAGATTGACGATCTCCATGCGGCCCGCCAAACTCTCTGATATCCGCGGAACCGTCAGAAGATTCGCCGATCCCGTCAAGAGAAACCTGCCGGCCCTGCGGTCTTCATCGACAGACCTTTTGATCGCGCGTAAAAGATCGGGCGCCCGTTGAACTTCGTCAATCGTTGCCTTGTCGAAGCCGCGCAGCAGCCCAGCCGGATCGCTGCGAGCCGATGCCAGAATGATGTCGTCGTCCAATGTGATGAAAGCTCGATCTCCCTTGACCAGGCTGCGGACCAAGGTGGTCTTGCCACACTGGCGGGGACCAGTCACGATGACTACCGGCGTATCCTGGAGCGCCGTAGTAACGAGGCCAATGGCAAACCGGCGATAGAGTCCGCTTGTGGTGTCGACCATTTTCGGGAAGCCGTCCTCGTCTGATTCGGGTTTTGGGATCGTCCAATCCGGATTATACGCTCGTCCAATCCGGATTATAGCCCCGTCTGATCCGGATTATAACCCCATCCAAAGAGATGCTTTCGGGCGGAGGCCAGGCGTAACAACGTGATCTCAACCAGGGTTGCGCCCAATCGCTTTTGCCTGGCCTGAAACCATGAAGTGCCGAAGGTGAACCGAAAGCTGGGTCCCGGCGGCCGTTCGGCCAGCGGATAGGAGGCCAGCGGGCACTCCATCCGGCAATCGGGAACGCCCTTCCCAGCGATTCGATGGGCGCCTGGAACAGCCTTTTGGCCGCTTGTCAGTGAGCGATGCCGATTCACTTTGAGGATGCGCCCCGATCGCTCTTGATGATCTCCCGCTCTGCCGCTAAGCTGAATCAGTCTCTTCGAACGCTGACTTTTACGAGTCCTGGACCGGCCTTTGCTGAACCTTACCGACGCTGCTCTCCTGCGGGAAGCAGCACAACCCGCGCCTTGCAACCTTCCGGAAGGCACTCCGAAGCGTTTTGAGCGAAGAGGAGCGAGCAGCTCGCGCCGCCGCCTCATCTGTTTGCCTGCTGTGCTGATGCTGGCCGCGGGCGGCCTCTTCGGCCAGAACCCTGCCCCGCCGGCCGAGCAGATGGGAGGGGCCAGCACCCGAGGCTCCTACGCGCCGGTTCTGGATTCCGAACAGCGCCCGATCACCGCGGGCGGCTTCGTAAAGACGGGTCCACTGGTCTTTCAGGACATTGCTGCGAAGGCCGGCCTGACCACGTGGCATCATACGATGGGCACGCCGGAGAAGCAGTTCATCCTGGAGGCTCCGGGCTCCGGGGTGGCGCTGCTGGACTACGACAAGGATGGGTGGCTGGACATCTATCTGGTCAACGGCTCGACGTATGATGCGCTTTCCGGCAAAGCTCCTCCGCCGCATGCGGCCTTGTTCCATAACAACCACGACGGCACCTTTACCGACGTGGCCGCGAAAGCCGGGGTCACGAACGACCGCTGGGGCTTTGGCGTCGCTGTCGGAGACTATGACAATGATGGCTGGCCCGACCTCTACGTGGCGAACTTCGGCCAGAACCGGCTCTATCACAACAATCATGACGGCACCTTTACCGACATGGCCAAGGAGGCGGGAACGCAGGTGGGCGGCTGGTCCACCGGGCCGACCTTTGGCGACTACGACGGCGATGGCCGGCTGGATCTCTTTGTCCCCGGCTATATCCATTATGAGGACAACAAGGCTCCGGTCCCCGGCCCCAACTCGGTTGCCACGGGCTTCTGCCAGTTTCGCGCCGTGCCGGTGATGTGCGGACCGCGGGGTTTGAAGGGAGAACACGACCATCTCTTCCATAACAACGGCGACGGCACCTTCACCGATGTGAGCGAAAAGGCGGGAGTAAGCGACCGCGCAGCTTACTACGGATTTACCGGCGTCTTTGCCGATGTGAACAACGACGGCAAGTTAGACCTGCTGGTGGCCGACGATTCCACTCCGAACTATCTTTACCTGAACAAGGGAAACGGAGTCTTTGAGGACGCGAGCTATCTCTCCGGATATGCGTTGAACGAAGATGGCCGGGAGACTGCCTCGATGGGCGTGGCCGTCGGGGATTACCGGAACAACGGAAGGCTGGACATTCTCAACACCACCTTCTCCGACGACAACGACGTGCTCTACCGGAACGACGGCGGGGGAAACTTCACGGATGTAAGCCAGGAGGCCGGCTTGTCCGAGATCACGATTCCCTTCCTCGGCTGGGGCGCGGGTTTTCTGGACTATGACAACGACGGCTGGAAAGACCTGCTCATGGTTCACGGCCACGTCTACCCCATCGTGGACAAATACAACTGGGGCACCACCTATGCCCAGAGGCCGCTGCTGTTCCGCAATCTGCAGGGCAAGACATTTGAGAACGTACCGGCGTTGGAAGGGTCCGGGCTGGCGGTGGTGATGCCTGAGCGCGGCGCAGCGTTTGGCGACCTGTTCAATGACGGCAAGGTCGACGTGGTGATCAACAACCTCGATCGAGAGCCGACCCTGCTGCGGAATGTCAACCCTGACCGGCACCACTGGGTCGAGTTCAGCCTGGTGGGCAGCAGCAAGGGACCGCGCGACGCCACAGGCGCTCAGGTGTATCTCACGGCTGGCGGCATACGGCAGCGGGGAGATGTGATCAGCGGCGGCAGCTTCGAGTCCTCCAATGACCCGCGCGTGCACTTCGGGCTGGGAGAGACAGCCAGGGTCGACCGCGTGGAGATCCGCTGGCCGGACGGGCTCAGGCAAGTGGTCATTCTGCCGCGCGTGGACCGGATCTTCACCATCAAGGAAGGCGAAGGCATCACGGGAGAGACCTGCGCCGGTTGTCCCGTGAAGCGGTAATTGCAGCGGGGCTGCGAGATTCCGGTTAGGCGCTGAGGGTTTGACAAGGCTTGCGCTTCTGCTTATTTTTCAGACGGAACCGCACTCTTCCAAAGCATCGTTGCTCCTCCCTCTTCAAGGGCTTTGGATAGCGCGAGCGCGAGCGGCAGCCGGGTTTCCATGATCGGCTTTCGCCTGGAAGGGGATTCCATTGAACGACGACTTCTCCGCCGAACAAGTTGAGCAGACGCTGCTAAGCCGGCGCCAGTGGCTCGGATTGCTCCCCGTGCCCGCGCTTGCAGCGGCCATCGGAGCGGGTCTGCTCACGGAGCGGGCCGCGGCCGCCGAACCGGTGCAGGCGAGCCCTTCCAGGGACGATCTGGGCGCGCGCATCTACAGCGTTCGAGCCTACGGCGCAAAGGGAGACGGCGTCACCCTGGATACACGCGCCGTTCAGGCAGCAGTCGACGCGTGCCATCAGGATGGCGGCGGGACTGTGCTCATCCCTGCCGGCGACTTTCTTATCGGAACGGTCGAGCTCAAAAGCAACGTCACGCTGCACATCGCCGCCCAGGGAAAACTCCTGGGCAGCGCCGACGGCAAACAGTACCATGCCGTCGACGCGATTCCGCTGAGCGGCGACACGACACTGGAGGACGGAAACTGGGCTCTGCTCTTCGCCGTGAACGCCAGAAATGTGACGGTCGAGGGCGCGGGCATGATCGATGGCCAGGGATTCCAGTTCCACTCGCCGGCGCCGGGTACGCCGCCGCCGAGCGGGCTCGGGGGAGACCGCAGGCCCTACCATCTTCTCTTCTATCGCTGCGAACGTCTCGCCGTCCGGAACATTGCCCTGGTCGACTGCGCCTATCACAGCGTCCGCGTGATCCAGAGCAGACAGGTCCACATGGATTCCCTCTACATCCACAACCGCGTCAATGGAAACAATGACGGATTCCATTTCATCAGCGCGGAGTACGTGACGGTCAGCAACTGCATCGTTCTCTCGCAGGATGACGCCTGCGCCATGTTCGGCAGCTGCAAATATGTGACCATTTCCAATTGCGTGTTCAGCACGCGCTGGTCGGTGTTTCGCTTTGGCGGCGGCAATGCCGCGAACATCTCGATCTCCAATTGCGTGCTGTATCAGGTCTTCGGATGTCCTATCAAGTTCCAGGGAAACCCCGGCTCCAGCTTTGAAGATATCTCCTTCTCCAACCTCGTCTTTCGGGAGGTAACCGGCCCCATTCACATCAGCGTGGGGCCGTCGCCGCGGAAAAATCCGCCTCCAGGAAGCCTGGAACGGAGCGGGGCGGAGGAGTCGAGAGCCCCGGCCGTGGCGCGCAACCTCTCTTTCAACAACATTCACGGCACCGTCACTACCAATCCTCCGCAGCTTCCCGAGGCCCGCGTCTCCGACCATCCCAGAGCGGGGGAGGGCCATTCCTGCATCACGCTCAACTGTGTTGGAGAGGCGAAGCTCGAGAATATCTCCTTCGATAATGTGCATCTTCGTTTCGGCGGCGGCGGCACGGCCGAAGATGCGGCGCGGCGCGATCTGCCGCAGATTGCGGGTGAGTATTTCATGCTCGGTCCCATGCCCGCCTACGGCTTCTATGCGCGCAATGCGCGCGGCATCACGCTGCAGAATGTGCGCCTGGAACACGCGGAGCCCGACGCGCGACCGGCCCTCATCCTGGACCATGTCGAGGATGCCGCCATCCACGGACTGAGCATCCAGGGTGACGATTCCGCGGAGTCCGCCGTGCGCTTCATCGACTCCGGGCAGGTCTTGTTTACGGGCGCGCGGCTGCTGACAGGCTCTCCGGTTTTTCTGCAGGTGGAGGGCGCGCATAACGAGAACATCAAGATCGATGGAGGCGACCTCTCGAAGGCGGCCTCGCCGCTCGCCTTCAAAGACGGGGCCACGAGCAAGGCCGTGCAACTGCGCGACTGAGGGGCCGCGCCGCTGCGCGGGTTCGAAGCCAGAGCCGGGGACTAAGCGGATTTCCTATAGGTGTATCCCGGAGCCGCTCCCCTCTACGCGGGTTTTCATCAAGAAAAGCCGCACTTCTCAGAGCTTGGCGGGGCATAGCAATAGGAAATCCGCTCTAAGCGCCCCGCCTCTCCCGGAGGAAGGTGCCTTCGCGCAGCTCCGTGAACGCCTGCCGCAGCTGCTCCTGCGTGTTCATCACGATCGGACCATACCAGGCGACCGGCTCCTCGAGCGGCTTTCCCGAGACCAGCAGGAAGCGGATTCCATCCTCTCCCGCCTGGACCACAACCTCGTCGCCGCGATCGAAGAGGATGAGCGAGCGGTTCTCCGCCTCCTGGGGAGGAGTCGTGTCCAGCCAGCCTACCGATTCGGTCGGCACTGCGAGGGGGCCGGACGCATTGCAGAACTTGCCGGAGCCGGCAAAGACATAGGCAAAGGCATGGCTTTTGGTCTCAACCGGAAACGTCTTTCGCCTGCCGGGAGGAACCGTCACATCGAGGTAGACCGGATCGGCCGCGATTCCTTCGACCGGTCCCTTCCTGCCCCAGAAGCTGCCGCAGATGATGCGGGCTTGCGTCCCGTCATCCTCCTTCACCTCGGGGATCGCGTCGGACTTGACTTCCTGGTATCTCGGCGCGGTCATCTTGAGCGATGACGGCAGATTGGCCCACAACTGGAAGCCATGCATGCGGCCGGCATGATCGCCCCTCGGCATCTCCTGGTGAATGATCCCGCTGCCTGCGGTCATCCACTGCAAGTCGCCTGCTCCGATCGCGCCGCTGTTCCCCATGCTGTCGCCGTGCTCTACGGTTCCGGCGAGGACATAGGTGATGGTCTCGATTCCGCGATGAGGATGCCAGGGAAAGCCGGCGAGGTAGTCCTCGGGAATGTCGTTGCGGAAATCATCGAGGAGCAGGAAGGGATCAAACTCAGAGGTGTTCTCAAAGCCGAAGGCACGGCGGAGATGGACGCCGGCGCCTTCCAGCGTGGGCTTCGCCATGATCAGGCGCTTGACGGGTCGCAGGGACATTCGGACCTCCTCGCTGGGGAGTTTCAGGGGAAGACGCCACCATTGTATGCTGCCGCCGATCCTTTCCCGAACCGATCCGCAACCCTGGCGCATCCAAAGCGCGTAACTCTCTTGGCGGGAGGGGCGGTGAGGTGATTCATATCGGCAGACGGCTTCTCTGGACCGGGATTGTGTTGTTGCTTCCGGCCTCCCTCGGGCGCGCGCAGAGCGCGCAGGCCATCATCCAGGAGGTGGTCGCGGCCGAGCATGCGGCAGATCAAAACGACCATTCCCAATGGACGTATCTCGAAGAGAAAGACAAACCGAGCCAGCACGTTCTGCAATGGGTGGCCACCTCTGCGCAGAGCGACGTCCAGCGCGTTCTCGAGCAGAACGAACAGAAGCTGCCCGAGGAGCGGCAGCGCGAACTGATCCAGAATTTCCTGCATGACCCGAAGGCGCAAAAAAAGCAGATAGCCGAAAACAGCCATGACAATCAGCAAATCGACGATCTGCTTCGCCTTCTGCCTGCCGCCTTCGTCTGGAAGGTGACCGGATCGACGCCCGCCACGACCTCGCTGCACTTTGAGCCTGCCCCGAACTTCCGTCCGCCGACGCGCGAAGCCCGGGTCTTCAGCAGCATGACCGGGGACCTGGTTGCCGACAACCAGCAGCACCGCGTCCGCAGCATCCACGGCCGGCTCATCCGCGACGTGACGTTCGGAGCCGGCATCCTGGGCCGGCTCAGACAGGGCAGTACCTTCTCCCTGGAGCAGCAGCAGGTTGACCCGCGGCTTTGGCAACTGACGGCCATCCACGTTCATCTGGAGGGCAGCGCTCTGCTCTTCAAGAGCGTTTCGCTGCAGGAAGACGATCAGCGCTCGCACTTCGAGGAGGAGCCTTCGGCGATCACGCTGAGCCAGGCCGCCGAACGGGCCATGCGCGAACCGGCTGCCGTCCAGCCGGAATACCGGGCTGCCTCGAAGACGCAGTGATGGGTGTTCCGGCCGGACCGCGACAGCTCGTGCCGCCTTTTGTGGTTCCCTCACGAACCCGGGTTCGCGGGGATGCCAGCCATCCGCAACAGTCTTCTGTGGAATCCATCCTTCGCGGAAAGGCGCCGCGAAGGATGGGGCACCCGGGGTTTGTGGTGAGTCTCACGCGCCAAATACAAAGAACGGCGGTGGCGTGGGAGAGATCCGCAACAGGCGTGTTGTGGTTTCCCACCCGGGGCTTGCGGGAGTCTTTCGCACCAAAATACAAAATGCGCGGAAGCGCGAAGGATGTTGATGATGCGCAGCCGATCTCGCCTGAAAGCCTTTGCCGCAGGAAGAAAGCGCTAACATCCCCGGCAAATCATGGTATGTTCTATCAATCCTGTGGTATGCAGCAACTGATTCCCGCAAGAACTGAACCACGGCCCTGACCCAATCGGGGAGATGCTTCGACCCTGCCGGGCAGGCAGTCAGATCGACATTTGCGGAAGCGTTCCGGTTCCAGATTGATCCGAGCGGTTGGTGCTCGAAACGATCGCCCTTGGCGGAATGCCCATCTTTTGACCGCGGGCCTTTTGTTCCTAAGACAAGTCGCGATCGTACTCCCATGGCGGGACCAGAATCTCGAGTTCTGCCGGAGCAATTCTCTTCTTTCGGAGGTTCGTATGCTGTCGATCGAACGCAGGTCTCTCTACCGGCTGAGCGCGGTCCTGTTGTTCTGTCTTATGGGGTTGGCGCCGGCTTCAACGTGGGGGCAATCCACCGGCAACTTGCAGGGTACGGTGGCGGACAGCTCGGGCGCAGTGGTGCCGAATGCCACAGTGACGGCGCGCGATACCGGGACCGGGGTGGCGCGAACAGGCAAGACGGACGACGCCGGCAACTACCAGTTCCCCGCACTCTCGCCGGGGCAGTACGACCTTGAGGTGACGGCGCCGGGCTTCGCCGGGGTGACCACGCATGGCGTGACGCTCCGGGTAGGGACGACGGTCACGAGCAACGTCACACTGAGCGTCTCGGCCGCGCAGCAGACCGTGAATGTGACGGCGGAGGCGCCGGTAGTGAATGAGACCGGTATCTCGGTAGGCCAGGTGGTTGACCAGAGAACGGTCCAGCAGGCGCCTTTGAATGGCAGGCACTTTGTGGACCTCGGGGCGCTGATTCCCGGCTCAGTCGCTGCGCCGGCCAACGGATTTCTGAGCCAGCCCATCCGCGGTCAGGGCGCGCTCTCCTTCGATACCGCCGGCCAGCGCGAGGACACGGTCAACTTCATGATCAATGGCGTCAATCTGAACGACATGCTCCAGAATCAGATCACGTTCCAGCCGGAGCTCAACACGGTTCAGGAATTCAAGGTCGATAACTCCACCTTTTCCGCCGAGTACGGGCGCAGCTCCGGAGCGATTGTGAACATTGCCACGCGGTCAGGCACCAACCAGGTGCATGGAGAGGCGTACAACTACCTGCGCAACCAGTTTTTTGATGCGCGCAACTACTTCAACCCGCAGTTTACGGTGAACGGCGCGCATGTGCGCCAATCGCAGTTTATCCGCAACCAGTTCGGCGGCGATCTGGGTGGCCCTATCTGGAAGGACCATACCTTCTACTTCCTCAGCTATGAAGGACTGCGGCAGCGCCAGGGCGAGGCCGTGAGCTCGGGCGTTCCGCCGGCGGGCTCGGTTGGCGCCGATTCGACCATCCAGCAACTTCTGGCGCTGCTGCCGGCGCCGAACTCCGGAAACAACTTCGTCGGCTCGGCCAGCGCGCTGGCGAATATCGACCAGGGTACGATCGACATCTCCCATACCCTTGGAGCCAATGACCGGCTACACGGCTTTTATGCTATCCAGGAGGACTCGCGCAATGAGCCTCTGGCGCCAACCGTGGCGGATACAATTCCCGGGTATGGAGACGCCCGCCCTGCCCGGCGGCAGCTGCTGACCCTGGTCGAAACGCACACAATCGGCTCCAACGCTGTGAACGAGGTTCGTTTCGGATTGAACCGCATCCACATTACCTTCACTCCGGTCTATGCCGCTGATCCGGCAAAGTTCGGCATCAGCGGCGGAATCAACACCGCCATCGGCCTGCCGCAGATCGCCGTCTCAAGCCTGGGCCTGACCTTCGGCGGCCCGGCTCTCGAGCCGCAGGGACGCGGAGATACACTGGGCGTTCTCTCCGATACTTATAGCCTCTTGCACGGGAACCATTCGCTGAAGTTCGGCGGCGAGTACCGCCGCTTCATTAATTCCAACTTCGCCGGCGACACGGGCACCTTCGTCTTTAGCACGCTGAGCACCTTTCTTGCGGATGAGGTCAGCTCTTTCAACGTGACTCCGGGAACCAGGCCCAGCCGGGTGTTTGTCAACGCCCTCGGCGCCTAT
Source organism: Acidobacteriaceae bacterium (assembly GCA_035933805.1). GTDB lineage: Bacteria > Acidobacteriota > Terriglobia > Terriglobales > Acidobacteriaceae > PALSA-350. The sequence goes on along the minus strand of DASYYO010000366.1, from coordinate 1,925 downwards.
GCGGTGGACTCGTGGAAGTTGAGCTCGCGGCTGACGGCAGAGCTGGGCTTCCGGTTTGAGTGGAACGGTACCCCGAGCGAAGCCGACAACCGCCTGGTGATCTTCCAATCCTCCTCCAGTTCGCTGGTGCGCGTCGGCAGCAACGGGCTGGGCAGCGTGTATGGCCAGAACTATAACTTCGAACCGCGCCTCGGCTTTGCCTGGGATCCCACCGGCAAGGGGGAGACGGTTCTCCACGCAGGCTACGGCATTCTGTACAACGAGCCGGAGACCAATCTGGTGACACCGTTGAGTGTGAACCCGCCGTTTGCCGTTCCGGTGTCGCTGGTGACGAGCACGCCAAGCAAAGCGCTCACCCTGCAAAACGCTTTTTCCCAATCGCAGGCGGCCAAGAGCATCGCGCCCATCACGGTGGCCCATAACTTCAGGAACCCGCAGACCCAGTCCTACAACCTTCAACTGGAGCAGAGACTGGCCAACACTCTGGGCTTCAAGATGGGCTATATGGGATCGAAGGGCACGCACCTGCAGATGTTTCTCAACCAGAACCAGCCGCTCAACGGAGTACGGCCCTTCGCCGCTCTGAGCTCGACCAGCCCGATCGACCCAGGACTGGCGCTGACCAATATCTATGAGAGCGCCAGCGTGGGAAATGGAAACTACAACGCGCTGTGGGTGACGGTCAACAAAAACTTTGGCAACAACCTGCAGTTCAACGGCTCTTATACGTGGAGCAAGGCAATGGACTACAACTCCTACAGCCTTGCAACGACGACGCAGACCCCGCAGAACAGCCTGAACCCGCGCGGGGACTATGGGCCATCCGACTTTGATACGCGCAATCACTTTTCATTGAGCGGCGTCTACGATCTGCCGTTCCACGGCAACCGCTTCATGCAGGGATGGGAGATATCTACCATCACCATCCTGCAGAGCGGCAATCCATTCACGGTCAACACCACTCTCGCCAACAACGGGACGGTGGGCCGCACGCGGCCCAACCTGCTGGGAGCAGTGCATACGCAAAAGCTGCGAGCGTCCAACGGAAACATTCAATACATACCTCAGGCCATCTGCAATACGCCTGCGGCGGGATGCCTCTTTTCGAGCCCGGGCGCGGGCCTGGGCAACATGGGGCGGAATGTGCTGTATTATCCAGGGCTGGCGGATGTCGATATAGGGCTGCAGAAACAGACAAATCTGACGGAAAGGCTGAGTCTGAATCTGAGAACCGACGCTTTCAACGTGCTGAACCACGTCAATTTCGGATCGCCGAACGCTACGTTTACCCCGACCGGAGCTGCAGGAACCTTTGGCCAGATCTCCTCCACCCGCTTCCCGATCGGTGATTTCGGATCGTCCCGCCAGTTGCAGGTTTCCGCAAAACTGGTCTTTTGATTTCAGGGATGCTTTGCGCAGGGATCTCTGAGGGATTGATGTTCGCGGCGAGGCCGTCCCCAACAGGCTTCTGTGGTCTCCCATCCTTCGCGGAAGAGCACCGCGAAGGGCGGGGTACCCGGAGTTTGTGGCGAATCTCTCACCCGCCGGAATGCTGGGGCTTACTCAACCAAGGGTAATAACATACTTGACTCAGGAGGTGCCTGCGTCCAATCTTTGAGAGTGGACGCATGATCGACATTTTAGACTTCTCCGATCTTGTACATCGGTCGGCTAGGGGCCTGAGGCTTCTTGGGATGCTGAGAGCGTACTTCGATGAGACGGGAAGCGACGGCGACAAGGAGGGAGTTTTCGGGATTGTCGGCCTTATCGCCCCCACATCGGTATGGCGGAGAACGCAAATCGAATGGGAGCACGCGCTAGGGTGCTTCGGCGTTTCGGAGTTCCACGCGGTAGACGTGGAGAATTGTCGCAAGGAGTTTGACGGATGGACCTCGCAACAGCGGGAGAAGCTTGTAGGGGCGCTC
>DASYYO010000350.1:0-2199 GCA_035933805.1 Acidobacteriaceae bacterium | reverse complement strand
GGTCTTCAAACTACCCACTGAATATGCAACACTGCGCACCGGGCAGGTATACACTTTGCCGCCGATCGCAACCGAACCGTACTCCACCATGATGTCCGCCCGCTCCATCGACGAACCCGGACCGGGTTCGGCCTCCAGCACGATCCGCAGAATCGCTCCTGAAACCGGGTCAATCCCAATCTCCCCGTGGTATGCACTTGGACTCATCTCGCCAAGTCCGCCCATTCCTGCCACCTGGTAATGAGACTCTGTCTGCGGCACCCTCCATCGAAAAACTGCCATGGGCCCATTTGGCCCCTCTTCCCATCGGCTCCACTGCGTCGAATCGCTATGCGCCGCATCGATGATCGCCGTGCTCAGAATCGGCCCGAATGTTCCTCGCGTTGTAAGCCCGCGCTCCTCCGCACCATCGGCATGAACAACTTCGCGGCCGCCCCGCACGTACACCGTCGCCTTGAATACTCCCGCGGGATGCAGGGCGCCTGGACCGCGTAGGCCCTCTTTGTCTCCCGGCGTCCAAATCTCCTCGAAAGAGGTCGTGGAGCGATTCGCATAAAAATCCGGCAGCCTGGGAATGATTCTCTTCAGGTAGTCCACAGTCAACGACATCATCTGCCTCTGCTCCGCAATCTCCGGAATCGTCTTCTGAGGGATCTCGTTCGGTGGCGGAGCAAGAAACACTGACGCATCCCCAACCGCCAGCAGCGCATTCTTCGACCTTGTACCCGGCAACTCTGCACTGAGTGCGGCCAGCTTTGTGCTGCTCAATCTCTCTGTCAATTCGAGACGCTCGATCTCCTTCGCTGCTTGCTCGTCGTGCTTGGTTCTCAACCTCCCGGCAATTTCAGCAAGCTGCGCTACGGTCACCGGCCGCAAAACAACCGGCTCTTCAGCCTGTCGCGCCATGATCAGCTTTTGCTTCTTCTGTTTAGGCCGGAAGTATTCGGGCTCGTTGTAGTACCCGGTAATCGCGCGCACCGTCAGCCCCGGTTTGTCCACCTCAACCTTCAGTTCGTGAAATTCATCCCGCCTCTTTGCCCGCGGTGGATCGAACGAGAGCGAATAAAACGTGCTGGCCTCGCCAACGAAGTCGTTCAATATATCCGTCTCTGCGCTGTCTCCATTAATGACGGGCAGCTCGCCGTGGCCGCCACTGTTGAGGGCAAGCACAGAGAGCCCCAGCGCGCGGGAATCGATCTCCGAGTCCTTGCGTCCCGGCTTCAGGTAGTCGCGCATATAGAACTCGGCGCCTATGAATCCTCCATATAACGCGATCCGTCCCTCTTCCATCTCCTTCGCCAGCTGCACCGCGACGCGGTATTGAGTGAGCTCATTGCGCTCATTGGCGCGCGTAAGCACCGGTCCCGTTACCGTCGGCGTCGGCCAGCCAGTTCCCAGCCAGATCAGCATCTTCCTGCCCGGCTCGCCGGCTTCCTTTTTCACCAGCGTCGAGAGGGCCTTCATACTGAGAGAAAGACCGTCCAATCCTCTCGGCTCAAGAGATGCGGGAATCTTGTCCACAACGGCGGCCAGCGCATTTCCATCGGTGGAGGGTTGCGACAGAAACTCCACTCCCGAAGCCGCAAAGTGAACGATGGTAGTAGGCTGTGCCAGCCGGCCCTCATGCTGGCGCAGAAACTTCATCAGCCCCTCGCGTACAAGCGCCATCTCCACAAACCCGTTGTTCACGGAATCGATGACGAGGATCATCTGGACCGGCGGATCGGCCTTTGCATGCAGTCCGTCATATGCGGCAAAGGAAGCTGCCTCGCGCGCTTTGCCGTCATCCAGAATCTTGAAATCCCTTCGATCGAGCCCGCCGACCGGCTTGCCCGCAGCGTCGGTCACAACTACATCCAGGGGAATGCTGCCTTCTGCTCGCTCCGGCCACTCCTGCGCAAACAGAACTCCTGCACTTGCAGCCAAACAGAACATCGCCGCTGCCAGACCCGCATTCTTCATCGGCCTTCGGTCCGCGTCCTCCGGGCCATACTAATTCCCCGACGGCGGCTTGTAGTAACCGGTCGTGGTTCGCACGGTTACGCCGGGCTTATCCACTACTACCTTCAAGTCGTGGTACTCGTCCGCATGTTCGGCCGCGGGGGGATCGAACGAGATCCTGTAGAACGCATTCGCATCGCCAACGCATTGGTTCAACTGGCTCACGATGTCGTTATCCGGTCCCATGATCATGCCGCC
>DASYYO010000347.1:0-14471 GCA_035933805.1 Acidobacteriaceae bacterium | reverse complement strand
AGCCTGGGCGGCAGATGGGGCAGGTGCGCTCTGCGTCTGAGCCCCTGCTGTCAGGGCGAGGCACAACAGGGCGCCTGCCATACCTTGCAACAAACCACGCGGTTTCAAATCCATCAGTTTCGATCCTCCGAAAAAACTAGTAAAGAGTTGACTTCGCCCACGGAGCCACCGTGCCGTTCGCGGCTCGATCATTTACTTCTGTTCCGGTCCCGGGGGTGGGACCTTCGGGGTAATGCTTTGCTCCTGGATGAATACTAGGAACGCAAAATACTTATGAAGAATTCATGAAGATCTTTCCTGATGACGACAATTCTCCGCTCCAGCCCGGCGGCCGGGAGAAATTGCTTGAACTTTAGGCAGGCATTATGCAAACTTGAGAGAAAATCTGATATAAGCTTTTTCCTTCTTTGGGGGTAGGCTCGTAGATTTCGGGATGAATTCCTCCAGCGGTCTTCCGGGATGGGAAAGCCGGATGCCCGGCCACAGCTTTCTCCACAATGGCGGCCTGTGCGGCCGCAGGGTCCCTCCAGCTCAGCGGATCCCAGAGATTTCCGATCCCTGGCTGCGGAGCCTCCCCGGAGTCTTTCGTCCCGCCGGCCGTGAAGACGCGTTTCGGTTTGGCAAGGCAGAGCGAGTGGAAAGGACAGTAGAGGGGAGCCCGGAGATTCAGGCGGTGGTTACGGGGATGACGGCTTCCCATGAGAATTGGATTGTGCGCGGATATGCCCGGCCGCGAATTGCGACCGCAGCCCCAGACCACGGCGAGCGGGAGCGGGCTTCGCAGGGGATTCAGGCCGGACCGCAGCGTGGCGCATGCTCCTGCGGGAGCAGAGGGTGGCTCCGGTGGCCATAGCCGTTGATCTCCTTGGTTCTGCTGCAGTTAACCTGGTCCGCGATCTCCGCTGGTTTGCCTTCTCCTCGCGCGTGCTCCTGGTTGGAGGCCTCATGCTGGTGGCGATGATTGTCGGCCACCTAACTTCGCGGGCGTCATTTTTTCTGAATAGGGCGCAGAAGAGCACCACCGAAGCGGAAAGACTCTATCAGCTCACTCGGGAGACAACACAGCTCGATCCGCACCGGAAGCCGGGTCCGCAGTTGGCGGCTTTGGTCCGGTCCATTTTCGATGTCGAGGCGGTCGCTATCTTCGATGCCGATCTGAATGAGGTTTACCGGGCTGGGGAATGGTTCCCCAACATGGAAGACCGGGTAAGAAATATCTACTTCTTCGAGACGGTCCACGATGATCCGGAGACCGGTCTGATCCGCCGCGTGTTGCGCATGGGGAACCTGCCTATCGGAGCGCTGCTGCTGCGCGGCTCGATCAGCAGCTTGACCAGTAACGCCATTGCCTTGTTGATCGGCATCACCTTCGATCGCTACCACGCGTTTGCGAACGAGAGCCGGACGGAGAGCGCGCGTCAGGCAGAACAACTGCGGACCACGGTTCTCGATAGCCTTGCCCATGCTTACAAAACCCCCCTGACGGCGATCCGGGCGGCCAGCACCGGCCTTGGGGAGATGGGCAGCCTGACGCCGGCCCAGGCTGGCCTGGTGGCGCTCATCGACGAGCAATCCGGCCTGCTCAACACGCTGACGAACCGGCTGCTCAAGACCGCTCGTTTGGATGCCCACGATCTGACTCTCCATTCCGAATCGGTCGCGGTTGCGCCCCTGATCGACGATGTGGTCGCGAGCGTTCGAGAACACCTCACCGGGATCTCCGTCAAGGTCGCACTGGCGCGGGAGGATCTGTCCGTTCCCGGCGATCGCAGCCTTCTGGTGGCCTTGCTCACCCAATTTGTCGACAATGCTGGTAAGTATGCAACCGCCGGGACAACGGTTACTATTGAGGCTGCCGAACAGCCGAATGCAGTGATCTTCTCAGTTCATAATCTTGGACCTGTGATTCCCGCAGCAGACTACGAACGCGTCTTCGATCGGTACTTCCGGTCCTCCAGTTCGGCCAGGAAAGCGCCGGGAACCGGCGTGGGCCTGTCGGTAGCCAAGCGGGCCGCCCAGGCGCATGGAGGGCATGTGTGGGTGACGAGCGACTGCAACCACGGCACAACCTTTTTTGCTTCCCTCCCGATCTCGGCTCAAGGAGTTCATAGTTCATGAGCGCCGATCCCATCCGGGTTCTGCTGGTTGATGACGAGGCGGCCATTCGCCGCGCGCTGCGGACCTCGCTGAATGAGCTGGGCTTTCATACAACAGAGGCCTCCCGCGGAGAGGAAGCCTTGCATATGGCCAGGAGTGAGAGCTTCGATGTCGTCCTTCTGGACCTCAATATGCCCGGAATCGGCGGCATGAAGACCCTGGTTCGGTTGCGCGGCATGGCGCCCCGTCTCCCCATCCTTATCCTGACGGTCAAGGATCACGAAGAGGACAAGGTTGAAGCCCTGGAGTGTGGCGCGGATGACTACATTACCAAGCCCTTTAGCATGCGGGAGTGCGTCGCCCGCATTCGCTCAGCGGTGCGCCGCGCTCAGACTCCGGAGAGGCCGGAGGATGCCCCGATGACCATCGGCGAGATCCGCGTTTTGCCGGTGCGCCGCGTGGTCAGCAAATCGGGCCAGCCGATCCACCTGACCCGCAAGGAGTACGACATCCTGTATTACCTGATGACGCATGCCGGACGGGCTGTGACGTACGGCAAGCTTCTCACTTCCGTTTGGGGCGTTGAGTACCGTCAGGAAGTCGACTATCTGCGGACTTTCGTCCGCCAATTGCGAAAAAAGATCGAGGACGACCCGGCGAATCCGAAATACCTGCTGACCGACGCTTATGTGGGTTATCGATTCGCCGAACACCTGGGAGAGGCTCCCGGCGACGAGCCTGGCTCCTCAGAACAGGTTTCCGCTCCGAGCGCGTAGATCCGGCGCACCGCTTCGGTCACTCAGCCCGGGCCAGTCCCGATCCATCCTCTGCGGCAAATAAGGCGCGCCGATCAAACCCTCCTGCTGGAATGCGGTCAGCGGGAGGGTTTGACCGGCGCCCGATTGTCTTGCTCCGGAGGGAGAAACTCTGGCGCAGGAGGCCAGAGCTGTCCTCCTCTAGAACAGGTTCCACAAGGACTGGTTATACACCTCGTGGTGATATTGGACTTCGGAGCCCTTGACGAAGGTTCCCAATTGCCGCGGCGCGCGGTCCGCTGCCGCCTGCTTCAAATCGGCGAACCGGCCCTTTACGTCCTCACCGAGAATCGAGCTGATCCATTCGGAGGAGCGGAAGTCCTCAATTGCGGTCTGGATGTTGTCCGGCAGGTAGCGCTCGGCCTGACGCAGCCCCTCGATGCTCAGGGTGTTTCCGTCGAGGCCGGTTTTGAAGATCGAATAGAGGGTCAAATAGGGGTTGGAATCCGGCGCCACGGACCGGACCTCCACCCGAGCCGACTTTGAGTTCCCGATCGGAATGCGAATCATCGATCCGCGGTCGGTCGCCGATGCCTTGATCTGATTCGGAGCTTCGAAGTGCGGATCAAGACGGCGGTATGCGTTCACGCTCGAATTCAAGATCAGGCAGAGATCGAGAGCGTGGGTAAGCACGCGATCCACGAACTCCCATCCGAAGGCCGAGGTCTTCTCGACGCCGTTCGGATCCCACATCAGGTTGACCTTGTCCTTATTGACCGACACGTTCGTATGCATCCCGCTGCCATTGACGCCAACCACCGGCTTGGGCAGGAAGGAGGCGGTGTACCCAAGATTTCCAGCCACCTGGCGGGCCAGCAGTTTGTAGAGCTGAATCTGATCGGCGGCGGCTACGACTTCGCCGTATCCATAATTGATCTCGAACTGACTGGGCGCGACCTCCGGGTGGTCCTTCTCATTCTGAAAGCCCATCGCTCTCTGAACTTCGGCGCAGGTATCGATGAACTTCCGGAGCGGGTCGAGCGGAAGGGAATGGTAGTAGCCGCCCGTGTTCACAAACTCGAATTTACCGGTCTCGTGATAACTCTTCTCGGCGTCTGTTCCGGCGAACAGGAAACCTTCGATCTCATTGGCCGCGTTCAGCGTATAGGCCTTTTCTTTAAAGAGCTTGTCAGAATAGCTCTGCAATACGCCGCGCAGGTCCCCGGCATAGGGGGTGCCATTCTTGTCGATGACCGATCCGAATACCAGCACCTTGCCGGTGCCGAAGACATCCGCCGGAACCCAGTAGAATGCGCTCCAGTCAATGCCCAGCCGCAGGTCGCTCTCCTTCTGCGCCGTGAAGCCGCGAATGGAAGAACCGTCGAAGGTGAGGTTGTCGTAGCTCGACAGCAGGAACTTCTTGTCGTAATCCAGCAGATGCAGACGACCCTCAAGATCCGAAAACAGCACGGTCACCGCTTTGATCCGCTTCTCATCGGTCAAATACTTGATGCGCTCCTCGCGGATCTTATCGGGCGCCATGCGGGAAAGGCGTTCGGCCTTCGCCTTTAAATTCAAATCCTCTAATTCGTCGTAGCTCAACGCCAGAAAATTGCGATACTCGGTCGACATGGATCTCCTTCCATTTTTATGGACATCTAAATTGATGTGTTCTCAACGCTACTGGCCAAGCCATAAGGATTTCATGAAGATCGGCCGGCTTGGTTAAGGATTGGTCTTTGCGAGTGCCGCGGAGGCAATCGATCGGGGTACCGCAAAAATATGCGGAACGGCTACTTTTTTACCAAGTATAGTTCTAGCGCCGCCTTGCCAAAAGCATCATCACCAGGAAGAGCAGAAATGGGATCGAGGCCAGCGCCGCATAATAGAGGACCTTGCGCGACGTAGCCGACCGGCGTTTCTTCCAATCCGTCAGTTCGACCCGCTCCGCCACGCCTACCTGGTCCAGGCTTTCCAGGTCCTTGGCAAAGGCGTGCGCTGTGGGATACCGGTTTTTGGGGTCGCGCTCCATCCCCCGGTAGAGAACCTCCTGGATCTGGGGGCTGAGGCTGGGATTGGCTTCGCGGGGAGGCAGCGGGTAATTGATGAGGCGGTCGTTCATCACCGCCAGGGGTGAAGGGCCGGAGAAGGGAGTTTTGCCGGTGAGCATCTCGTAAAGCATGATGCTCAGCGAGTAAAGGTCGGAGCGGGCATCGCCACGCTTGCCCTTCACTTGCTCCGGAGAAATATAGTTGGGAGTTCCCAGGGCCTGGGTAAAGCCCGCATAGGTCAGCCGTTTTGCGCCTTCTTTGGAGGCAATCCCGAAGTCGATCAGCTTGAGATTGTCCCGTTCATCCACCATGATGTTTTCCGGCTTCAAATCGCGGTGGACAACCCCGTGCTTATGGATGTAGCCGAGGGCATTCAAAATGCCCTGCGTGATCCGGACTGCCCGCTCGGGCGGTAATTTTCCTTCTTCGTCCAGGATGTTGCGCAACAGCCGTCCCGGAACCCACTCCATGACCATGTAAACCCGCGAACGGCCCGGGTTTGGGAAGATCTTCATCACATTGGGATGGTCGAGCGTGGTCCCGATTTCCTCCTCGCGCTTGAATCTGTCGAAGAGGACCGGATCGGCCTCCATGGCTGAATGAGGGATCTTGATGGCGACCTGGCGCCCATCCCGTAGATCCGTCGCCCGGAAAATGGTAGCCATTCCGCTCTCTGCTACAGGAGCATCGATTCGGTAGTGGTCAAGTTCCTGGCCAACTTCGATATTCGCAAGCAGGCTCATCGAACGTTCTTTCTCCGGCCTAAGCTTCCTCGGAACCGGCTGGCAACGCGGGGGCTCTCAAAAGAGGGCACGGCCGAACCTCTCGTCCATTGGGGTCATCCTCTCGTGGTCGTTCCAGCAGAGACGCACTCGAAGGCGCACGGACCTTCGTAACTCCGCACACTGGGGGCCCTCATTGCCGGGGAAGCATGATCGGAGTATACCCGGCTTCCCCCTGGCCGATGACAGAACTCGGGGGATTTTCGCTCGGCCACCGGGCAGGCAGGGAAAGACCGGCGTTTCCTGGCTGCCGGGCGTCCGGTGAGGCGGAAAACCGCGCTCTCGTCTCCCGCGGTGGTGTATACCTGCGAGGGGCTTCAAAGTGAAGTTCTATGCCCGCTCGAAGAGGGATCTCAATGGCCGCTCAGGGGCTCACGACCACTTGCTGCATTGCCGGAGGGGGGCCAGCAGGAATGATGCTAGGTTACCTTCTTGCCAGGGCCGGTGTCGCGGTTACGGTGCTCGAAAAGCATAAGGATTTCTTTCGCGACTTCCGGGGCGACACCGTGCACCCCTCCACTCTCGAGATCTTTTACGAGCTGGGCCTCCTCGAAGACTTCCTCCGGCTCCCGCATCAGGAACTGACTTCGACGGGCGGCAATTTTGCAGACTATTCCTTCCAGGCCGCGGACTTTCGGCATCTTCCCACGCAATGCAAGTTCGTCGGGCTCCTGCCGCAATGGGATCTGTTGAACTTTCTCGCTGAGCGGGCGGGGCGATTCCCCTCGTTTGACCTTCGGATGGAGCATCAGGCCGTTCGGCTGATCCGAGATGCAGGCAGGGTTGCGGGAGTTCTTGCGGAGACTCCTTCCGGACCGGTTGAGGTGCGCGCGAATCTGGTCGTTGGATGCGATGGACGCCATTCCACCATCCGGCAGTCCGCCGGGCTGGAGCTGCTGGAATTTGGCGTTCCCATTGACGTTCTCTGGTTTCGGATTCGCCGGAGTACCGGGGACCCCGAACAGCTGCTGGGAAATGTGAACCACGGGAAAGCTCTCATTCTGATCAACCGGAGCGACTATTTTCAGGCCGGATTGATCATCGCCAAGGGCTCCTTCGAGCAGGTCAGGCAAAAAGGTCTCGCCGCCTTTCGAGAGATGATTTTGCAGATTGCTCCCTATCTTGGCGCCCGGGTCGATGAGCTGACGGATTGGGAGCAGGTCAAGCTGCTGACCGTGCGGATCAACCGGCTGCGGCGGTGGTTCGTTCCGGGACTCTTATGCATTGGAGATGCTGCCCACGCGATGTCTCCCGTGGCCGGAGTGGGGATCAACCTCGCAATTCAGAATGCGGTCGCCGCTGCCAACCTTCTGGCCGAGCCGCTTCGACAGGGGCATCCGGCGGAGGCTTTCCTGGCTCGGGTCCAAAAAAGGCGGGAGTTCCCAGCCCGGGTGACGCAGCGACTGCAGGTGATTGCCCATAAGGGCCTGGAAGGGGTCTTTCAAAATCCGGGGCCGATGAAGGCTCCGTGGCAGCTCAAGGTATTGACGCAGATCCCGGGAGTTCAGCGGGCCCTGGGGCGCCTGATCGGAATCGGAGTGAGGCCCGAGCATATCCGCACGAGCGAGGCCGCGCAGTTCGAATCCTCCCTGGAGAGCGGCGAGGCCTGATCAACAAAGCCGCTATCCCGAAGGCCTGGCCGGACGCTTCAACGCCACAGATCCAGAAGGATAACCGCGACCAGAAGCGCTGCCGCCTGAAATCCGCAGGCCCAGATAATTCCCTTCACGCATCCAGTGCTGCAGTCTGCCCTTTCGCGCACCGTAGAACCCGGGAAGAAGCTGGAATCGTGGTCGATGGAGACGTTGTACGTTGTGCGGCGCAGATTCTCCATCGTGGTGCGGAGCTTCGCGACAGTTCCGAGACGGGGCGATCCCTGCCTTCGGGTTCGAGCTTCAATGTTCATAGCGGTGTTTGCCTGAGTGTATCGGCGGAAGTTGAGATTGCATAAGGAATTTGTGTACCACTTTTGTACAGGAACGAAGCTTCGCGGTAAACAGCCCTGATCTATCTCGTGACGCTCATCTGCGGCGGCGGCTCACCTGTCTCCGGTAGAGTGGAGAGCGGGTAAGGACGGACGGTCCCGGACTCTGGTTCCACCAGCCAGACCCTCCGTCCGGAAAAATATCGCACCAGTTGTTGATTCCATTCCGGTTTCGAATCGCGGGCCCAGACGGTCTTTTGCCGGTCGATATCGGCCAGGTTCCAGACCCATTCGTTCAGCACGTCGTGTCCCGGGCCGTAGCGGACCATCGCCAGCTGTTTGCCGGGTTGCCGGTCAAGAAAGCTCTGGATGGCGGCCCTTTCCTCCAAGCCATTCTCATAGGTCGACCAATTGAACGGGGATTCGTGCACCACGTGTCCATGAAGGATGGAAAGGGTGGCGGAAACCAGGACCATCAGGCAAGAGCACAGAGAGAGGTTGATCACGACCGCCCGGCCGATCCCCTGGGTCCTTCGCCAGGCGGCGACGGAACGCATTCCCAGAGCAATCAATACGAAGGCTGGAGCGGTAAAATGGGCGTAATAGGTAGGCATGCTAAAGGTCGTCAGCATCGCGCAGGCTCCGCCGGCGAACAGAAGCAGGATGGGAGCGTCTGGGCCAAGGCAGAATCGGTCCCGGAATGGCTTTCGCCACTCATGCCGTCCGCGGAAGATACGCAGCGCGCCCCAGAGAAGAAAGACTCCTGTGATGAACAGAGAGTGACCGAGAAGCAGCGCGAGCAGGCCGCTCCCCACCCAGAGTGCGTTCTCGATCACAGCGCGACGGCCCTGTCTCCCGGTATCCCAGGTCTTTCCCCCCGTTACTCCCACAAGAAGCGGGATGAGCAGGAGCGGGCGTATATACAACTGCAGAAACTGCATGAGGCGCCATGCCAGCGCGGAGAGCAGGGCGAGCCGGCTGCGGTGAAGGCTGTTATAAATGGCAACCTCCCAAACCGCATTAAACTCGCGCACCTGGGGAGAGAAATAAACAGGCACTCTGCGCAGGGGTTGCCACCAGAATCCCGGGACGACACCCTGCTGCTCACGCCAGAGGCCATAAGCTGTTTGGAGCATGCGCCCGGTCGTGGCCAGGTTGTAGAAGGCGAACCACCCGACCATGGCGCCGACGGTCAACACGATAGGCGCCAGGATTCTCAAGGAACGGATCTGCATCGTCTTCCGGTCCGGCGATCGAGTCCACCACGCGGTCAGCAGGATCGCCGTCGGCAGTACGTAAGCGAGGCCTTCATAAGGGCGCGTCGAGGCCAGGAGACAACATCCGATCGCATACCAAACGGCATCGCGAAGCCGTGAATGCGTCAAAATTCGAGGAAGAGCTCCCAGGACGAGCGCTCCGCCGAGCGCGATGGCAGCGCCTCCCCAGTAGGAGTTCATCCAGTAGGTGAATATCCCGAAACGGAGAGAGAAGAGAAGCGCGGCGAGGAGCGCCCAAGGAGGGGGCGCCCAGGCGAGAAGCATCCAATAAAAGGCTGCGCACATGGCCCCGACGCTCAGACACACTCCCATCCAGGGGAGGTGGAAGACGATCTGGCCAAACCACAGGAAGAGAGTCTGCCCGGGAGGCCGCGCGGAGGCATAGTGCGGAACCATGATGAGCTGGATGTTGTCGAAGAAGAACCCCATCGGGTGGGTTGGGTTGGCCAATCGCCCATGAGCGAAGGTGTCGGCGCCCAATAGATAGCTGAACTCCTCCTGGATCTGAGGCTGCGGAACCGGAACCCAGGGAAGCAGGAGAAAACGCAGGGCTAAAGGAAGCCCGGCAACCAGCAGCATAGAGACGACGGGCCGATCTCCCAAAAGTCGCAGGCGCCTGAGGGAAATCCTGGAAACCCGCTTGCTCAGGCCAGGCGCACGGAAGCCCAGCAGCAGGCTCACCAGTGTGAGGAGCAGCTCCAACTCTTCCAGCCGATGAGCTCTTACTTGCATTCCAGGTGCAACATATCTCCTCGCTGCTCGCGGCCCAACTCGGCAGCGCCGAAGAATCATGGGGATGGCTGCGGAGCATCCCCGCCGAATTGTACGAAGCTTGACTGGAGGAATGCCCTCGAAGGAGCCGGCCACCGGCCCACTCCTTCGGCGGGCTTTTACCGGCCGGCGCCCCGCGAAAGAACGACGTAGTTGCGCCCGAAGTACAGGCGGTAATGGTCCGGCGCGGTGTCGGCCAAAATCTGCAGCGGTGTCGGCCGCTTCAGTACGGCATCATGTGCGCTGCCGGCGGTGAGGAGATCGTGAGCGCCAATGTCCATGACCACGAAATGATTTCCCGGCTGAAAGCCGACCCCATAGGCTCCCGGCGGCAGCAGGTGTCCACCGAGGTCCAGCGGCACTTCGGTCATAAAGAACCCTTGATACTTCTGCTGTACACCGGTCGAGTAGCCCGAGGTGTCGACCAGGGTGCAGAGCACCAGCATGCCATCGGAGAACTTCACCCCTGCTGAGTTGCGCGCCTGAATGTCCGCCGACTGGCCGCGGAAGAAGACCGATGGCGGCAGAATCTTGGCCGCTTCGGGGGCGGTCAAAATGCTGTTCTTTGCAGCGGAGGCCGAAGATCTCTCCTGGGCCGGCACCGCGATGGCTGCGGCCATGAGGATACACAAGAAGGTCAGCTTGAGAGACCGACAAGGCAAAAATTTGACGTTCAAGAAGAATCTCCCTCGGCCAACAGTGTAAGGCCCATTCGAGACTTCGGGGAAGCAATCGGAAGTATCGCACGAGAGCCGTCAGAGTGGAGACGCGCGGTCCCTTCTATTTCGAGTGTGGCGCGCGATTCGAACCGAGAAAGTCGGGGTCCGGTCTCCCTCCGCTGCGCATTCCGCCTCCATTTTTGCATCCAAGTCACAAAGAAGACGTCTCAGGCTGGGCATTGTCAGACAGCCGCGGTTGCAAAAAATGGGCGAAATGCCCGGTTTTGTCCTGGTTCTACGGATCGGAGATCCTTTGCCGCTACGACGGTTGATCAAAGACACAAAGATGGAAAGGAAGCCGGAAGTGCGCGCCGGCATGGCCGCCGAACAAGTACAACGCGATCTCGACCGCCCAACAGCGGACGATATCTATGAGCAGGTTTCTCGCAACGCACGACGGGAGTTGAATCGTGCGCCTCTTGGCCTTGGGATCTCCGGGCTGGCAGGCGGCGTCACGATGGGATTGACCGCCCTCAGCACCTCAATTGTGATTGCGATGCTGGGTCAGGGCGCGGCCGCCAGGTTTGTGGCGGACCTGCTCTATCCCATTGGTTTCATCGCGGTGATCGTGGGCCGGGCTCAGCTCTTTACCGAAAATACGTTGTACCCGGTGGCGCTTATGTTTGCTGAGCGCCGCCACTTCCTGAAGACCCTTCGGCTTTGGGCGATCGTACTCTCCAGCAACGTTCTAGGGGCATTTGCGTTTGCCCTCCTTGCCGTGCGGACAGGGGCATTGCGGCCCGAGTTTGTCTCGGCAATGACCCAACTTGGCATGGAAGCGGCCGGCGTAAGCTTGAAACATGTCTTCTGGAGTGGCGTGATCGGCGGTTGGATTATTGCGCTCGTCGCCTGGCTGGTGAGCGGGAGCCATTCGATCACCGGCTCCGTCATGCTGATCTGGCTGCTCACGTTCGTCGTGGGGCTGGGCGGGTTTGCCCACTGTATCGCTACCAGCGGAGAGATCTTAGCCGCCATTCTCAACCATCAACTCGCCGCCCCGCGATACTTCTCCTGGCTCCTGCTGGCAACCCTGGGCAATATTGCCGGCGGCGTTCTGCTGGTTACCCTTCTCGAATACGGGCAAGTCAAAGGCGGAGAGGATTAGTCCAATTTGATGCCGCGGCGGTGTGGATCGGCCTGGGCTCCCCAAGTCAACTCCACGCCGCTGTGAGCGAAGGTTTGGAGGAAAATCGAGCGAGCACTATGACCGATAAAAGACGAAATCTCCCGATCGAGAGCTACGCGATGATTGGCGATTGTGAAACAGCGGCGCTGGTGAGTTGCGACGGCTCCATAGATTGGTTGTGTTGGCCGGATTTCAGCTCCAGCGCATGCTTCGCGCGCCTGCTTGGTACGGAAGAGAACGGCTACTGGCTCCTCGGGCCTGCAGGCGAGGTAATTCGTAGCTCACGCTGTTACAGAGAGCACACATTGATTCTGGAAACAACCTTTGAGACCCGGGAAGGGGCAGTAACCCTGATCGACTTCATGCCGATTCGCGGGACGAACTCGGATGTGGTCCGGATTGTGAAAGGGGTCAGAGGGAGAGTCCCGATCAGAATGGAGCTTGCGCTCCGCTTCGGGTACGGGGACATCGTTCCCTGGGTTCGTACAGGCGAGAGCGGGTGGTCCGCCATTGCCGGTCCCGACCTGGCGATGCTGCGGACCAAGGCTCCGTTGCGAGGCGAAGACATGCGCACCGTCAGCGAGTTCACCCTCCACGAGGGGGAAGTCATGGAATTCGCTTTGACGTACGGCGCTTCGCACCGGCATGCACCGCGTCCGATCGATGTGCAGCAGGCTCTTGCGCAGACGCAGAGCTTCTGGGAGGAGTGGGCGGGGCGGTGCCGCTACGAGGGGCCCTACCGCTCAGCGGTGGAGCGCTCCCTCATTACGCTTAAGGCCCTCACATATCGGCCTACCGGGGGCATCGTCGCCGCCGTGACCACTTCGCTGCCGGAACAGATCGGCGGCCCCAGAAACTGGGACTACCGCTATTGCTGGCTGCGCGACGCAACGTTCACGCTGCTGGCCCTCATGAATGGGGGCTACTATCAGGAAGCAAAGGAGTGGCAGTCCTGGCTGCTGCGGGCCATCGCCGGCAGTCCCGATCAGGTGCAGATCATGTATGGAATTGCCGGCGAGCGCCGCCTGCCGGAGTGGGAAGTGGATTGGCTCCAGGGCTATGAGGGCTCGAAACCTGTTCGCGTTGGCAACGCAGCGGCAGGACAACTGCAGCTCGATATCTATGGTGAGCTGCTGGATGCCTTTTTTCACGCATTGAATAGACTCGGCAAGGAGCGCGAACTGGACTTCAATCTTCTTCGCGGCCTGATCGAGCATCTTGAGACCATCTGGCAAAAGCCGGACGAGGGCATCTGGGAGACGCGCAATGGTCCCAGATGTTTTACGTATTCCAAGGTGATGGCATGGGTAGCGTTCGACCGCGCGATTCGTGTCTCGGAGGCGCTCGGCGCGGATGCGCCGGTGGCCCGATGGCGTGAGGCGCGCGCCGCCGTGCACGATGAGATCTGCGCCCGCGCCTACAACAAAAAGATGGGCAGCTTTGTGCAGGCATACGGCTCCGAGGAACTTGACGCCGCCCTGCTGTTGATTCCGCTGGTCGGCTTCTTACCGCCCGACGACCCGCGCGTAGAAGGTACGATTGAGGCGATTGAGCAAAAACTGATGCCGAATGGACTGGTGATGCGTTACAACACCGCGACCTCCAATGATGGCCTTCCCCCCGGAGAAGGGGTTTTTCTGGCCTGCAGTTGCTGGATGGTCAGCAGCTTGAAATTAATCGGCAGAGAGAAAGATGCCACCAGGCTCTTTGAAAAGGTACTGGGTCTGGCCAATGATGTCGGACTGCTTGCCGAGGAGTATGACGTCCGCGGCAAACGGCTGGTGGGGAACTTTCCCCAGGCGCTTTCTCACATTGCGCTGGCGAACGCAGCGTTCGATCTTGCCGGTGGAAACGGATCCTCGCATTCGCGCGCCCAACGCAAGCCCGATTCCCGAGCGGCTCACCGGAAAGCCTGAGCCGCCGAACGTCCATTATGAACGAGGTTCTGATCGTTAGCCTCGGCAACGGTGAGGGAGAGCTTTATGCACACCTTTGAAGTCTGGGCTCCGGCAGCCCGAACGGTCGAAGTCAAGACAGGCGAGACGAAATTTCCCTTGCAGCGCCAGTCAGGCGGATGGTGGTTGGCAGACGTGGAGGCAGCGACGACGGGAACGGACTATTGGATCGTTGTCGATGGACAGGAGCCTCCGCTACCCGATCCCCGGTCGATGTCGCAGCCGCACGGGGTTCACGCTGCCTCTCGAGTGGTGGATCACGCAGGATTTGCGTGGAGCGATGCGGGCTGGCAGGCGCCGCCGCTGGCCAGCGCGATTTTTTATGAGCTGCACATTGGAACCTTTACGCCGGAGGGAACCTTCGAGGCCGCCGAACGGCGCCTGCAATATCTCAAGGACCTGGGCATCAGCCATATCCAACTCATGCCGGTCGCGACCTTTCCGGGAGACAGGGGATGGGGATACGACGGAGTCAATTTGTATGCGCCGCATCCCGCGTACGGAAGCCCCGATGCGCTCAAGCATTTTGTGAACGCATGCCACAGCCGGGGACTGGCGGTGCTGCTGGATGTGGTCTACAACCACTTCGGGCCGGTGGGTAACTACCTTGCCCGATTCGGGCCCTACCTCACCAATAGCCACATAACCCCGTGGGGGGGAGCCGTGAATCTGGAGGAGGCGGAGAGCGATGAGGTGCGCCGCTACCTGATCGAGAACGCCATCCTGTGGCTGCGCGATTATCACTTCGACGGATTGCGGCTGGATGCGGTGCATGCTCTGGTGGATCGCTCGGCGACTCATTTCCTGGAGCAGCTCAGGGATGAGGTTCGGATCCTCGAAGCGCAAGTGGCGCGAAATTTCGTGGTGATCGCCGAGAGCGATCTCAACGATCCTCGGCTGGTGCGGGAGAAAGAGGCCGGCGGTTTCGGCCTGGATGCGCAATGGAGTGACGATTTCCATCACGCGATGTTCTCCGTCCTGGCTGGAGAGCGCCAGGGTTATTACGAAGATTTC
>DASYYO010000319.1:0-2540 GCA_035933805.1 Acidobacteriaceae bacterium | reverse complement strand
CTCTTCCTTGTTCGCCAGCTCTTCACGGCCGCCGTTCCGGAATTGCTCTGCGGATTCGTGCCGCTGCTTCACGGCCGTGCGCAAGATGCCCAATGTTTCGGAATCCTCGAGTGGTCTTCCGTGCTCCACTTGCTTGAGCTTGAGCGCCGTCTTGGCCATGCGGAGCACGCTCAGGCGCAGTTCGTCGCGCGCCTTCATGGCTGCCACGAGGTCCTGGTCGATTTTTTGGACCAGCGTCATACCATCCCTCCGATTGCCGTCGGCGGCGGTTGAGCCGCGAATATATCACAAAGCGAATGAACAGAATGTTTGGAGGCGACGGCGTATTTCCCACGGTCTCTCTGTTGCTGCCAGGCGCCATAGAGTCTCGGCCGGCTTGACAATGCCCGATGGTCATAGCTGCGTTTGGACTGCTTGCAAGAGGCGTGATAAGACTACGGTCGGCAGCCGCCTCTGAAACAACGACAAGAAATTGACGACGATTTGACTCAGGCACGACACTCCCGTGACACGCACAACCAGCGGGCGAGCGATGTTAGTTGTCGAGGGCACGCGTGCCTCGCGAAACAGCGAGAGACTGGCCCTCCCAATTCAAGAAGGAGGAACATCGTGAAAGACCTGTTAGACAATTTAAAAGCTCCAGCCGGCCGGCGCTCGTTCATGAAGAGAGGACTTGTAGCGGCGGGCACCGCAACTATGGGAGCCGGACTCCTGTCGAATGGCTTGTCCCTCTTCGGCCAAAACCACCAGGACAGCGGCTCGCTCAGCAAGGGCGATGCGGCGATTCTCAGGTTCCTGGCGGCGGCCGAAATCATTGAGAGCGATCTATGGCTGCAGTACGCCGAGCTGGGAGGAGCACAGACCACACCCAGCGGCCAGCGGGACCACGAACTGCCCGGGCTCCCCACGGGCGGCAACCCAACCTACACCGCTAAACTTCAGAACCTTGATAGTGACATGCCTCAGTACATTCACGACAACACCGAGGATGAGTTCAGTCACCAGCACTTCATCAACGCCTACCTGGTCTCGAAGGGCGCGGAGGCGGTCGATCTGGATGAGTTCCGAACTCTGCCGAGCAGCAAGGCGACAGGGGCCAATCAAATCGGAAGAATTACCAACCTCATGCAGCTCACCGTGGACACAACCTGGTACACTCGCTACCGCAGCCGCGACTTCAACCCCGATCTCGATCCGAATTTCAAGTTTCCTCCAGCCGTGGCGGGATTGAGCGCGGGGCAATTTACGGCCATTCCCAGAAGCGATGCGGACCTCACTCCTGACGCTCACATCCAAGCGATCGCCAACACCGCGGGATTCCATTTTGGGACCATCGAGCAAGGCGGCAGCAGCCTCTATCCGTCGCTGGCCCAGAGGGTGAGCAGCGTTGAAGTGCTGCGCATCCTGATCAGCATCGGCCCCACGGAGACCTCCCACTTCCAGACCTGGCATGACAAGGCGGGCAATGCGGTCCAGCCTCCCCTGGCCCCTTTGACCGATCCCACCAATGGGCTTGTCTTTCCGAACCTCAATGCCCTTTTGTCTGAGAACTTCCAGGCGAACCTGATCATGCCTGAGCCCTGCCCGTTCCTCGACCGCAAGTTCCCGAAGTGCTCGATCATTCGTCCCACCGAGACCACTGGAGCTGCAATGCGGGCGGTTAAGGCCTTGACCGGGGACGGGCTGTTCATCGGCCAGTCCAAGGAGTTCTTCGCGCTGCTTCGCGACTTGGCGGAAGACGCCGATGCGGCTCGCCGGGACGTTTAAGCATCGGGCCGCGACAATCACAAAGTGGGAGGTACGACGCCTTTTCACTCACAGCGGACGAATGAATAGGACTGCAGAAGCCGCCGGATTCGCCTACGTCTCGGGCCCGCCGTGCTCTCCGGGCAATCCTGTTCATTCGTCTCCGCGATCCTAACTTGCAAAGAGAGAGGTATCGAATGTTCGAAGGTTTGTTTCAACCCACGCACCTGATTCTCATCTTCGCAATCGCGCTGCTCGTTTTCGGTCCCAGGAAATTGCCCGAGCTGGGGCAGGGGTTGGGCAAGGGGATTCGCGGATTCAAGGACGCGCTGCGAGGAATCGGCGAGGAGACGGCAGAGAAAAGTGAAAAGCCAAAACCATGATCAGGAAATCCCTGCGATCTACTCCCACTTCTTCAGAGCGGGCCAAATGTCTTTGAGCGGCTGCTTGAGACCGGTGCACAGCATGACGGGAAAATTCTCATAGGGCATCGAATAATCGTGGTGCACAATTCCCACCTGCTCT
Organism: Acidobacteriaceae bacterium; assembly: GCA_035933805.1. Taxonomy (GTDB): domain Bacteria; phylum Acidobacteriota; class Terriglobia; order Terriglobales; family Acidobacteriaceae; genus PALSA-350. The sequence goes on along the minus strand of DASYYO010000319.1, from coordinate 269 downwards.
TCCTCGGTACACTCGCTCTCCAATCTGGCGTTATGTCCCATCAAAATGATGCTCGCGCCGGTGTAATCGCCGGGCCCCCAATAAAAGTATTCTTGATGAGGCGCGATGGCGCGCGGCAGTCCGAACCGGGGTCCGAAAAAAGCGATCGCGGCCGCTTCTCCGTAATCATTAGCGAAGATAGCGGTCTCGATTCTTTGCCGGGGCGGCAAGCTGTCGTACACACGAGCTACCTCGGCGGTCATCTCTTCCCAGCCGAACATGTCCGAGTA
>DASYYO010000317.1:0-1535 GCA_035933805.1 Acidobacteriaceae bacterium | reverse complement strand
TGCATTCGTTGCTATTCCATAGCCCTTCAGCTTCTCCCGGAACGGAACCTCCGAGACGCTGATCGCTTTCGGCTGCGCGGTCGTCAACAGCTTGTAGAGCGGATGCTTTTCCTCGCCGACGACGGAAATCTTGCTGAACATGGGAAACTTCACGCCGTAATTAGTCGTGCAGAACGACTGGATCTCCTCGTTCGTCCCCGGTTCCTGGCTGTTGAAATTGTTCGCCGGGAACCCCGCCACCACAAGCCCCTGACCCTTGTACTGCTCGTACAGATTCTCAAGTCCCTCGTACTGCGGCGTAAGCCCGCACTTCGAAGCCACGTTTACAACCAGCAAAACCTTGCCTTTGAACTCGCCCAGCGAAGCATCGTCGCCGTTGAGCTTCTTGAGGGGGATGTCATAAAGAGAAGTACTCATGATGAAGTCTCCTTGGAAATAGTTTTACAAAGGAACGACTGCGTGCTTGGATGCAATGCCTCATGCCAGCAACTGCTTCGCAACTCGAATATAAAGCTCCACAGCTTCGAGCAGCTCACGCTTCGCCAGCTTCTCATGAGGCGTGTGGGCAACATGAATCGATCCCGGACCAAGCAGCAGTGGCTCACCCCAGTTCGAAAGCTGCGGAATATCCGTGGTGAATTTCGCGACCATCGTCGGCAATCCCGAAACCGCACGCAGCCTCACGAAGGGAATTTCCAATGTGAAATCCACCTCTGCCAGATCGCCTGCTGCTTCCATGAGCGCGGCCCGAACCGGAGCTGAATCGCCAACCAGCCGGACCAGCACCTGGGCCTCCGCCTTATCGGCGATAACATTTGGCGCGTGCCCACCATGAACCTGCCCGATGTTCAATGTGCTCGGTCCCACATCTTCGGTCACCGGCAGGTCCAGCTTGAGCAATCGCCCAAGCACCTCCACCAGCTTGTGGACCGCGCTGTCGCCCAGCTCTGGATATGCCGAGTGCGCCATCTTCCCTGCCGACCGGAAAACTGCCCGCAACGCGCCCTTCGAAGCCAGGGCCAGCCGGTTGTCTGTCGGTTCGCCGTTGATGAGAAACCGGCTCCCCTTCGGCGAGTCATTCGCCACCTTCGCCCCCGCGGAGTCCCGCTCCTCGCCCGACACGAACAGAACCCCGACCCGCAATCCCAAATCCCGCAATGCCTCGGCCGCAGTGAGTTGTGCCGCGATAATGCCTTTCGCATCGCAAACTCCTCGTCCATAGAGGAACTCCGCGTCCTCGCGAAACGGAATATAGGGCGGAACGGTATCCATGTGGGTGGAGAAAACCAGGTCCGGCGTTTCTCCGCGAACCCCGCCGAAAACATTCCACCGCGGCCCCGTACCCGCGCTCTCCGCCGGCTGTGGCACCGCGGTCTTCTCGACTTCCCAGCCGCGCCCGCTCAGGAAATCGACAAGAAAATCCCCAACCGGCCCCTCAAAGTAGGTAGTTGATTCGATATCGCAGAGCTGGTGGACGAACCGTATCGGATCGAGCGGCAAACCATCGTGCATAGATGCAGCCAGAATATCGCAGG
>DASYYO010000305.1:0-2011 GCA_035933805.1 Acidobacteriaceae bacterium | reverse complement strand
TCCGACGCGCCACTTCGGTTGGATGAGCCGTAAACACCGGCACAATCAGGATCCGCCGCAGCCACTCCATCGCCTCGTCCGCGCTGATCCCCACCCTCCGCATCTCACACAGCGTGCCTGCCAGCGATCCGCGCTGATGCTGAGCCTCGCCCGTCAACTGCAGCGCCAGGCGCCGCCGCTTGCGATGATTGGTCTCCGCCAGATTGATCAGCTCGAAATAAAACGCAAATGCCCGCGTCAGCAGAATCGCCTGCTCCACCGGCAGCGAATGAACGATCTTCAGCGCCCTGGCCGCATGTTGCGCTGCCTCTTCTTCCTTGCCCCGAGCCTCGGAATCGCGCCGCCGGATGGTTCCCTGCCGCAGCGCCTCCACGTGCGCGAAGAGTTCCTCGCCCGCCTGCTCGCGCAGCACCTCGCCCAGCAGCGTTCCCAGCGAGCGCACATCGCGGCGCAGAGGAGCCTCCTTCAGATCGCCCGAACGCGCCTCAAGCTCCGCCAGCCTCTGCGACCAGCTCTCCGGACTCCACAAAAGCCCCATCGTGTCTTGATTATGCACGACCAGCACTGGCTGCTGTCTCACTCACTCTGGCCAGTCATTCCGACCGGAGCGAAGGGGGAGTGGAGGAACCCGCAGGTGCTTTTCACCCGCGTCAGCTCAACCGCTGGGAGTCCCAGATCTCGATTGAGACCCGGAAGGCGGCCATCTCAATAGTCGGACCTGATTCGCCCCGGCACCCGTACCCCTGGCTCGCTCTGCACCAATTTCTGATTCGCAAACTGGGTCGTGCCGCTTACCTGACCCATGATCGGCCGCTTGAAATCCGGCTGGTGCAAAACCCACAGGTGCCGGAGATCACAGCGTCGTCAACCAACCGGGTAGAAAGGGGTTGGCGAAAGCATCCACCTGCGAAGAAGCCATGAAAGGATTGCTCTCGATTTGCTTTCCACAACCTCGCGTCGTCCCCTGCTGTGCTCCTGCCCGATAATGACGCCATGACTGATCTCCAGACTCACGAAAAAGTCGGCCGCAACGATCCCTGTCCCTGCGGAAGTGGGCAGAAGTACAAGAGATGCTGCCTGAAAGGCGAAACTGCTACGGCTCCCGTCGATTCCCCATGGCAAAGACAACGCGAAGCATCCGACCGGCTGACCAGCCAGATGTTGAAGTTCGCCGGCAAACAGTTCGGAGAACATATCCACGAATGCTGGATGGATTTCAATCTGTCTGAGTTTCCGCCCTCGATGGACTCGCTCCAGGGAGAAGAGCAGGTTTTTGTTCCCTACTTTCTGTTTGATTGGGACCCCAATCCTGCTCCATCGCGGCGCAAACCCCGGCTCGCCCTTGGCGTGGTGGTGCAGTCTTACATCCAGGAAAAGGCGCACCGCCTGTCAGAGCTGGAACATCTGATTCTGACCGAGAGCATCAGCCGGCCGCTCAGCTTCTATGAAGTGGTTCGGTGCACACCCGGCCTCGGCATGACCCTGCGCGACGTCTTGATTGGCGGCGAGACCGAAGTGGAGGAACACTCCGGGTCGCAAAGCATCCAGGTTGGAGATCTTCTCTATGGACAACTTTGTCGACTCCCTGAGGTGACCACCCTGGGCCGGATGGCGCCGGTCGCTATTCCGCCCGGCAGGCGGGCTTTGATCGTTGAGGTGCGGGCGCAGCTCCGACGCAAGATCGCAAAGCAAAACCGGGAGCTGGCCGCCGAGGACTTGATCCGCTATGCGGAGATGATTCGATCCGCATACCTCGATATCCGGGATACACTCCGCATGCCTCCTCGGCTTTCTAACACCGATGGCGACCTGCTCGCCTTCCATACCCTGAAGTTCGAGACAGGGTCCGCCCAGGTTACCTTCGATGCGCTCGCTCCCCTGGCTTGGGGCGACACCAAAGAAGATCTGCTCGAAATCGCCGAAATGGACAGTGACGGCACGCTACGCACCATTGAGTTCGACTGGAGAAAGAAGGGAAACCAGATGCACCCCACTTGGGACAACACCATCA
>DASYYO010000231.1:0-8763 GCA_035933805.1 Acidobacteriaceae bacterium | reverse complement strand
TTTGCCCGCGAGGCGAACACCGCTTACAATCCGAGTGTCTTGAACACCGTGAAAGCCATCTATCCCGGCAGCTTTGACCCGTTGACCAATGGTCATCTGGATCTCATTGCGCGAGGCTCCCGCATCTTCGACCATCTGGTCGTCGCCATCCTGCAGAACTCCGAAAAGGCCCCCCTGTTCTCTGTGCCGGCGCGCGTGGAAATGATCAGCGAGGCTGTGCAGGGTTTCAAGAAGGTATCGGTGGCTACCTTCGACGGACTGCTGGTGGAGTTTGTGCGGCAGCAGCAGGCACAGGCCGTCCTGCGCGGTGTTCGCGCGATCAGCGACTACGAGTACGAGCTTCAGATGGCTTTGATGAACCGGCGGCTGGCGCCGGAGGTGGAGACCGTCTTCCTGATGGCGGATGAGAAGTATTCTTATGTCAGCTCGCGCCTGATCAAGAACGTCTTCGAGCTGGGAGGTTCCGTCGACGGGCTGGTTCCTCCAAGCGTAATCAAGCGCATGAAGGAGCGCGTGGCGTCGCTCGAGGCTCGTTGAGCCGGAGGGAACAGCTTCTAGAAGCGGAGCAAGTAATTCAGTTTCATGTAGAGCGTCTGCTCGTCGTTTAGAAAGGACGAGCCGGTTCGCGGCAGAATTGGAAACGCCTGCTCGCAGAGACCGTCGACTCCACGCGTGCACAGATCGCTGTTCAGGTTCTGGTAGTCCGTGGTATATCCCACATAAAATGCGGTTCCCGGGTGCGGCAGATAGGTCAGCAGCACGTCGCCGAAGATGTCTTTATTGTTGGTCAGGCTGGTGAAGTCCTCATTCGGCAATGTTGCCAGGTATTCTCCGATAAATGTCAGTGACCAGGCCTTGTTCATCTGCAGGTTCCAGCGGGTAACCAACTGGTGGCTGTCGTAGGCCACATCCCCGGATGCAGGGTCAGTAAACCGGTCGAACTCGTAGGTATTCAGTAAATCAATCTGCTGCAGAGGCTTTACTTCGAGGTTCGTGTGAGCCGAGTCGACATTCACCGGGGAAGGACCATCCCCGGCCCGGGGATAGTAGTTGATCACCGAGCCGGCATAGGCTGTGGCGCCAATGGCGATCTGCGGAATCGGGGAAGTATAGAAGTTCGCACCCGCCAGGTGACTGTGGTATTCGACGTCGTTGGGCAACGCCGGATAGTCCGATGGCCGGAGCCGGTCCTGGCCCAATTGAAGAAACGTCGAGAGTGAGGTGCGGTATTTGAAGCTGAAGGAGTACGAGGGATCGAAGTAAAAGTCCAGCGGCAGGCCGGTGTGGTCCCAGATGCGCTCGGAGTAGAGGCTTGGCCCATGCGAGAGCAGGGGCCCGTTCTTGGGGCGAAAGGTGTAGCTTACCGCGCCGTTAGGCTCGCGAATATCGGGGCGGGTGAAGAAGCCCGTCTCCGTCAGGTAGCCTGCGGCGATGTCGTCGTAGTACAGATAGAAGCTCTTATGCAGGTCGGAGTAGCTGATGCCCTGGAAATAGGCCTGCCCACTCTGCCATGACCGGTCGAGATGTTCGGTTTCGGAAGTGACCGCCTGCCCTGTCAATGTCCATCTCTGATCGAAGCGCACGCGGTAGTCCGCGCCGCCATCGCGGTTGTAAGAGCCTAAATAATCCCGCTCCGCATAAATGACGCCGACATCGGACTGCGGTCCGATATCCCGGTTGACCCGGCCCACATAGAAGTGCGCGCGCGTACCGTAATCGGGAGAGCCCTGCGGCGTTTGCTCGCCGGGGTTCCGATCATCGATATTCAGCAGTCCGACTGCCCATGGACCCATCTTTCCGCTCAGCCGCTCGCCAAACTGCGGCATCACGATGTTCGGCGTGTAGTAGAGGTTCAGCGGGGTAGAGAAGTAGCTGCTGTTTTCGATGAAGAATGGACGCAGTTCCGGGTAGTAGTACTTGAATCGCTGATTGGGAGGCGCGGGGTTTTCGATTCCGATCTGGCTGAAATCGGGGTTGAACGTAAGGTCAAGGACGAGGCTGTTGTGCAGCACCATCTTGGCGTCCATGCCCGAATACCCCTGCAGGTGCTTGTCATTGAAGTAAGGATCGAACGGGTTGACCGTATTCAACTGCCGGATGCTGTGCAGCAGCCCGTAGGGCTCAAGCTGGCGGTTCCTCCCGCGCTCCACATCGGCGAATCCATCGACCGCGATCTCCTGGGTAAGACGCCCTGCGACATCGTGCTGCACTTGCGGCCACCACGCACTCTCGTTCTTCCGTGTGATGGCGCGCTGCAGAAGGATGCCCCACGTGCGCAGGTCTCCTTCAGGGACATCTTTAAACCGCAGACTCGCGAAAGGGATACGCATCAGGACGACGTAGCCATGAGCGTAGCGCTTGCCCCAGGTATCCCAGACCGTGTCGAAGGAGTAATCCGAGCCGGTCTGTTCGGTATAGAGCGCATCCGCCTGCACGCCGAGGGCGTTGGTCTTGAAAAGGAACGCCCGGCGTTCATCATGAAAGGTGTCGAGCATGACCTCGACGTAATCGTCGTCGCTCAGGGCATCGCGCTGCAGCAGGTGCGCGCGCAGCAAACGCGGATGCCGGTCCCTGCAGATAAAAGCAACAAAGAGATACTCGTGGGTATATCCCAGAAAGGCGGTCGTGGACTCACTGACGGCCTGTCCGTCTTGTGGATTGCGGTCAATGAACTTTGAAACGCGGAGCATTTGCCGGGCAGCCCGCGATCCAAGCGGTTGCGTAAGAAAATCGCCGAGTTTGGGCGCTCCATTGAGGTGTGGAATGAGCAGGTGGCCCGTGCCGGAGCGCGGTGAAGGAACAAGCGGCGCGGCGGGAGCGGCCCTGGGCACAGGAACAGGGTGTCCCGGGCCTGTCCGCGGAATCTCTCCAGAAACTTTCGGAACCAGGCAGAACAAAAACACTACACAGAAAAACGAAACACGATGCAGGAACAAGGCGACCGACCTGAACCAATCTTACATGCGGAAAGGAGCCGGCGAACAGGCCAGGGCAGTTCTGCGTACCGGACATCGGCTTTTCTTTCCTTCATCCATCGGAGGTCGAGAGGAAGGCGCCGGGCAAATGCCTTTTAGGCGCGCCGCAGACTGCTCTCGTTCGAATGCACAGCCACCGGTGCAATCTCCAGCTCCAGCCCGGAGTTTTCGGGGGGAACAGTTACGGATACTTTGACCTTGGACAAGGACTCCACAATCCAATCCGCGGCCGACAGAGCCTCAATGGAATGGGAGAAGATTGTCGCCAGCACCCTGCAGCCGGCGGCGCGCCCTGCTTCCGCTCCGGAACGAGAGTCTTCGATGACAACGCACTCCGATGGGGCCACCCCAAGGAGCTGTGCACCCCTGATATACGGCTCAGGATCAGGTTTGCCGCGCAAGACCATGTCGCCGGTAATGATTCTTTCCGGCACTGGGATTCCAGCGTAGGAAAGCCGCGCGCGCGCCAGGCGCTCCGTCGCCGAGGTCACGATGGTCCAATACCTCTGCGGGATCGATTGCAGGATCGGCTTGACCCCTTCGAGAATCTGCAGGTCCGCCGTATCGGCCACCTCGAGGTCTTCGATCACCTTGAGCTCCGCGGCGTGGTCTCCATGCGGCCATAGTTTTCGAACCGTGTCGATGGCTCGCATTCCGTGCGCGGCCTTGACTGTCGCCGTCGCATCGAGTCCGCGCTGCCGGGCCCATGTCTCCCAACTCCGCTCGACAGATCCGAGCGAGCTGATGAGCACGCCATCCATATCGAACAGCAGCCCGCGGGCCTGGATTTTGATACTTTCCATCGCCGTCTCTCTTGAGCTCACGCTTCCTCCCCGAGTGCGAATTTCTTTCCTGCCTCCAGCAGTTCCCTGACGGACTCCTTCGAGCAGCTTTCGGCATAGATGCGCAGCAGCGGCTCCGTCCCCGAAGCCCGCAACAAAAGCCAGCTCTCGGCGGCAGCCGGATCTTTCCTGGCCTGGGGATTGTCCAGATAGAACTTGATGCCGTCGAGGGTCTCTACCCGGAGCACGGGCATGCCGGCAAATTCGCTCACCCCGGCCTTCGCGCGCGCGATAGCCGACTGTTTGACCGCCTCGGGGATGTGGAGATCGATTCTGCCATATTGATGTTCGCCATATTCGCGCTGCAGAGAGGCCACGAGCTGGCCCAGGGTCTGGCCCTCCTCGGCCATCACGTTGGCCACCAGCAGGCTATTGAGCAGCCCGTCGCGCTCCGGTAAATGGCGCGTGATGCCGATTCCGCCCGATTCCTCGCCGCCGATCAGAATGTCCTTTTCCAGCATGAGGTCGCAGACATACTTGAAGCCGATGCCATGCTCATGCAGCTTTCGTCCATACCTGGCCGCGATGCGGTCCAGCATCCTGGTGGTATTGAACGCGCGGGTCACATCGCCCGGCCATCCTTTACGCTTGAGCAGCCACTCCAGAAGGACAGCGTAGATCTTGTGCGCGTCGACGAAGTTGCCGTGCTCGTCGACCGCCCCAATCCGGTCCGCATCCCCATCGGTGCATAGCCCTGCGTCGCAGCGCTGGTTGACGACAGTCTTCTCCAGCTCGCAGATGTGAGGCTCGATCGGTTCGGGGTTGATGCCGGGGAAGAGCGGATTGACTTCGCCGCGAATCTCGACGTGTTCGACGCCGGCCTTGCTGAAGATCCCCGAGAGCACTCCGCGCCCTGCGCCGTACATGCAATCGATCGCGTACTTCTGCCTGGCTTTGGCGATCAGGCCAAGGTCGGCAAAACGCGAGATGGCGTCCACGTAGGGGGTGAGAAAATCCTCTTCCGTGATTCGCGCGCTGTGGCCGGCCTGTGCGAGAGGTTTGCCGACATAGCTTTCGATCGACGTCATGATCGAAGGGCTTCCCGATCCTCCGTAACTAGCCTTGTACTTGACCCCGTTCCATTGGAAGGGATTATGGCTTGAGGTGAGCATGACGCCGCCGGCGGCCCCGAGATGTTTGACCGCATAGGAGAGCGCTGGAGTGGGGGTGATCCGATCGGCGAAGCGGACAGGAATTCCCGCCGAGGCGATGGTCTCGGCGACGAGCCGTGCGAAATCACGCGAGCCGAACCGAGTGTCATAGGCGATACATACTCCTCGATCGGGCGTCTCTTTCTCCAAGACGTGATTGGCGATCGCCGCAGCCGCCAGGCGGACGTTCGCATAGGTAAAATCATCGGCGATGATCCCTCGCCATCCATCGGTTCCGAAGTGAATCGTATTCTCCATGAGCGTCTTTCTCTGCCGGCTGCGCTTCCTGTTTAGATTTTTGAAACCGGTTGAAGGACGCGCTGGGGAGGCGCCTTCCAGACTGAGGCGAGACCGGCAACACCGGCCGCGCGCGTCAGACCAGCTTGCTATGTGAGTCGGTCAGTTCCTTCACCACTTTTCCGACATCCTGCGAACGGTCGCGGGTCGTAATCAGGATCGCATCCTCGGTCTCCACCAGGACCAGATCGTGCACCCCGACCATCGCGACAAACTTCTTCGGGCTATACACGTAATTGCTTCGCGCATCGATAGCCAGCGAGCCGGCCGTCTCCGTGACGTTGCCCTCCCGCGAGCCGTGCTGCTGCAACTGGTGCTCGTAGAGAGCCGCCCAGGAGCCGAGGTCGTTCCAGCCGAACTCCGCCGGCAGGCAGTAAAGATTGGATTTGTGCTCTCCCTTGGTAGAGCGCGGCTCCAGGACGGCATAGTCGATGCTGATGTTTTCGCAGCGCGGGTAGAGTTCGCGAAACGTGTTGTTGAACTCCGGTGTTCCGTAGGAGGCGGCAATCTGTTCAAGAAAAGGAGCCGTCTCCGAGAGGTGTTCACGGATGGCATTGGCCAGGGTGCGTGCGCTCCACAGAAACATTCCGCTGTTCCAGTAGTAGTTTCCGGCAGCGAGGAACTCCTCGGCTCTCTCCCGATTTGGCTTCTCGGTGAAGCGGCGGACCCGCATGACACCGCGTTCCAGAAGCTCGCCGACCTCGATGTAGCCATATCCGGTCTCGGGACGGCTCGGCTTTACTCCAAGCACTACGATGTTTTCGCCGGCAGCCGCGAGACCGATGCCTTGCCGGACGACCGACCGGAAGGCAGGCTCATCAGCAATCACCTGGTCGGAGGGAAAGATACCGAGCACTGCGTTGGGATCGGTGCGCTCGATGAGGAAGGCGGCCAGGCCTGCGGCCGGGGCGGTGTTCCGCGCGGCAGGCTCGCAAACTACATTTTCACCTAACAGCGTTCGGAGCTGTTCACAGATCCGATCCGCAAGCAGGTCATTGGTGATGACCCACAGGTCGTCGGGGTCAGCCAGCGGTGCCAGCCGGTCGGCGGTCTGCTGGATCATGCTCCGCTCGCCGTCGAGGACCAGCACCTGTTTCGCCATCGACCGGCGGCTGCGCGGCCAAAAACGGGTCCCGCTGCCTCCGGCCAGGATGATGGGAAAAAACCGTATTTTTGCTTCCATGACCTTTAGGAAAGCTTGGCGAAGAACTCTTTCATTCTCTTCAAGCCCTCTTCGACATCGCTGTGCGAAACCGCGTAAGAGAGGCGGATGTGCTGGCTGGTGCCGAACGCCTCACCGGGAACCGCGACAACGTGCGCCTCGTTCAGCAAACGCGACGCCAACTGCGTCGTATTCTGAACGCCCTCTTTGTTGAGAAATGCCGAGACATTGGGGTACACGTAGAATGCCCCTTCGGGCCTGGTGCAGGTGATGCCGGGAATCCCGGCGAACCCGTCCAGAATGCGGTCGCGCAGGCTGAGGTAATCCCCGCGCATCTCCACAACGCAGGACTGCGACCCGTTCAGCGCAGCAATCGCCGCTTTCTGAACGAAGGCGGCTGCCGAGGAGGTCGACTGACTCTGCAGCTTCGCCATGGCGGCGATGATCGGCTTGGGTCCGAGAGCAAAGCCCGCGCGCCAGCCGGTCATAGCGTAGGTCTTCGATAGCGAGCCCAGCACAACCAGGTGCTCCTTTGCCTCGGTAAAGGAGCCGCCGGAGACCGGCGCCCCGGTGTATTGCAGGTAGACATAACACTCGTCGAGCAGCAGATAGATTCCCCGGCTATGGGCCAGCTTCACGATCCGCTCCAGATCGGCCGGAGAGATCACGGAGCCGGCCGGATTCGACGGCGAGTTGAGAATGATGACCTTCGTTCGCGGGGTAATGGCCTTCTCGATGGCCTCGGCAGTGATCCGGAAGCTCTCCGACTCTTCCGTTTCGAGAAAAATGACCTTGCCTCCGGCATACTGGATGATGTCTTTGAAGGAAACCCAGTAGGGTACCGGGAGGATGACTTCGTCTCCATGATCGACCAGCACCTGGATGGCGTTGAAGAGCGCGAGCTTTCCTCCGGTGGTGAAGATAGCCTCATCGGGGGCATAGTTGGAGCCGAAGTCGCAGGCGTGCCGGTCGACGATCGCCTTTCTCAGCTCGGGAATGCCCGGCACGGCGGTATACCGGGTGAAATTCGCCTCGATCGCGGAGATGGCGGCATCCTTGATGTGGCGTGGAGTCGCAAAGTGCGGCTCACCGGCGCCAAAATCGACGAGCGGGGCGCCTTGCGCGCGCAGTCTCGCGGCTTCGGCAGTCACCGCCATGGTGGCGGAGAGTTCGATACGGCCAATACGGTCGGCAAAGGTCTTGTGGGCTGTCGGCGCGCTCATATCTCTATCTTATTATCTTTCCAGATTTTCGCCCACGCGGGAATCGAGGATTTCCCGCTCGTCGAGTGGTCGAATCAGGAGGAGAGGACGCCGCCGGCCCGCGCCCGGAGAATCCGCTCGGCAGCCGTACGGTCCTCTTCGGTGTCTACGCCGATCGTGTCGAAGGCCGTCTGCTCCACATAGATGCTGATTCCGTTCTCCAGCAGGCGCAACTGCTCCAAGCGCTCCGTCAATTCCAGCGGACTTGGCCGCAGAGCCGCAAATCGGTCCAGCGCATCCTTCCGATAAGCGTACAGTCCCAGGTGCTTTTGGCAGGAAGAGCCGCCGTCCCGATGATATGGAATGGTCGAGCGGGAGAAATACAGCGCGCGGCCGTCCCTGGCAGCTACCACCTTGACGGCATTCGGGTTATGGATCTGGTCCGGAGGGCATGGGGTGGAAAGAGTAGTCACCTCCGCCCCTGACCGTTCGAAGGGAAGCAGCAGGGCATCGATGTGTTCGGGGCGGAGAAGAGGCTCGTCCCCCTGGAGATTGACATAGATATCAGCGTCAGCGAGAGCGGATGCGGCATGCACCCGATCCGTTCCACTGGCCAAATTGGCGGAAGTCATGATGACCGGCCAGTGCTCGGAGTTCGCATAGTCTGCAACTTCTTTGGAATCAGTTGCGATCAGGACCTGATCCAATTGCCGGCAGGCAAGAGCCGCGCGATACACCCAGCCCAGCATTGGTACCCCGGCGATGGGAAGAAGCACTTTGCCGGGCAGACGGCTCGAGGCCAGGCGGGCGGGAATGACGGCAACGATCCGGCGGCTCGGCGCCTTCAGCGAGTCTGGTGAAGGAGGCAGGTTCATGGAGTTCTGCCCAAGTGTATGCCATGATGATTGCCTGGATCGACGGTGGGCCGGCTCGACCTCAGCCGGGAGCCCGCACTCCTTCTTCTTCCATGCAACTCTCCCGTCGCCCCGTCCGTCCCTATCAGGCACGTGGGAAAGGAAATGATCGGCTCGACGGGATAGCTTTTGCGAGAGTAGTGTTTTGGCACGTTCACGGTCTCATAGTACGGAGCCCGTATCGAAATGAAACGGATACTGTCGCGGAGCAAACTATTTT
>DASYYO010000155.1:0-2937 GCA_035933805.1 Acidobacteriaceae bacterium | reverse complement strand
GTTCGCCTGCTGGCTTCCCGCGCAGCGGGCGGCCTCGCTCGACCCAGTGAAGGCGATTCGTTACGAGTAGCCGCATTACACAAGCAGAGCGGGCTTGCAGACTCGGCCGGCTCTAGCCGGCCCTGGAGTTTCTACATTTTTAAGCTGCAGCGGCGGCGGCGAGTGCTTGATGATCCATATAGAGGCCGAAGGATTCGAGCAGATCGGGGCGTTGGGTCATCTCTTGGCGTAGGAGCGTAACCAGATCGAGGCAGGAAGGCCGCTTTGCCTTGCGGCGCCACTTGGGAAGCTGAGCAAAGGCCGGTCCGCGGGCGGGTCCGAAGGTCTGGAGTCCGGCCAGCAACAGTGCACTATAAGCGGCCACGGCAAAAGCGGGCTGTTTGGGAACGGAGATGGGGTTCCATAGCTGCGCCTGTCCCACTCCCAAGGTGTCCTTCTCCTCGCGGTGATTGACTTCTATCTGCCAACGGTCGAAATAAATTTGCAACAGGGCCCGTGCGGAGCCGTGAACGACGGAGGTCAACAAATAAGCCGGGTCGCGGTAATAGAGCTTGCGGCTTTGGGATTTGCGATAAGGCGTGGGGGCGATGACGAACAGGCGCAGGCGATGGCGCTTGGCCCCGCCCTGCCAGAGCACCTCGGTCACTTCTTTGTAGCGGATGCTGCGCCGCTTGCCGCCATAGAAGAGCTTGGTGGTCTTCCAGGGGACGGTATCATCCTTGCGTACCTGCTCGGGGGTGAACTTGGCCGCGTCGTAAACGCGATGGCTGCCAGGTGCGGCGGGATAGCACAGCACCGCATCCTTGCGTGTGCGGGCGATCAACTCCACGCCGGGAACCTGAGCGGCAAAGACGGTGCGGTTACAAAAGCTGCCGTCGACGGCCAACACCAACTGCTTGCTTCGACCGCCGGCTTGGTCCAAAGCGGCGCGCAGGATGGGCATGGTCTGGACAAAACGGGCGGACAGGTTGTGAAGCTTGCGCGCCCGGTAGAACTCTTTCCAGTCCTCTGGCGCGGCCCGTTTGCCGGGCTTCTTGACTACCGAAACCTCTTCGAAGCGCACCGGCAGAGCCCGACAGCTTGCGTCGCCGCCCCGGTGCAGCGGCAGCAGCAGAGAGGTTTGCAGAAAGCGCAAGCCCAGCATGAAGTTGGTATGGAAGGGCGGGGACAGCGGATCGCGCTGATAGCTGGCTCCGGGAATGGAGCGGCCAGTCTTGCGCAAACGGGTATCGTCCACGGCCATGCCCACCAACCGGCCGGAGCACCATGGGAGAGCCTGGCGGAGAATCGGGGCGAACAACTGCTGCGGGTCCCACTGGCAGCGGGAATAGAGGAAGTAATGGCTGCTCCAACTCCGTTGCTGGCCACCGTTGGTCCAGATGATGCGCGACAGGCAGCGCCGCCCCAGACAGGCCAGCGAGCCGAGCGCATGCTGGACGGCGCGCTGGTAAGTGCGCTGCTGGGGAAAGACCGTGCGCCAGGAGGAGAGTAGGTCGAGAAACGCTGCCAGCAACATCACAAGCCTCCTTTATCGTTTCACCAATATCGCTGAAACATAACAAGCACAAAAAAGAACTACTCCTCTGACCGCAATAGTTGCTGGTTCAACTCGCAAATCTCTTCCAGCCTAGCCTTCAACTCCTGATAGTTCTTCAGCCAGCGTTCCACCTGTTCGCGTTGCTCGGCATGCAGGCTGATCTGTTTGGTCTTGCCTCCGGCATAACCAACCGTCAGCACCGACACCGGATGTCCTTCGCCGCGCGCACACTTAGGGCATCCCTGGCGATGACGGATGCTTCGCTCCAGCAGGGAGCCGCGCACAATCTCAGCGGCCGAGGGCAGCTCCCGAGCAAGCCGTTCCCGACGGCGAAGAATCTCCTTCTGTTTCATCACTAACACTGAAACACACCCTCGCCGCACAATCAAGCCCTTTCTTCAGATTGGATCGGAAAAATGTAGAAACTCCAGGCACCGGCCTTTCCCATGGGAAAGGCCGGTGTGATGGCAAATCAAGGAGTACGAGCTCTTATCGCAACCCGGTGAGGAACTCGCCCATGCGGCGCGTGCCCTCATCAATGTTCTGCTTTGTCACCGGATAGGAGAGGCGGATATGCTCGCCCGTCCCAAAGGCTTCGCCGGGTACGGCAACAACATGCGCCTCGTGGAGCATGCGGGTGGCGAGCTCCGTGGCCGTTTTGATGCCGCCCTTGCCGAGGTAAGCGGAGATGTTGGGGTAGACGTAGAACGCGCCCTCAGGCTTGGTGCAGGTGATGCCGGGAATTTTGGCGAGCGCGGCCAGCATGTAGTCGCGCAGGTCGATGAACTCGGCGCGAAACTCGGCAACGCACTCCTGCGAACTGGTGAGCGCGGCGATGGCGGCCTTCTGGACGAAGCTTGTCGCGTTCGAAGTGGACTGCGACTGCAGCTTGCTCAGATTCGCAGCCACGGGCTTGGCCGCCAGTGCGAATCCAGCGCGCCAGCCGGTCATCGCGTAGGTTTTGGAGAGCGAGCCGAGAATGACGAGGTGCTCCTTCGCCCACGTGAAAGAGCCGCCCGAGACGGGCTTGCCTGCGTAGTTCAGGTAGACATAACACTCGTCCAGGATGAGGAAAATACCGCGCTCATGGGCGAGGCGGACGATGCGCTCGAGATCGTCGGCCGAGACCACCGAGCCGGCAGGGTTCGACGGCGAATTGAGGATGATGGCCTTAGTGCGCGGCGTGACCGCGCGCTCGATAGCGTCGGCCGTGATGCGAAAGTTTTCAGCCTCATTGGTTTCGAGATAGACGACCTTGCCGCCGGCGTACTGAATGATGTCTTTAAAGCTGACCCAGTAGGGAACGGGCAGAATGACCTCGTCGCCGTGGTCGACAAGGACCTGGATGGCATTGAACAGCGCCAGCTTGCCGCCGGTGGTGAAGACGGCTTCGTCGACCG
>DASYYO010000147.1:0-1841 GCA_035933805.1 Acidobacteriaceae bacterium | reverse complement strand
ATCATCGAGCGAGAGCTTGCCTTGCTCCTGGAGCAGCAGGATGGCTGTGGCGGCGAACTGCTTTGAGATGGAGCCGATGGAATAACGCATATCCGGCGTAGCGGGCTTGTCGGGATGAATCCGCGCCAGCCCGTAGGCGTGGGTGTAGACGATCTTGCCGCCCTGGACCACGGCCAGCGAAGCCGACGGCACTCCGCGCTGCTTCATTACGTCCGCGGCGATGTGATCGATGCGCGCTTTGAGTCCTGGATCGATGGTATCGACCGTCTGGGCATGGATGGGAAGAGAAAGAGCGAACAGTGAAAGGCAAAGGATTGCTGAGTTCTTCATCACCAAGGAATGAGCTCCTGCGACTCTGCCTAACAAGCGTAACAAACCGGGTACGATAGGCTGGTTCTTGAGGGACTCTTCGGAACGAGGTCAGGGATGCAACGGCTGATTGAGGGACACAAGAGGTTTCGGGAACAGGTTTTTCCGAAGCGAAGAGATGATTTTCGTCTGCTGGCGGAGTCGCAGGCGCCGGAGTGGTTGTTCATTACCTGCGCGGATTCACGCATTGTGCCGGACCTGATCCTGGGCACAGGGCCGGGCGATCTCTTCATCAGCCGCAGCATCGGCAATGTGGTGCCGGTTTCGATGCACGATGTCGATGGAGTTACAGCCACCATCGAGTATGCGGTGGATGTTCTGAAGGTGAAGCACGTGATCTTGTGCGGGCACTCTGACTGCGGCGCGCTCAAGGCCGCGGTCAATCGCGACGGGCTGGAGAAGCTGCCCAAGGCGAGCCGCTGGCTGCAGCACATCGAGGCCGCGTTCACCCACCGGCAGCCCGTGAATCCCGAGGACGGCGAGCATGCCGAACTGTCGTCTCTGATCCGCGGCAACGTGGTGGCGCAGCTGCTCAACCTGAAGGCCCAGCCCTCCGTCGCACGGGCGATAATGGAAGGCCGGCTCTCGGTCTACGGCTGGTACTACGACATCCTCAGCGGACGCATCGAGCAATACGACGAGAATCAGCGGCGATTTGCGCCGCTGGTTGCCTGAACGCAGAGAGGGAACCGGCAGGTTCCGGCCGGGTGCCAATTACTTCTTCGTGTCCCGCGCGGACTTGATGAACTCGTGCGACTTCTCGATGTGCGCGGCCTGGGTGGAGAGCACCTGACGCACGGGCAGAGGCAGGTAGGTCTCGACCGCCTTGCCGTATGTCTCGCAGGCTTCGTGTTCTGCTTCTTCGGCGGTTGCCAGAAGACTCCCGTCGCCTCCGCCGAGCGCAGATTTCAAGTCGCCCCAGGCGCGCCGGATGGTTCCGGCCGTGGTGCCGCTTTCTTTTACGTCGTGAACGCCTTCCTGGTGAAGGATCGATTCAAGTACTCCGCGGAATTGGGCGCGGGTCAGCGATTCGGCAAGGAAGTAATCTCTCAGCGCCTCATCCTTGATCTGCTCGCCGATCTTTTTAAAGCCTTCCTGGCCATCGATCAGCGCCTGGATCACGTTGCGCAGAGCGGACTCGGTTTCTTTCAGGTCTTTGGAGGGAGAGGACATAAAGGACACTCCGGAGTAGAAGTCAAAGGTGCGGGCAGGGTCCAACGGCTGTCATTGCGATTCTCCTTCGCCGCCGGCGAGTGAGGGAAATCGCGAAAACCCCACGCCCCTGCCCCTATACGGATCAGACCGCACCCGCAGAGGCTAGGTTGATCCGGTTAGTAAGATGCGGAAAATCGAAATGGCGGAGGAATGGGCGGCCATTAGTGGATGACCAGGATGATCTCTTTGGGGTTGCCGGCTGGAAGCTTTGCTTTTAATCTATGGCGTGTCTCAATGACCTCATTCGTATGCGCAGT
>DASYYO010000144.1:0-16584 GCA_035933805.1 Acidobacteriaceae bacterium | reverse complement strand
GAGCGCCTGCTGTACGGCGGAATTGGGATCTACATTGTCAAGGGACGCATAAGGCAGCTCGTCGGTCAGTTCGAACTTCTGCTCAAGAGACATTCCGATGGCGCGGGCCAGTGCAATCTTATCCTTTTCGTACTGGTTCTGGGCGACGATCAGGCTCTGTTGCTGGGTTTGATAGTCCACTTGCGCGCGAAGCACATCCAATAGCGGAGCCGTTCCAGCCTGATGATTGGCGTTGGCCTGATCGAGCGAGAGCTTGGAAGTGCTTACCTGGGCATTGGCAGATTGAACTCGAGAAGCATCGGAGATGCAAACGAGATACGCGTTCCCCACCGTGAGCACTACCATATCCCGGGCATCCCGTTCAGACAGAGTTGCTCCTTCAAAGTTATGCCGTGCGGCCAGATAATTCTGCAGG
This sequence comes from Acidobacteriaceae bacterium, assembly GCA_035933805.1. Lineage (GTDB taxonomy): Bacteria > Acidobacteriota > Terriglobia > Terriglobales > Acidobacteriaceae > PALSA-350. The sequence continues at coordinate 16,169 of DASYYO010000144.1, read as the reverse complement.
GAGGAGACATTGGCCAGAGACCACTGCATCGCGACACGGATATCGGTGTAGCCGTACGGCCCGATCACTGCGGGAAAGCCAGGAATCCGCAGACCCTCCGCCTGCAGGTTGGTTTGCTGGACGGCTTCTCTGGCATTCGCATTGACCGCAGGCAAAAGAGCCTGCAGCGTCTGCATTCGCTGGCCGTGAGCGACACGGCTGTTTTCGCCTGCCAGCACCAGCCCGAGGTTATACTTCAACCCCATCTGGATCGCTTCCGCCAGGGACAGAGAGCGCACACCGGGAACCACCTGCTCGGTTGCCGTACTTCCCTGGTAAGGGCTCCCGGTCACATATCCAGACTGCTGGGCCGGAGCGATGCCCTCGGCGAGAGACACACTCAGCGCCAAGAGGATGGCAAGCCGAAACCCTGGTACTCCTTTTTCGGCCTCATGCACTCTCATTGTTCCCAATCAACCTCAATTCACGGAAAGTTGGATGCTGGCGAAGGACTAAAGAATTCAAAAACAACAGATACAGCCCTCGCCATGGGCCGGGAGATCTCTTTCCTTCGCCCACACTCTCGAAACAGACCGAATTCTAAAGCCTGGATATCCGCCTGTGCGACCCTCCATTGTGGGCTTCAATGATCCCCGTCCGCACCCTTGCCGTTCGGTTCGCACTAGAGGTGAAAGGAGCGATGCTGGCGGAAGGGGCAGCTTCGACTTCCAATGGTCGCTTACGAAGCAGTAGCCCGCCTTCGGTAACAAAGACGAAAAATCGGGGGGAAAACAATCTGGGATCCAGGGCCTGTTCACACGATTTGGGGCGGACGGCATTGCGCCGGCTGCGGCGCCGCTGCAAAACCCGAGCAGCCTAGACGAGTGCGGTGGCTGCGTTGGAGCTTACCAGGGAACTGGCCAGGGAGCAGAGCGCCTGTCGATAGACGGCGCTGACCTGTTCGGCCTGCCAGCCCAAGGCTCCCTCACCGCCGCTCCGGCGCAGGCTCTCGGCGGTTCTTTCTCCATCCTGCCCAGCCACCGCTCGCAACACAAAAATGGCGCGCTGCACCGGCTGGAGCTGCTCCAGCCATCGGCGAAGTTGCGCCCGCCCCGGTCCCCGGATGACGGCGTCGAGCTGTTCGCCGCTCATTCCGGCTGCGCTCAGGTCGTCCGAGTCAAGGCAAGTGGCGGCGCTGTCAGAAGGCGCCGGAACCACAAACGCTCCCGGATGCATCTGTACCAGGGAGCGCACCGCCGCATTCAGCAGACGCGGACGAGCCTCATCCTGTACCGCCTCAGCGTCGGCGCAGGGATCTGCCTGCACGCCGGCCAGGGTTTCCTCTACCACGGAGACTGCTGCTTCCTCATTGCCGAGCATGAGAGCCGCCAATTGAAAAAGCTCCACTGCCGTGTCCTGGGCCTGCAAGCTGCGGATACCCACCTCCTGACAATGTTGATCGCTCATCCGACTCTCCTTCGGCTCTGCACCATATCATCCTCCTTTATCCTCCCGCACCCTCATGCGGGCGTCAAATCGCAGGTCCTCCGCCTCCAGCCGCAGAACGGGCGCCACCGGGTGATTTCTCCGGGCTTTGCGCATCTTGCGCTCAAGAGAACATATAAACTGCGAAGGTTGACGATCTGTTCCTATGGCGAATCGATTCAATCCGCGTCAAAACCTCTTTATCGGCCGCGATGAATCGTGGCTCAGCTTCAATCGCCGCGTTCTGGAAGAGGCGCAGGATAAGAACAATCCGCTTCTTGAACGGGTCAAATTTCTTGCTATCACGGCGAGCAATCTCGACGAATTTGTCGAGATCCGGGTCGCCGGCACCATGCAACGGATTGAAGACGGCTATAAAGAGCCGGGGCTGGACGGACGAACGCCCCAGGAGACCCTGGACGTCATCGTCGCGGAGATGCAGAAGTTCGTCAAAGACCAGTACCGCTGCTGGACGGAGGATCTGCGCCCGGCGCTCTACAAGAACGGAGTTCGGGTGCTGGAGTGGAAGGAGATCGATGAGGCGGCGCGAGAGCACGCCCTGCTTTACTATCAGCGCGAAGTCGATCCTCTGCTCACCCCGATTACCATCGACCCGGCGCATCCCTTCCCAAGAGTATTGAACAAAGCTCTCTGCCTGGCTCTGTTGCTGCGCCGCAAGCGCAAAGGAGCTGCCGGCCCGGTGCTTGGGGTGCTGACGGTTCCCCGGGCCCTGCCACGCTTCGTCTCGGTGCCCTCGAGCTCGGGCACGCAGGACTTCATCTTTCTTCATGAACTCATTGAGCAGAACGCGGCAGGCATGTATCGCGGCTATGAAATCCTTTCCGAAGTTGCCTTCCGGGTCACCCGCAACAGCAATCTATATCTGCAGGAGGAGGAGTCGCGGAGTCTCCTCGACAGCGTCCGCTCGGAACTCCACAATCGCCGGAAAGGGGACGCCGTGCGGCTGGAGATTGAAGAGGACGCCGATCCTCAGATCGTGGAGCGACTGTGCACGAATTTCGATCTGGACGAGTCGCTGATCTTCCGCACCAACGGCCCGGTCAACCTGTCGCGGCTGATGAACCTGTACAGCAATACCAGCCGCCCCGACCTGAAATTCAAGCCCTTTACACCGCGAGAACTCAGGCTGAACCGCCGCTCCGAAGACCTGTTTGAGGAGCTCCGCCACCATGATGTGCTGCTGCACCACCCCTACGACTCCTTCGACGCGGTGGTGAACTTTGTTCAGCTCGGCGCCCGGGATCCGCATGTGGTTTCGATGAAGCAGACGCTTTACCGGACCAGCTCCGACTCGACGATGTTCCAGGCCCTGACCGAAGCCGCCCAGACCAAGGAAGTCACGGTGGTGGTCGAACTGATGGCCCGCTTCGACGAAGCTTCGAATATCCGCTGGGCCCGCAACCTGGAAGATGCCGGGGTGCAGGTCTTTCATGGAATCGTCGGCCTGAAGACGCATTGCAAGCTCGCTTTGCTGGTCCGCCGCGATCCGGATGGCGTAACCCGCCGATACGCCCATCTCGGCACCGGCAACTACAATTCGGAGACAGCGCGCTTCTATACGGATGTGAGCTTGCTCACGTGCGATCCGGAGATCACCAACAGCGTGCACAGCGTCTTCAATTACCTTACCGCGCACTCGGAATCGGACGACTACGCGCCGCTGCTGGTCGCACCGCTTACCCTGGCCGAAACCATCATCGGAATGATCCATCGGGAAGCGGAACATGCGGCCGCCGGCAGACCTGCTCACATCATTGCCAAGATGAATTCCTTGCTGGAGGAGCGGGTCATCGAGGCTCTCTATGACGCTTCCAAAGCCGGGGTAGAGATCGATCTTATCGTGCGTGGCATCTGCTCGCTTCGTCCGGGGCTTCCCGGGCTCAGCGAGAAGATCCGCGTGCGCTCGGTGATTGGGCGATTTCTCGAGCACAGCCGGATCTTCTACTTCTCCAACGGAGGGAAGGAAGAGATTTATTGCGGCAGCGCGGACTGGATGCCGCGTAATCTCTTCGAACGCTGTGAGGTGGTCTTCCCCATGCGCGACCCGCAACTTCGCTCCCGCATTAAGAACGAGATTCTCGCCGCCTACCTGGCAGACAACACCAAGGCACGGATCGAGAAGTCCACCGGGGAATATGCGCGCCTGCTGTCAACCGACGGCAAGCATTTCAATGCGCAGGATTTCTTTATCCGGGTGGCCGAAGGACACGATACCGCGGACAGCATCCCGCCGCCGGCAACCCTGCCCTCTGCGGTCACCAACTCCTCCACTGCTGCAAGGAGACCCGGCCGCGCCAAAGCCAGCGCCAAGACCAGCGTGATCGGGCGAAAGCGGGATCAGGCAGGCTAAGGTGCGGAGGATCAGGCCGGAAGGACAAGGTCCGGCGCCCGAGACGAAGCCGTCCCTTCCCGGCCCGTTTTGGCTCCGGGCACACCGGTCGGCAGACCACGCACAGGCTCTCTGTTTCCCGGCAGGAGCGCATTTTGCGCCTTGGCGGACTTACACTGTTCACAGGTGAAATCCCGCTACAATTTCGCCGCGTGGTGGCATCTGCTCAGTCTGGATGCGCCAACCGTCGCCGCTCTCTGGTGCTGGTTCTTCGCCCGCGCGATGCGCCTGAGGATTCCGCTGCTCGCGGCTCTGCTTCTGGCAGGAGCAACCTGGCTGTTCTATGTTGCCGACCGGATTCTGGATGGATTCGGCGGCCCAAGCAGCGAACTCCGTGAGCGGCACACCTTTCATGCGCGCCATCGGCGGGCCTTTATTGTGGCTTCTCTGGTCCTGGCCGGACCTCTCGCCTGGATGATCCTCACGCGGATGTATTTCCAGACGCTGAGGGATGAGGTCTTCCTTTCAGTTTTTGCGCTCCTCTATCTTCTTCTGGTGCATGTCGCCGGGAGATTCGCCCGGATTGGCCGCTCCGGCTGGCTGCCGAAAGAGTTGGCAGTGGGGGTTCTTTTTGCCGCGGCTACCGCAGTGCCCTCCTGGTCCCGCATGGGACGGTATCCCGATCTGGCAAAGGAGAGGCTGGCCGTGGCCGTCGTTCTCTTCGCCGTACTCTGCTGGGTCAATTGCGTGGCAATCGAGAAATGGGAGACGGTGCGGCCTGTCGCGTTCGACCGGCTCCCCCGCGCGGCAAAACATCCCAGCACCCGGTGGGCCTGCACCCATCTTCAATTCATCGTCTCCATCTTCGCCTTATCTTCTATGGCGGCGGCCTTTCTCGCCCCGACCTCGGGGCTCAGAGACATCTACCTCGCGGCTCTGCTGAGCAGCGGCTTCCTGCTCGCGCTCGATGCCCGGCGCTCTGCTTTTACTCCCTTTTCGCTGCGGATCGCCGCCGATGCGGCGCTCTTAACGCCTTTGGCGTTTTTCCCTGCGCTGAGGTAGGTCTATGAGGGCCACCAATTTCGACCGGGTCGCATCGCCTTACCGCTGGATGGAATACGCAAGCTTCGGTCCCTACCTGGATCTTTGCCGTTTAGCTCAGATCGAGCATCTCGGCGGCGCCAGGAGCGCTCTACTGCTGGGGGAAGGGGACGGACGATTTCTCGAGCAGCTGCTGGCAGCGAATCCCTGCCTGACAGCGGACGTGGTGGATTCCAGCAGTTCCATGCTGCGGCTGCTCGATCGCCGCATCGCCCGGATGGGGCCGGAAACCCGCGAGCGTATTCATCTCCACCACGCCGATGCGCTGCAGTGGACTCCCACAGCCACGTACGATCTGGTTGTTTCGCATTTCTTTCTGGACTGCTTCTTCTCTCACCAGATCGATGAGATTCTCGATCGGCTCCTTCCGCATGTGGATCCACACGCCCGCTGGCTGATCTCAGAGTTTTCGGTACTCCGCCGGCCCCCTGCCTCCTATCTCTCGGCCTGCATCGTTGGGTTCCTCTACCAATGCTTCGGCCTCCTTACGGGATTGCCGGTGCGCAGGCTGCCGGACTACGCCGCATGCCTGGAGCATCGCCGCTTCCTGCTCTCTCGTCAGGAGAGCTTTCTCGGCGGATTGCTTCAGTCGCAGATCTGGTCTCTCCCCGGCTAGCCTCAGGGGCAGGTCTGCTCGACTCCGCACCCGGCTTCGCAGGAGATTGCCTGACCGCCTACTAACCCTTGCGCGTAATTGAAAGGCAGCATCTTTGGGTTTAACAATAGGTTGCCGTCCAAGGGAGCGAACGAGTGAAGCTACGATTCCGGGTCAAGCACCGGCCAGGCTATCTCCTGCTCAACGGGTTCAGACTGGTATTGGACAACTGGCTGTACCTGTTTTGGATATGCGCCGCCGGCTTTGTTATCAACCTGCTCGCTTGGTCTCCGGTGGCGCCTCGCCTCTCCCCGTCGCTGGCCCACGGCGAAGCCACGCGGCGCCTTGCGGAAGCCCTCCAGACGGCATCTTTGAGCAAACTCCGGCTGCATGAGAACTGGCGGACTTGGCAGTTGTGGAGACCATTTCCCCTTGGCCGGGTTCCGAGGATCGGCCTGAGTGCGGCTCTTGTTGAAGCTGGGATGCTCCTGTTTCTGCTGGCGGGCAACCTGGCCGTCTATACCGCCAGGAGGGAGTCCACATTCGCAGGACTGTGGAAGGCCGGGTTGGGATATTTCTGGCGATTTCTACGCAATCTAATCTTTCGTGCGCTGGTCGTCTCGGCTCTTCTGGCAAGCCTGATATGCCTGTTTGTCCTCGTTGCCAGGCATGCGAGCAAGGCTTCTCTCTCCCCACACGCAATGTTGCTCTCGGCTGGAGCGTTTGGCTTGGTCCTCCTGCTCGGGATACCCGCGATGCTCCTGTGGCTGGATCTAATCGACATCTACACGGCGCCCAACAAGATGGGAACGTGTCTCCGGTTTCACCGGGCGATTTTTGCCTCCCTCCGCGTCCTGCGGTATCAGTTCCTCTGGATCTTGCCCAACTTCCTGCTTGCTTGCGGAACGGGCATCGTCTGGTTCGTGGGTTGCGCGATTGTATGGAAGCACCTGGTCCTGACAAACCGGGCGTGGCCTGCCTTCCTGATCGTCCAGCTCGCTCTGTTCCTGGTGCTGGCCTGCCGCCTCTGGCAACGAGGCATGGAGGTTGCGCTCGTCGAGGCTGCGGAGCGCTCGACAGGCATCGCCGCTGCCCTCAGCCGCCTGAAGCGAAGGACCAGTGAGAGAGAGCCTACGCTGCAGGAGCTGGTGATGAAGCTCAAGAATGAACCCTGGGCCAAACCGGGTGCCCAGCTCAATCCGTCACTTTTTCCTGACCTGCCAACACAGTGCCAGGCGCTGGCGAAAACACAGCCGCCCGCGGCAGGGACGCCGTCGAAGCGGGGCCTCCAGGAGTCGCTGCTCGCCGATCACGCCAGAAAAATTGGCTTACTGGAAGCCACGGCCGAGGAGGGGTCTCCTTCTTCCGAAATCATCCTTCCAGAGCCCGGGATCGGCCCGGCAAACGCCTGATGATGTGCGGGCTGACCCTCCGGGGACATCCCGGGGCACCGATCTTTTAACAATTGGATTGTTACAATCCTGTTAAATTGGACAAGTGGGCTTTTGCTGAAACCGCAGGGGGTCCCTCGACAACTTTGGGAAAAAGCTGGAATTCGGCGACGAAATCGATGGAGCCTGACGATGGCTTTTGGCTGAAGTATTTCCGGGCCTTCGTAGAAGGCGAGTAGAAGTCTTCTTTTCATGGTTGCGGTGTGGCATTCTCCTGGCGGTGCAGAGGTCGTTGCAGAGGATCTGCATCAGACCCTCATGGGGCCTTCTTCCCGCGAGGGTCGATTCCGAGCCTCCACAGCGCCTACAAAAATAAGAATCCAATGAATCTTTATATCCTTCGCCATGCCAGCGCAGGCACCCGCCGCCCAAACCCCGCCATCGACGTCAAGCGTCCCCTGGATAAGGAGGGCAAGGAACAGTGCCTTCTGGTCGCAAATTACCTGAATGCGCTCAGAGTGCAGTTTGATCTGATTGCCTCTAGCCCGCTGAAACGAGCCCTGCAAACAGCGTCGCTCGTGGGAACTGAGCTGGCCTACGACTCGAAGATCCTGGTGACGGACGCCTTGGCGCCCTCGGGGTCGGTCGCCGGTTTCCAACACCTGGTGGGACAGCTCTCCCGCTACGACAACGTTCTCGTGGTCGGGCACAACCCGAACCTGCCCCAGTTTCTGGGCGCGCTGACCTGCTCCTCCGGACGCACCAATGTGCGTCTGCGGAAGGGGGCGGTCGCGCGGGTGGATTGCAGCGTCCGCCCGGGTCAGCTCATCTGGCTCACAGACCCCCGGGTCTTGCGGCAGATCTATTCGAGCGTGGCGAAAAGCTCCCGTCGAAAGACCTCGCGGAAGTAGTTGGCTTCCTTCCGCAGCGACCACAGCTCCAACTCCGCGCCGGTACGTCCCGGCCTGATCTCAAGGAGAACGCGCTTTGGATAGACGCGGAGAATCACCTTAAGGACGTCGCTTGCCCGGTCCTGGTTCAAGGCGACCGCAAGGCGCAGCAGTACCACCGCGCGATGCACGTGCAAGTGCTCTTCCGGGGGAATTCCCCGCATGGTCCGGTCCTCCGGATCGGGCCACGATTTCCCCAGATATCGCGCAATCGCGGAGACGATGGAGCGCTGCTGAGGGGTAAATCCAAAGAGCTCCGAGTTGGCGATAATGTATTGCGCGTGACGGTGGTGACCCTGGTAGTTCAGGAATTTTCCTACATCCCGCATCATCGCCGCAGCCTCAAGCCAGGTGCGATACTCCTCCGGGAGCTGATGAACCGCGGCAAGATCCCGAAAGAGCTGAGCGGCGTGCTGCCGGACCGGTTCCCACTGCCTGGGATCGACCCCATATCTCCTGCAGGTCTCCAGGATTCCGATCCACCGGTCGCGCTCGAACTGCTGATGGGCGGTGGTCTTTGGATCCTGCTCGGCGAGCATCTGGGAGAGGATGCCGTCGCGTAGTCCGAGATCCGAATAGACAAATCCTGGGAGGGCGAGGCGTTCCAGCAGCTCGGCGTAGACCTGCGCGCCGGCAATGATGATCTCCGTCCGTCTTGGTCCAATGCCCGGGATGGCGCTGCGCTGTCCGCTACTCATCCTGGTCAGCTTCTCCGCGAGCCGGCGAACATAGCGCGTTTCTACGAGCTGAGTTCCCGTGCCGCGGCCCCTCCCCGTCCTCCGGCCCGGCTTGTCCTTGCGGGCTGTCTGGCTGGCTTGCGCAAGCGCGGCTGCAGTGCCGGAAGTTGCGATCACGAGGGATGCGCGGAGCGGGCCCAGCCGCCGCTCGCCTTTGCGCAGCTCCCGGGCGATGATCTGCTTGAGCCGCGCAATCTGCTCGGGGGCCGGGGGATCGCCGCTGAGAAACTCCTGAGTCAGGCGCACGGCTCCCAAAGGCAGGCTGATGGTCGACCGAATGCTCTTCCGTTCCGAGAGCGTGATCTCACAGCTCCCGCCGCCGACATCCACAAGCAGGCACCGCCCCTGCGCTCCTGGATGATTCATCACCCCGCGGTGGATCAACCGCGCCTCCTCCAGACCGGAGATGATCTCAACATCCCAGCCGGTCTCGGACTTCACCCATGCGACGAAGGCCTGAGCGTTGCGGGCTTCGCGCAACGCCGCAGTCCCGACCGTCCGAATGTGGTCGGCGGCATGCAGCTTGACAGCGCGATAAAAGCGCTTGAGGGCCCGCAGGGTGCTGGCCATGGCATCGGGAGAGACCATCCCGCTTTCAAAAACACTGGCGCCGAGCCGTGTAACTTCCCGGTCCTCGTGAAGAACCTTCAGCCGATGTTGTTGAACCCGCGCGATCTTCAATCGGCAGGAGTTGGAGCCAATGTCGATTGCCGCAAAGGTCTGCATTTTTTCTGCTGGATGGAAACCTGAGAGATGCGTGAAGCGGGCCTGAAGAGCAAGATACACCAGATCTCTTCCTGCTCCGGAGATTGCCCCGGCAGATTGTCAGGCTGCGCCGCGAATGGAGGGCTGCCGGCTGACGGCGTAGGCCCGGGCGGCCCGCAAAACCGGCTTCCCGCGCTGGTATCTCCTTTTGCTCCCTTGAAGACTCATCCACTCTCCCAGAAGCTGACCCCGAATTCTCTCGGCAGTTTCCAATGCCTCGATCAGGAAATGCTCCTCCTGGCCGCCGAGCCAGGAGGCCAGATCCAGGCCATCCGCTCCCAAGGCTGCCTTTGCCTCTTGTCGAAGGGATAGCCAATCGTGCCACGTACCGATCGAGTCCTGAAGATGCTTGAGCGCACGTGCCAGAGAACGGGCTGATTCGCTTTCAGGCGCCAACTCCGCCACATATCGCGCCTTTTTCGTCAGCTTACGAAAATCATGCAGGTTACTCGAATCCAGGGAAGGCATCACGTCCACCGCCCGCACAAAATTGTTCAGGGCGACCAACTCGGGAGCCCGAAGCTGTTTGCCGTCCCGGCCGGCAACGTCTCGCATCGCCGCGAGGAAGACGGCCTGGCGAACTGCCAGCTTCTCCCGGATCTGCTTGATCTTCTTCCTTAGATTCCGGGCGCGCGCATTCCGCTCGCCTTTGAGCCATTGATCGAGCTTCTTGGATTGGCTGTTCAGCAGCGTTGCCTCGGCGGCAGCAAGGCGCGTTCCTTCTCTGTCCGGTTGATGCTCGCCGGCATCCGAACGCGGATGAGTTGGGGACTGCTCTGCCGGCTTGGCCGTCTCCTGCCAGTCCTTGGTGGACTTCTTGAGCAGCTTGCGATGGACATCGAGATCCCGAACCGGACCGGCAGCGCGCCGGGCGCTCTTGACCAGGCGCAGCCACTCCTTGCCAGCCTTCTCGAAGCTGCGGGATCCCCGCCCCGCCTCCCGCAGGATCATCTCGATGGTGGCCTGAACTCGCCGCGAATCTGTCCGCACGCGATGCACCGTTTCCACATCAGTATGCGCAACACAATTGTCGAGAACGGCCATGAACCGGTTGCCAAGGATGAGCAGATGCCGCTGGGCAGGTGCGGCCGGAGTATCTTTATCTTTCGCTGTGTCATTGCCGGCTTGCGCCCGGGCCGGATTTCGCCCTGCTGCGCTGATTGCTGTGCCGGCTGTGCGTCCGCGGACCGCGCCTGTCTTCGCTCCCATCCGGCTGGTATCCTTATCCTGAACGAGCGCGTGTCTGTTGCCCATGTCCAATCACTTTGCTCTTTCTGCTGATCGACCGCTTGAGACGCCGGCCGAGGCTGCAGCCCCTCTTTCTCCCTTGCGAGCCTGGACGCTGCTTCTGCTGGTCTTTCTCTCCGTGCATTTTGCCGCGCTTTTTTCACCCTCTCTGCTAGATGACGCCGATACAACCCACGCAATCGCGGCAAAGCATATTGCGGTCAGCGGAGACTGGGTAACCCTGCAGGTGGACGGCGTCCGCTATCTGGAAAAGCCGCCTCTGCCCTACTGGCTGGTCGCTCTTGATTATCGCATCTTCGGATACAACGTCTTCGCCACCCATCTGCCATTGAGCCTGGGCGTGCTTGGCCTGGCAATCCTGGCCTGGCGCTGGGCCTGGCGAGCTTATGGCGACCGTGCCGCTTTCTATGCGGCGTTAAGCATTCTGACCAGCATCGGTGTCTTTCTTTTTACCCGCGTTTTCATCCCCGAGGTGCTGATCACGCTGCTGCTGGCGCTCGCTCTGTATACCTTTCTCACCGGGCTGGAAGACAAAGAACCGTGGCGGATTTACGTCGCCTGGGCCGCTCTGGCATTGTCGATGCTCTCCAAGGGCTTGATCGGACCGGTATTCTTTGTTGCCGCGGTAGGCCCGTACCTGGCTCTGACCGGCCAATGGCGCCGCTGGCGCGAACTGCGCCTGGGGTCTGGAATTGTGCTATTCCTGGCCATTGCAGCGCCATGGCACATTCTGGCAGGGCTGCGCAATCCGGACCATGGGAATCCTTCCGGCAACATACCGACTCCCGGACACGTCCATGGATTTTTCTACTTCTATTTCATCAACGAGCACTTTCTGCGTTTCCTCGGTAAGCGCTACCCTGACGATTACAACAAGCTTCCGTTCCTTCTGTATTGGACCCTTCACCTGGTCTGGCTCTTCCCTTGGAGTCTCTACCTGCCTGTGGTGGCGAAGCGGCTTTGGCTTTCCCGCGATCAATGGTGGAACAATCTGCGATCGTCCATGCGCCAGAGCGGACCATACCAGTCCTTTTTTGCTCCCAGCCACACCAACCGAGGGCCTCAGCTCGCGTTTTCTTCGGCGTGGCCCTCGAGCCGTTCCAGCCTCGCGCTCAAAGCCCGCGCGGAGAGCTTTCGCCGGCACACCACTCTGTTATTAAGCATCTTCGCGGTCTTCGTCCTGCTGTTTTTCTCGATCTCCACCAACCAGGAGTATTACACTTTCCCTGCTTATTTCCCGCTGCTCATGCTCACGGCCGGCGCTCTGGCAAGCGCGGAGGATGAAGGCGCCTCGCGCAGGCTTCTTGTCGGTATTCAGGCGGCGCTGGGGCTCTTCGGCGCGATCATCGCCGCTGCCCTGGGATACGGCCTCTGGGTATCACGAAACTATCCTTATACGGCGGATATCGGAACGCTCCTCGCCCATCGGAATGTGGCCAACTACACGTTGTCGATGGCCCATTTTTTCGATCTCACCGGCGCATCGTTCGCGGCGCTTCGCATGCCCGCGGCAATTGCGGCCATCGGACTCCTGGCCGGTCCTGCCATCGCATATTGGCTAAGGAGATCGGGGCGCGATTTTGAAGCGACGGCCAGCGTGGCATTTACGGCGGCCATCTTTCTTGTCGCTGCGCATATCGCGCTGGTACGCTTCGAGCCGATGCTCTCCTCGCGGGCGATGGCCGATACGATCAATCGGCTTGCCGGTTATGGAGGGCAGCCAGAGGCCGACAGGAAGGCCACTCTGATGCTCTATGGAGATTCATCGGAGGGCTCCTCTCTCGTCTTTTACACCAACCGCCGGGCGCTCCTGGTCAATGGCCGCATCTCCATGATGATCTGGGGATCGGATTACCCCGACGTTCCCCACATCTTTTTGTCCGATGCGGACCTTCTCTCCATGTGGGGCACAGGCCCGCGAAAGTTTCTCTTCGTTCCCGAAGACTCCCTGGCGCACGTCTCTTCTCTCCTCGGCAGCCGCGGATATGTGCTGCAGAGACTGGCAGATAAGACCCTCTATACAGACCGGCGATAGCAAGGTTGGGCGGAGAGGGCCATCCGGAAGCGGAAGAGAAGTCTGAGATTTGCCGGCAGGATGACTCGGGCGAGCTTCCGAGGTCGATTGCCGGAGAGATCAGATGGTTAACACAGCTTCTGTCTTTTTCTCGGACGGGTCATTGCGCATGACTCCGTCGCTGAGGAGCTGGTACACCTCGCCCCGCCATTGCACGCCATTGCCGAAATAACTGGCAACCCAATAAAAGAAGCCCAGAAGGTCGCGGAGGGGATAAAGCAGCGCACTCCTCACGAAGCTGAACTGCTGAACGACGAGACCGCGCATGATTGCCGCCAGGGCAAACCGCGTAGCCCATCCCCAGACGAAGAGCAGAGCCGCCAACTCCGGCCTGCGGTCCGCAAGTGCCGCCCCGGCGGCCAGGATGCCATAGGGCATGCTAAAGGTGAGCGCGGTTCCGAGATGCCCCTTCGGGCGCGAAAACCGCGTGCTCTTCATCCAGCGGATCTGATGCCGCACCGAGGCGAGAAACGACGTGTTGAGAACGTGATGCTCGATGATATGAGTGGAAAGCACGACGGCATGACCATGAGCGGCAACCAGGTTCCCCAGGATGAAATCATCGGCATGGTAGGAGCCGAGAGCGCGAAATCCTCCAAAACGCTTGAGGCACTCGCACCGTACGGCCATCGTCGGACCCAGGGCAAATTTCATCCCTTCGAACAACTCGGCGACGAGCACGCCTGAAGACATCTCCACTGACATGCCTTCAGCTTCTAGGCGGGACCAGAGGCTGGCGCCTTCCGGCCCGGGGCTTCCCGGAATGCCGCGATACAGACAGGTGACCATGCCCACCTTGTCATCCTTGAAAGGAGCGACCACCTCGCGCAGATACTGGGGATTGACGGAAACGTCGCTATCACTGACGACCAGAATGGGAAATTGCGCGGCGTCCTCCATGCATCCAAGCGACCACACCTTGGCATTGGCGCATCCGGGCTCGCCGCTGGAGAGAAACTTCGCTGGAATCTCCGGGTAGCGCGATGCAACGCGGCGGGCCACCTCCATGCCTGGATCGAGTTCGCTGCGCGCACAGAAAAGAATCTCAAAAGATGGGTACTGCTGCTTGAAAAAACTTTCCAGATGCGCCTCCAGCTCCGGTTCGGATCCGTGCAGAGGCTTCAGCAGGCTGACGGGAGGAAAAAACGGGGCTGTAAACGCGCGGCGCTGGCGCACAGAGAAGCGGAACGCGCCCCATGCGGCCAGCAGAGCATAAATAGTAGATGTGAGAAGCCCGGCGATCCCGATTCCGAGGAGAATGTAAATCATGATGAGCGCTGGCTAAAGCAACTTCGCCGTGGCGATTCTAAGAGGACGAAACCCCGCGCATTCAGTTTCGTCCGCACCACAGTAGTCATGAAATGCTGTAGCTTCCCTTTGCTTTGCAAGCATAAAGCTTACCGTTCTCTATGAAAAGCGCATTTGCCAGCGGACTGGGCGCGTTCGGTTCGAACGCACAAAAGAGAGCGCGCTGGAAAGTCCCTCTTCAGCGGTTTCGCTCCCTCCCCATTGCCGGCACGACGACCGGCTTGCGCAAGGGAACAATCGCAGCCCCGAGCGGAGAGCCTGCCTGCATCCGGCTGAGCATCTCATTGCGCACATAGTCGACGAAGCCTTGCATCTGGCGGTTCATCTCCTCCATGCGCTCCCTCATCTGCAAAATGATGGCAATCCCGGCGATGTTTACCCCGAGATCCCGGGCCAGATTCAGAATGAACTCCAGCCGCTCCAGATCCTCATCAGTATAAAGCCGGGTATTGCCCTCCGTCCTCGAAGGCTTCAGCAGCCCTTCCCGCTCATACAGCCGCAAGGTTTGAGGATGGATCTCATACATCTCGGCGACCGCCGAGATCATATACGCGCCTTTCGATTTACGTTTCGTCGACATCTTGCTCTTTCCCGTCCTGTTGCAGACTCCGAAATCGAAACTTCCCTACATGTCGCGCTTACACCTTATCGAAGACCATCTTTCTCGGGTCTTCCGGGTTCAGCTTAGCGAACTCGCGCAGGATCTCTTTCGACCGCTCATCCTTGACCGGCGGCACAACAATCTCGACGGTCACAATCTCATCGCCGCGCACATCTTCCCGCGTGGCGGAGGCCACACCTTTTTGACGCATCCTGAGCTTTTGTCCGCTCTGAGTTCCCGGAGGGATCTTTAGCTGCGCCCTTCCATCGATGGTCGGAACCTCGATCTTGGCGCCGAGAGCGGCCTCCGTGACGGTGACCGGAATGGTCACAAGGATCTCGTCCGCGACACGGGTGAACACCGGGTGCGAACCAACCTTAATGATGAGATAAAGGTCTCCGGCTGGTCCGCCGTTGATTCCCGCATTGCCCTTCCCGGCGAGGCGGATCCTCTGCCCGTCACGCGTACCCGGCTTGATGCGGATTTCGACCGACTCCGGCCGCCGCAGAGTGCCCTCTCCATGGCAAGTCGGGCACGAGTTCTCAAGCTTGCCGGAACCGCCACAGCGCGGACACTGGACATTAAACTTCATGCGGCCACCCATCTGTTGCACCTGGCCGGTGCCGTGGCACTCCGGGCAGGTTGCAGGCGTACCGGTGGAACCCTTTCCCTTGCAGGTGGTGCAGACCTCCTGCCGCATGATCTGCAGCCGAACCGTTCCACCTCGGACGGAGGTCCAGAAATCGACGTTGACCTGGTATTCAAGGTCGGTTCCCGCCTGGGGACCGGCCTTCTCCCGCTGCCCATGGGAAAACATGCCGGAGAAGATATCCCGCATGCTGCCCCAGGCGGACCCGCCGCCAGCTCCAGCCGATTCGCCGCCTCGGCCATAGTCAGAGAAGTCAAAGCCCTCAAAATCAAAGGGCACCCCCTGCCCGCCTGCGGGGCCGCGGGCGCTCCCCGCACCGGGAAAGCCTCCATATTCCCCCCGGGCCGCGGCCTCTGCGGTAGCCGGGTCAATCTGATCGGAGTAGAAGCCAAGCTGATCGAAGATCTTTCGCTTTTTAGGATCGCTCAGAATATCGTTCGCTTCCGAAATCTCCTTGAACCTCTCCTCCGCCTTTTTGTCGCCCGGATTCACGTCCGGGTGATATTTGCGGGCGAGTTTGCGGAATGCCTTGCGAATTTCATCCGCATTGGCCGTCTTTTTCACTCCCAGGAGCGAGTAGTAGTCTTTGTTCGGCGTCGCCATTTCCCTCACTGAACCTTCAGGTTCTATCCGAGGTCCGGATCAATTCCAAACTGCGCTGGCTTCTATCGACTCAATCCGGCTCAGAAGATCAGGTTCCGCCCTGCTCATCTGCAAGGCAAAGTTCTCCGCTTCTTCGCGGGTATTGAACATGAACTTGGCATAGACCTGGCCGGCCCGGAGCTGCTCATACTTCCACATCGTGTCACTTAACCCATGAATGAATTCGCTTTTCCATGTGGGATCTTCACTGCTCTGCTTCAACGTCTCATTCCACTCTTTGCTTTTCAAGGTTTGCCGCCTTTGCTCCAACGGACCCGGTTGGGAGCACTCTCC
>DASYYO010000084.1:0-4237 GCA_035933805.1 Acidobacteriaceae bacterium | reverse complement strand
GAAAAAGATGAAAACGAGAGCGACAGAGGCAGCGATCCACAGGACGATACTGTTGAGATTTCTTTCTTTGCGCTCTGCCATTCCACCCGACCGGACATATTGGATCGCTTGAGACTGGGTGTTCCCCCGGGACCCAATCTGGATGCGGCGCGAGCATATACGGCCGCCCAGAACGGACGAAGGCAACTATAAGACGTTCAGTATATAGGACGCGACACCGCCGGCCTCGAATTCAAAAAATTGGGCGACAGGGCTTCGTCACTCATCAAAACCCCGGCACAGGGCCGGCGGGTTCTCCCGGCGCGGAAAATTGTCTGCCACTGGAAACGGTCATTCCGGAGCTCTTCCAGCAAAGGCCTTGCGTACAATGGATCCATGGCCGTTTCCTCCTATACCGACGAGCATGCCAAGGCCGGGCTGGACGCCAGCTTTCCCCCGATTGAAACATGGCAAAACCAGTTTCCCGCCTACGAGATTCTCATCGACGATCCGGAGTTCACCTCCGTCTGCCCCAAGACCGGCTTGCCGGACTTCGGGGAGATCAGCATCCGGTATATCCCGCGGGAGCGATGCCTGGAACTGAAATCTCTGAAAGAGTACCTGTTCACCTACCGCAATCTCGGCATCTTCCAGGAGAACATCGTGAACCAGGTTCTGGCGGATGTGGTGAAGGCCTGTGATCCGATCTCGGCTGTCGTGAAAGGGATCTTTCGTCCCCGAGGCGGAATCTCGACCACGGTGGAAGCGCGCTGGCCGCGCCCCCGCGTCTGACCGCTTCGACGCATCCCTGCTCCTTCCCGCTCCCGGCCCATCCGCTTCGGCCTGATATGCTTGCCAGCATCCAGAGCCTATGATGCCCAACCCAGCGGAACAGCAGACGGTCCGGCCCTCCCGTGGGCGCTGGTCCTTTTCAGGGCAGGCTTCAGGGCAGGCCGCCGGTTCGGTGAGGACCGCGGGGCTGGCGCTCCTCCTGCTCACCGCCCTGAACCTCTTCAACTTCATCGACCGCTATGTGCTGCCCGGGGTGCAGCCCCTGATCCAGAAGCAATTTTCGGTCAATGATGCGCGCATGGGCACGCTGACTTCGGCATTTTTTCTGACCTACATGATCGCCGCGCCGCTCACCGGCTGGCTGGGCGATCGGCTGCCGCGCAAGCCGCTGATCGTCACCGGCGCTCTGCTCTGGAGTGTGGCCACTCTCTTGACGGCGGCTGTGCACAGCTACCAGTCACTGCTGGTGCGCCATGCCGTCGTCGGTATCGGTGAGGCGACCTTCAGCATCTTCGCTCCCGCTCTTCTCGCCGATTTTTATCCTGAGGTGGATCGCAACCGTGTCCTCAGCATCTTCTATGTCGCCATCCCGGTCGGCGCGGCCCTTGGGTATATCACCGGAGGAGTCGTGGGCCAGCGCTACGGCTGGAAGGCCCCTTTTTATGTTTCGGCCGCGCCGGGAATCCTCATCGCGATTGCTCTCATGCTCTTTATCCGTGAGCCGGAGCGCGGAGCGGCAGACCGGATTGCGCCCACGGCGAATCGCACCACCGTCGCCGGGCTGGCGCGCAACCCCGGCTTTTGGACCGGAACCCTGGGGATGGCCGCCATGGTCTTTTCCATGGGAGGGATCTCGGTATGGATGCCTACGTTTCTGGTCCGCTACGGGGGCTATTCTCTGGCAAACGCCAACCTGCTGCTGGGCGGAATCACGATTGTCGACGGCTTTCTGGGAACCTGGATGGGAGGATGGATCGCGCAGCGCTGGCTGCGCACCGATCATCGCGCGCTCTACCTGCTCTCCGCCTGGAGTGCGCTGCTCGCCATCCCCGGCGCGATCGCCGCTTTCTTCGGGCCGCGCGCGCTCCTGCTTCCAGCCTTGCTGATCGCCGAATTCTTTCTCTTTTTGAACACCGGCCCGTTGAACGCGGCGATCGTCAACTCCGTTGCCGCGCCGGTGCGCTCCACCGCTATCGCGATCAATCTCTTCATGATTCATGCACTGGGCGATCTGCCTTCTCCGGCTGTCATTGGCCACATCTCCGACCGCAGCTCGCTGCGTCTGGGACTGACCAGTACGCTGCTGAGCATGGCCGTCGCCGGAGTCATCCTGATGCTGGGCTCACGCTTCGCGCCGGCGCTCCCTCAGCGCGGAGGGAACCCCGCCGCGCGAGGCGAGCCGCCCATGCATACTGAATAGAGATGCATGCACTCTCCCGGATTGTTCTCTGGCTCGACTGGCTGGTGGCGGCGGCCTGGCTGCTCCGCGTGCTTACGTGGCGGCGCCTTCTCCGCCGCGTTCCGGATCTGCTGCAGCTCGGCGAGCTGCCCTCTTCCCATCCGCTCCCCTGCCTGACAGTGGTGGTGCCGGCCAGAAACGAGGCCGCAAGCATCGCCGCCACTCTGGAATCGCTGGTGAACTCGCAGGGCGTGCGGCTGGAGATTCTTGCGGTCGATGACCGCTCGGAGGACCGGACTGGCGCCATCATGGACGAGACAGCGCGGCGCCTGGCATCCCTCGCCGGCCAAGGGATAACGCTGCGCGTGCTGCACATTGCCGAGCTGCCTTCCGGCTGGCTGGGCAAGACGCACGCCATGGCGCTGGCCGCCCGCCAGGCGGCCGGCGAATGGCTGCTGTTTACCGATGGAGACGTCCTCTTTCACCCGGATGCGCTGCGCCGCGCCCTGGAGCTTGCCCTTGCCGATCATGCCGATCATTTCGTTCTCATGCCCACCCTCCTGATGGAGAGCTGGGGAGAGAGGATGATGCTGTCGTTTTTGAATGTCGTGACCGTGTGGGCCATTCGCCTTTGGCGTGTTCCCGACCCGCGTTCTCTGCGGGATGCGGTCGGGGTGGGCGCCTTCAACCTCATCCGGCGCGAGGTCTATGACGCCCTGGGCGGGTGGGAGGCATTTCGCATGGAGGTCGTCGAAGACCTCGCATTAGGCCTGGCGGTCAAAAAAAAGGGCTTCGCGCAACGAGTGGCTTTCGGCCGCGGCCTCATCCGCGTGCGCTGGGCGGAGGGCGCCTTCGGCGTCATGGGGAATCTTTCGAAGAACCTCTTTGCCTTCTTTCACTACCGGCCGGAGCTGCTGCTGAGCTTCCTTCCCGTCTTCGCGCTGTTCACGCTCTTTCCCCTGGCCGCCGCGGCTGCGGGACAGATGGCCCTGGCGGCCTCCTGCATCGCTGTCTTTGCGATATGGCTGGATTACGAGAGGCAGGCGGAGTATCAGCCCTTCAGCGCCTGGCAGACGCTGCTCTATCCGGCGGCCAGCGTCCTTATGCTGTACACCATGTTCCGCTCGATGGCCGTCGTCCTCTGGCGAAGGGGCGTCTTCTGGCGGGGAACGTTCTATCCGCTGAGCGATCTGCGGCGGCAGGCGGGTGAGAGGGGGTGAACCCCGCTCACCGCACCTCGACCAGACGTTCTTCGCGGCGGCCTGAACCGTAGCGGGCCGCGACGTAGTCGTCGAGAATCTTTTGGAACTCGCTGACGATGTGGTTGCCGCGCAGCGTGGTGAGCAGGCGTCCGTCCACATAGACAGGGGCCTTCGGCTCCTCGAAGGTGCCGGGCAGCGAGATGCCGATATTGGCGTGCTTGGACTCGCCCGGTCCATTGACCACGCAGCCCATGACGGCGAGCTTGAGCTCCTCCACGCCGGGATAGATCTGGCGCCAGACCGGCATGCTCTCCCGGACGTAGCTCTGGATCTGCTGCGCCAGCTCCTGGAAAAACGTGCTGGTGGTTCGTCCGCAGCCGGGGCAGGCCGTGACCTGGGGGGTGAAGCTGCGGATGCCAAGAGATTGAAGAACCTGCTGCGCCACCTGGACCTCTTCCGTCCGGTCGCCGTTGGGCTTGGGCGTCAGCGAGACTCGGATGGTATCGCCGATTCCCTGGAGGAGAAGAGGAGCCAGGCCGGCGGTCGAGGCCACGGTGCCCTTCATCCCCATGCCGGCTTCGGTCAACCCCAGATGCAGAGCGTAGTCGCAGCGCGCCGCCAGCATGGTGTAGACGTCGATCAGGTCGCGCACTCCGCTGACCTTGGCGCTCAGCAGGATCTGGTCCCGCCGCAGTCCATAGCGCTCGGCGAGGGCGGCGGACTCGAGTGCGCTGGCGATCATCGCCTCCATCATGACGTCGCGCGCATCGAGCGGCTGCGGCCGGCGCGCATTCTCATCCATCATGCGCGTGAGCAGAACCTGGTCGAGCGAACCCCAGTTCACGCCGATGCGCACCGGCTTCTG
>DASYYO010000057.1:0-20170 GCA_035933805.1 Acidobacteriaceae bacterium | reverse complement strand
TCGCTGAAGTGACTGACGAACATCGACTCTCTTCCCGTGTGGTTATAATCACCGAGAGCAATTCCCATGTTTGCCTGCTCGTTGCCGTCCTGGCTGAGAGCTGTGCCTGCCTTGTAAGCAATCTCTGTAAACGTGCCATCTCCGTTGTTGCGATAGAGATAATTCGGTCCGCTGTCGTTTGCCACAAATAAATCGATGCGTCCATCGTCGTTGAAGTCGGACCACACTGCGCCAAGTCCCAGCAGGCCCTGTGCGTCGCCCACGCCGGCCTGGCGCGCAACTTCTGTGAACGTGCCATCGCCGTTGTTGTGATAGAGAGTATCCGGAGATCCCGGGAGCCCGCGCGGTCCGCACTGAACCCTGATCATGTGATACTGGCAGGTGCTCTTCGAGCCAAATGCCGGAAGATTGGCAAGGTCCAGCTTCGCGTAGTGTGGAACAAAGAGATCTGTCCAGCCGTCGCCGTCGTAATCTCCGAAAGCTGCGCCGGTGGCCCAACCTGTATCCTGGTCCAGCCCTGATTGCTTCGTCACGTCGGTAAAGGTTCCATCGCCGTTATTCCGGTACAGAACGACGCCATTAAAACAGGTCGTCAGCAGATCGGGCCATCCATCGTTGTTGTAATCGCCTACCGCGGCTCCCATTGCCCAGCAGGGATACCCCACGCCGGCTTTATCGGTGACGTCGGTAAATGTGCCATCACGATTGTTATGGAAGAGCGCACTTCGGGCCTTCTTGCCCGCCAACTGCATACTCACACCCGGCGCGTTGGTGAAGTAGATGTCAAGCCAGCCATCGCGATCATAATCGATGAGAGCGACTCCGCCGCTCATGGACTCAACGATATATTTCTTTTCCGGATCTGCAAGATGTTCGAAATGAATTCGCGTGGACGCGGTGATATCGACGAGCCGGGGGATCATCGAATTTGGTCTGGAAGCGTGTTGTTCGTTTCTTGACGGGCGGGCGGTGATGTACACAGCAGCCGGCGCTTGTTGTGAGACGCAGCACATTGCGCAGGACACCATGCCGATCACAACCGCGAGGCTCATGAAGATGGGTTTACTCATTGGTGCTGCGGCGCCTTCTATCCAGGTAGAGTCATTCCTTTGGCTGGAGAGCGGCTCACTGCGAATTGCCTGGGAGACGCATCTGCTGAAATGTCGCGCCAAGCTTATCCTTGATTGCCTTGTAATGGCGGAAAGACTCCATCTCTCGCTCGGAATCTGCCGGCCTGCCAAGTTGCCGGTATAACGTGCTCAGGCGGAAATGAGCGGTGATATTGGTAGGGTCGTCCTTCACCGCGCTCTCCAGCAGCAGAAGGGCTTGATGGGTATCGTTGAGGGCCATCCATGTGATCGCAAGGTCGGTCTCGGTATCGGAATCTCGAGGCTGCAGGGCAAGGGCCTTGCGGTAGTCCTCTTTAGCCGAAGCATAGTCTTCCTTTTCGGCCACCACCTCTCCCAGACCGCGCCAGGCCTTGGCGTCGAACTCGTTCACACGGAGCGCAGCCCTGTATTCTTGTTCCGCCTGCGACTTTACCGCGGGGTCGTCGGAGTTTCTCAGTTGCTGCGCCAATTCAAAATGGACTCCGGGTAGATGCGGGTTCAGCCGGATTGCCGCGCGATATTGACCGATTGCGTTTGCGCCGTCTCCCTGACGTGCAAACTGGTCGGCCATCATCATATGCATCTCCGCTGAATCCGGTCCGACGATCACCATGCTGAGCAGGTTCCTATCCGTCATCTGCAGCGAGATCTGGTAGGCAGCCAGGAGAATCTGCGGATCTTGCGGGGAAAGGCTTTCCAGGGTCTCAGCCACTGCGGCGGCTTTTCCGAGCTGCCCGGCTGAGGAATCAAGCTCGATCAGCTGCAGGCCGGCTTCTTTCTGGATGCCCTTCTCTTCGAGTTTGGGAAAGGCACGCTCCAGATCGTTTTGAGCCGCGGCGGTATCACCGGTGCGCTTCTCCGCGATCCCCGCGAGCGCTTCGATTTTGGCCAGGTCCGGCTGCAGGTCCAGAGCGGCGTGCAGTTGCGGGAGGGCATCAGAGTAGTCCTTTTGAAAGAAAAGCAGCACTCCGAGATTTGCGTGGGCATTCAGATTCTTCGGGTCGAGAGAGAGGATTTGGCGCAGCAGGGGTATGGCAAGCTCGGGCTTCCGCTCCTGGAGATCCTGCGCTACTTGCTGTTCGAGTTGGCGGAGTCTGGAGCCGGCATCGGGCGAGGACTGGGCTGTGGCGGCCAGCGGTATCAGCGAGAGGATAAGCGTGCAGAAGGCTTTTCGGCGAAGTTTCCTCATGTGCATTCCCTGTGCCGCCCCTCATCCTCTGCGAGAGAACTCTCCACGCGCAAGTTCGCCAGGGCTCCTCACGGGTGGGTGAGAGTTCCAGCCGCTCAAAGGATAGATCGTCGAGACGCGGTGAAAAAGTTTTGCCTTGACAGAGGCAGAAAGATGATTCTACCTTGCTCTTCCAGAATACGTTTGCTTCAGCCTGCGGTGAGGTACGCCCCGCAGAAATTGCTCTCCAGGAATCGATCGTCGGACTGCAGATCTGGAACGGAAGGCAACGGATCAAGGATTTCAGAGGAGATAAATCATTCATGCCAAAGTCTGTAGACCGTACTCTGCTCAATCGCCGAGAGGCGTTGCTCCTTTCCGCCACAGCGGGCATGAGCCTTGCCCTCGGGAAGCCCGCACTTGCAATGGACAGCACCAAGACTGCAGCGCACCAGGAACCTGGAAACTGCACGACGCCGCGTTCGGCGGTCGCCAACACCCAATATGGTAAGGTGCGCGGCTTTGTCGATGGAGGCGTTATCACTTTCAAGGGCATTCCATATGGCCAGGACACGGGGGGTGAAAACCGTTGGCTCCCGGCCAAGGCGCCCAAGCCGTGGAAGGATGAGTATCCTGCGCTGATCTATGGAGCAAACTGTCCACAGAATCTCCATAACTTCACTGCGATCGAGCAATCGTTCCTGCAGGATTGGGACGACGGCTACATGAGCGAAGATATGCTCAAACTGAACGTCTGGACGCCGGGCCTGACGGGCAAACGGGCTGTCATGGTGTACTTCCACGGCGGCGGATTCAGCTTCGGTTCTTCCTATGAGCTGCCCTCCCAGGAAGGCGCACAGATGGCGCGCCATCACGACGTCGTTCAAGTGACAGTGAATCATCGCTTGAACGCGCTCGGATTTCTCGATGTTTCCGAGATCGGCGGTTCGGCATATGCCGATTCCGTCAATGTTGGCATGACGGATCTTGTGGCTTCGTTGCAGTGGGTTCGCGATAACATCTCCAATTTTGGCGGAGATCCCGACAGGGTGATGATCTACGGCCAGTCGGGTGGCGGATCCAAGGTGACATGTCTCATGGGGATGCCTTCAGCCGCCGGGCTGTTCCATCGGGCATCGGTGCAATCGGGCGGAGGCGGCAATATCCCGAGCGGCGAGCAGTCCAGGGAATTTGCCCGCCAATTGATGAAGGAGCTCGAGATCCAACCCAATGACATCGCCTCGCTGCAGAAGATGGAGTGGTCCAGGCTGTTTGCCGCCGGCAATGCCGTCATCACCAAAATGAATCCTCCCATGCGAGGCCTGGGCGGACCGGGTTCGTCTCCGACTGCGACACCACGGGTTGGCTGGTCGCCAACGGTTGACGGACGCATCATTAACGTTCGATCGTTTTACGATACTGCTCCTGAGGTGTCGAAGAATGTGCCGATGTTGATCGGGAATGTGAGTGAGGAAGGGATGCACTATTCTTCCAACCCCACTGAGGAACAATGGCATGCCACGCTGTCAGAGGCTTTAGGAGAGGAGAAAGCCACCAGGCTGATCGCGGCAATGAAGAAGGCGCATCCGGAAAAGGCTATCCGGACGCTATCGTACGGCGTTCAAGGAATGACCGCTCGGAATAATGTGCAGCGGATGGTGAAATTGAAATGCGAACAAGGCGGAGCGCCTGTTTATCAGTATTTCTTCACGTGGCAATCGCCGATGCTGGACGGCGTCGCCGGCGCCTGGCATACGGCGGAGCTGGCATTTTGCTTCGACAACACGAAACGCTGCGAGCAGGGTACGGGCAACACCCCCGAGGCACAGGCGCTGGCGAAGAAGATGGCGAACGCGTGGGCAAACTTTGCTCGCACTGGAGACCCCAGCCAACCGGGATTAAAGTGGACGCCAAGCGATGCGACTCGCTGCCAGACGATGGTTTTTAACAACGAATGCCGCATGGTCGACGATCCGGAAAGGGACGTGCGACGAATCCTGTTGAGCTAAGGACATGAGCGGATTGCATGGCGATCTCCCCCGGGGAACCGCGCCGGGGGAGCGGAGTTGTAGTGCGTTCTGGCAAAGCACTCCACTGACCACGTGAACGAGGGAAGTCAGCGTCTCTCTTCGGTATCGATGTTCTGGGAGATTCCGCCGCCATTGCAGCGAGCACATCCGCCGACGGGCGCCCGGCTCAGAGTACTTCCAACTCCCGATGGGCGCCAAAGAGGTCAGCCAGGTAGTTCTTTTCGCGACTGCTCGAATCGAAGTCTCTAAGAACCAGAAACATCCGAGCAAATCTTTCGCTGCCCATCGGTAACCGTAAGGGAACAAATTCTCCCGATTCGAGCTGGGGGAGGATCCTGTAGACCGGAAGCCATCCGAAGCACATCCCACTTCGCACCGCCTCAATTGCAGACTCGATGGAAGTTACAGCAATATGGCGCTGCGATGGAGTATGTGGCTGTCGCCTGGCATCCGGACCGATTGCACCCTCGATGATCACGGCAAGGCGCTGGATCAGATCGATTCGCGTCAGTTGCCGCTTTTCAGTAGTCAGGGGATGGTCAGCCCTGGCGACGGCTCTCATCCGTATGTCAAGAATCGGTTTGATCATATGCTCCCGTGTCGGTGTTCCGGCGATGCATAGATCCGCGCCAAAATTAGCGAACTCATGGACGGACGAAAGAAACGTACCCCGATGCAACTTGGGATGGACATGAGGATAGACGCGAGTCAGCTCCGAAAGAGCTGAAAAAAGCCGATCGTCCGGGTAAACGCTATCAACCGAAAGACAAAGCTGCGCTTCGCTGTCGGCAGCCAGAGAGGAGGCTCGTTGCTCTAGGGCCCGAAATCCTGCCAGCAGTGGCTCCGCATCCGCGAGCAGTGCTTTGCCAGCCTCGGTGAGTTGCGCCTTACGCCCCTTCATCTCGAGAAGAGGAACCTTGAATTGTTCCTGGAGGCGTGAGATCGCATAGCTGATTGTCGATTGGGAGCGATTCATTTTCGCCGCCGCAGCGGAGAAGCTACCCAGCTGGACTACCGCTTCGAGGACTTCCCACTGGTCGATGGTTGTCCTCGTAACGTTGGCTTTGGATCGCTGGGGTTCGTGGTCGAAGCTGATCACGGGCAACAATATATCGAATAATTCGAAATAAAGATTCGAAAAATAGCGCTTGTCAGAGAAAAATTCAAAGGGCTAGGATTCGGTTGGTTTTCGCGCAACGCCGGGTTCGCTGGTACCCCTCTGAGAAAGCGTTTGCTATCCTTTGCAATCGCGCCGGGCTGATGTTTTAGAGACAAGCATTCACACCGTAAGCGCACGAGTGTGTGTTCACAGGAAAAATTGGCCTGGAGGCCGACCATGAACGTAAGGATTCAAGCCATAGCAGCACTCTTTGCATTGAGTGTCGGAGCAGCATTTGGGCAAGCCACAAATTCGGCCGACCTCACGGGCACCGTCACAGACTCTTCCGGAGCGGTGGTTCCTGGAGTAACTGTCACGGTTCTGGATATGGACAAAAACCTGGAGCGCACTTATACGACCAACGATTCCGGACTGTACGACACTGGCCCGATTGTGCCGGAAGACCGCTACATGATTACTTTCACCAAAAGCGGCTTTGCCACTCTGCAGCGTGGTCCGATGACTCTGCACATCGGGGTCATCGGTTTGAACGCGCAGATGGGTGTCGCTCAGTCCACGCAGCAGGTAGTGGTGAACGAAGCCGCGCCACTGCTGGAGACCACAACTGCTGAGATATCGACCACGCTGCCGGCCGACACCCTGCAGCAGTTGCCCCAGGTTGGACCTCCTGACTGGCAGCAGTTCATCGTACTCATGCCCGGCACGTCGGGTACGCCTCAGAACGGCAACAACACCGTGAATCCTGGCATGGGTGGAGTAGCGGCGAATGGCAGCCTGCCGTTTTCAACCGCATTGCTGGATGGCGCCATGACAAGTTCGCCCATGAGCAACAACGTGATCATGGTTCCCATCTTCGACGCCATTGGCGAGGTAAAGATCAGCGATTCGCTTTTCTCTGCGCAATACGGGATCGGGGGTCTGCTTTACAACCAGATCAGCAAGGGCGGCTCGAACGAGTTCCACGGAATGGGCTACGACTACTTTCGCAACAGCGCAATGAATGCAGCCTCCTATGCGTTCGGCACCGGCGTGGTATCGCCGCTGCACTACAACGACTTTGGCGGCAACATTGGCGGTCCGGTGATCAAGAACCGCGTGTTCTTTTTCTTCGCCTATGACCGCGCGATCAATCACAGCGCCCCAACCAGCGCCACCATCATCACCGTTCCCACGGACGCCGTGAAGGCCGGTGATTTTACCGGGATGCCCACCGTTTACGATCCGACCACGCAGAAGGTCGATCCGGTCACGGGGATCGTGACCCGGCGGTCGTTCGCGGACGAGTATGGAAACGGCAATAGGATTCCGAGCACATTGATCGATCCAGTCGCTAAAGCCATCCAGGCGCTCTACCCGGAACCGAACCGGCCCGCCACCGTTCTGAACGGCCTGTCTACTGCAAATTACTCTTACCTGTACCCATCGTCGACGCCCGTGGTCAAGTATTTTGGGCGTTTCGACGCCGACGTGACTAAGAACAATCGCCTCACGGGTTCAGCCGAGTGGAACAATCAAAATGCGATTGGACTGAGCCCGGTTTGTCCAGTGAACTGCACGCCAGTAAGCCTTTTCAGCACCAACAATCAGATCTCCGATGTGTGGACCATAAGCCCGAAGGCAATCAACGAAGCACGTGCCGGATTTATGGGAGAGTATGACCTGCTGGTGCCCGAAACACTCGGAGCGGGGTATCCCACGAAGCTGGGCATGAAGTTTGCCAAGGCGGATCTCTTCCCCACGATCAACATCACGAACTGGTACGCGCTCGCGCCCGGTACCCACTCCAACTACAAGGAAAATCTATTCGATTTTTCTGACGTAGTCACCCTGATTCGCGGCCGCCATGTTCTCCACATTGGCGGTGAATTCATCGTGGAACGGGCGGACTCGACTGCCTGGGGCAACATCAATGCCGGAACGCTGGGCTTTACGGGTGTCTACACCGCGGGCAGCAACGACAGAACGTCTCCTCTGACCTCGTCCACCGGGTCGGCTTACGCGGATTTTCTGCTGGGCTATTCCAAAAGCTGGTCGGCTGGCTCTACGCCGGAGTACGGTGGCAGGCTCAAGAGCCCTGCAGCGTTCGTGCAGGACGATCTGAAGTTGACTCCGAAACTCACTCTGAATCTGGGTCTGCGGTGGTACGGCACGACGGGATGGTCTGAAGTGCACGGAAACCAGCGCGGCTTCGATCAGACCATCATTAATCCCGCTACCAATGCTCCCGGTGGGATGTGGTACGCGCTCACCCATGTCAATGGCAGAAAGGCGCTCCAGGCTTCGCAGTTCAACGACTGGCTGCCGCGAGTTGGCGCCGCGTATCAACTTGGGACGAATATGACGGTGCGTGGCGGATTCGGCATGTATACGTTTCCGTGGAACACAGACACATACGGCAATGGGCAGGGAGCCGCTTTTGGTACCAGCGGTAACGAGACAGACTCCACCAACAACGTGGCGCCTGTGGTCATTCTCTCGTCAGACGGGAACACTAACTATCAGGGATCCAAGGGCGCCAGCATCAACGCGCTCTATCTCAATGCACCAACCGGTGCGGGTTCCTATAACGGGCAGCAAGTCAGCTTTTCTCAGTATCATCAGCCGGTTCCTATGCTCAAGCAGTGGAACCTCACCGTCCAGCGTCAAATGAACAGCAACACCATGGTAGAGGTTGCTTATGTTGGCAGTCGCGGCACAAACCTGGCAGTAGTGACTGATCTCAACCAGGTTCCTGTAGGCCTGCTGGGACCCAACGATGCGAGCGCTCGCCCCTACCCGGAATTTCAAAGCATCACGGGGATCAACGCAGTCGGGATCTCGAATTACAATGCGCTGCAGGCATCCGTGGAGCGCCGCATGAGCAACAGCCTGGAATTCAACTTTAACTACACGTGGTCCCACATGTTGGATTACCAGGATTCATCGGGTTGGGGAACCAAGCAGGGAACCCAACCGTTCCAGAATGCCTATAGCCCGGCAGCCAACTATGGTCCCTCGAACTTCGATATACGCAATATGTTCAAGGGGCAATCTATCTACCTGCTTCCTTTTGGCAGCAAGCAGAGATTCCTGAACAGCAGCGCGATCCTGGATCAGTTCGTGGGCGGATGGATGCTGTCGGGTACTTTCGTGGCCCAGGGAGGAAACCCATTTACGCCTAATATGGCTATCAATAACAGCTATAGCCAGTCCTCAAATGCCTTGCAGTATCCAAATGTCGTAGGCAACCCGAAGCTCTCAAGCCACGGCGTCAATGAATGGTTCAACGTGGCTGCGTATGGGGCTCCGGCGGCCGGAACATTTGGCGACATGAGGAGGAACAGCGTGTACGGCCCGGGTCTTACCCAGTTGAACTTGGGGCTTCGTAAAACCTTCCCAATCCGCGAGCGTATATCGGCTGACTTCAGCGTGAATGCGACCAACGCTTTGAACCATGCTTCGTTCGGTCAGCCTGATCCATTGATCGGTCCAGGCCACATAGGGAAAATCACAACTGTCACGGTCGGAGGACGGGCGATGGAGCTTGTTGGAAAAATCAGATTCTGAGCTTGTATCGAGTACAGACGGAACCGGGCAAGGGTGGCCGCCCGGTTCCAAACAATTAGGCGCCGCACATGAGTGTCTCTTATTCGCCGAACGCCAAGACCGCCCGATCGCTGCGATTCTGCCTGACTCCTGCCTCGGTTGGTTATGGAGTAAGCTTTCACTGGACAGTGGAGCTGCCGCAGCACCGCTTGTACTTTTTTCCGGAGCCGCAAAAGCAGGGTTTATTGCGCCCCATCTTCCGGCGCGAGGTGGTACGCCCTGCGCTCGCCGGCGCTGCCTCCTGTACACGGCGCTCACGGAAATAGTCATAGAGCAATTGCGCTCCCACGGACAGTCCGGCAAGCACTTTCTCCCGGAGGTCCTGGTTCGGAGGAGTCTCCCACGTACGGAACTCCGGGTCGGGATCGTCCTCATGCACCAAAGCCAGAACGGGCAGGAGCAGCGCAAACTTATCGTCATCCTTAAAGACCTCGTTCCATGCCTCGCGCCGCAGGCCAATCCCTCGCAGAAAGCCCTCTGCCCAGCGGTTACCCCGTGGGGTCTCCTCGCCTTCCTCGAAGGCGAGCCAGGGCAGGAAGACATCGTCCGGTGTGGCCGAGCTTCCTCGCGATGGAGTTCCAGTGGCGCATGGCCAGATTCAGAAACTCGTTGAGATCGTCCGCCGTGTCAAACGGGGCGTCCTCACCGCCCCAGACCTCCGGGAGATATTCGCTGGTAGAAACGAGGACAGGACCACAGATCAGCGCCGCGAAAAAACCATCCATCTCCTCAAGATCCATGGCATCCTCGCCCGGAAAACTGCTGAGGAGAGTCTTCAGGCGGTCTTTCTCCGCGTCGTTGAGCGATTGGTCGAGAGGCGGCCGCTTTTCCCGATCGGCGGACTGTTCCATAGTTTTAAGAGCGCCCCGTGGGAGCGTGCCGGCCCGGGCAAGTCAACCCTGCCTCTGCTTCAGGCGAGGATCTGCTTTGCGATCGTGGCAAGCTGCATGTTCGAAGTGCCTTCGTAAATTGTTCCGATCTTGGCATCGCGGTAGAACTTCTCAATGGGGAAATCCTTGACGAATCCGTAACCGCCAAAGATCTCCACTGATTTGCTGGCCGCCCTCTCCGCCACGGTCGAGGAGAAGTACTTCGCCATCGCCGCCTCCTTGACGAACGGCGACCCTGCCATCTTCAGGCGGGCGGCGTTGTAGACCAGAAGGCGTGCGGCCTCGATTTCCGCTGCCATCTCGGCCAGCGAGAACTGCACTGCCTGAAACTCCGAGATTGCTTTTCCAAATTGTTTTCTCTCCGCGCTGTACTTGAGAGCGAGCGAGCAGGCTCCCTCCGCCAGGCCCAGCATCTGAGCGGCGATGCCGATGCGGCCCTCGTTGAGAGTTTCGATGGCGATCTTGTATCCCTTGCCGACCTCGCCTAGAACGTTCTCTGCGGGTACGCGGCAGTTGTCGAGCAGCAGTTCGCAGGTGGAGGAGGCGCGAATCCCGAGCTTGTCTTCCTTTCTCCCGACACTGAAACCTTCCATGCCGCGCTCCACCAGGAACGCGGTAATGCCCTTGTAGCCCGCCGCGGGATTGGCGTTTGCAAAGACAATGAAGAGATCCGCCTCCGCCGCGTTTGAGATCCAGAGCTTGCGTCCGCTCAGCAGAAAGCCGCCTCCCTCCGCCCGCGCCTGGGTCGCCAGCGCAAACGCATCCGAACCGGAGCCGGCCTCACTCAGCGCGTAGGAACATACTGTGTCCGAGGCCAGGCGCGGCAAGTACCGGGTTTGCTGCTCTGCGGTTCCCCAGCGCAGCAGCGCGTTCACGGTGAGGGTGTTCTGAACGTCCACAATCACGGCTACGGCCGGGTCAACCCGCGAAATCTCTTCGACCGCGAGCACGGAGGCAAAAAACGATGCGCCCGCGCCGCCAAACTCCACCGGAACCTCGATGCCCATCAAGCCCAGGGCAAAGAGATCGCGCAGGATCTCAGGATGCAGTTTTTGCCCCTCGTCCATCTCCCGCACCATTGGAGCGAGTTTCCGCTGCGCGAAGCGCCGGACAGTATCGCGCATGATCTGCTCATCTGGCGTGAGCGAGGTGAGGGGGCCAATTGCCGAATCCGTGGTTCCCGGTGTGTTCATCAAGACTCCTGTAACCCTCATCGCGTAGGCTGGTAGAAGTTCCGTACGGTTTGCCCGAGAGTTCGACCCGCAGGTAAATTAGCACGTCGGGAAAGGAATTGGAGAAGATCGATGCGAATTCTGACGGTTCTTCGCCAGGTGCTCGATGCGGAGGAAACAGTGCGCATCCGGGACGGCGTGGTTGATCTCGAAAGTTCAAAGCTGGTGATGGACACGATGGACGAGTACGGAGTGGAGCAGGGGCTCCGGCTCAGGGAGAGCGGTCAGAGCAGTGAGGTGGTGGTCCTCGGAGTGGGACCGGAGCGCATCCAGGAGGCTCTTCGCACCGCCCTCGCCATGGGCGCGGACCGCGCCATCCATGTGGTTGCCAACGATGGGCTCGATCCCATCGCGCTCAGCAGGATTGTGGCGCAGATCGCGCAGGAAGAGCAGGTCGATCTGATCCTGACCGGCGGCAAACAGGCTGATTGGGACAGCGATGCACTGGGCGCGGCTACGGCGGAACGGCTGGGATGGCCGCAGACGACATGGACAAATGCGCTTGAGGTGCAGGATGGGGTTGCCGTGGGAACTCACGACGTGGAGGAGGGAAGCGAGTCGTTCCGGGTCCCGCTGCCGCTGGTCGCGACCACGCAGCAGGGCTTGAACGAGCCCCGCTACCCCACGGTTCCGAACATCATGAAGGCCAGAAAGAAAGAGCTCAAGTGGGAGAGCCTCGACCGCTTCGCGGTAGTGCCGGTGGTTCGCGTGGTCTCCTCCGAGATCCAGGTGACGGCCCGGATGAAGAGGATCGTCGATGGCAAGGATGTTGCGGCGGCCGCCGCGCAGCTGCTCGACTTCATGCGCGAGCCGGCAAGGGTGATCGAATGATTCTCGTCGTCATGGATCACGCGAACGGCAAGCTGAATAAAAACGCAGCAGGACTGGTCGCCGCGGCTCGCGGGCTTGGCCGCGAAGGCCCGATTACGGGGCTCGTGCTGGGCAGCGGCGTAGCCGCGGCTGCCAATGAGGCCGCTTTGCTCGTCGAGCAGGTCCTCGTGGCCGACCTTCCGGCGCTGTCCGAATACGATGCCGAGATCTGGGCTGCCGCTGTTGCGCAGATTGCCAGGGAGGGTGGTGCGCACACCATTCTTATCCACGCGGGCCGCAGCGGCCGGGAGTATAGCGCTCGGGCTGCGGTCAAACTGGAGGCGGCGCTGCTCGAAGATGTCATCCGGCTGGAGCATGCGGGCGGCTTAACATCGGCGGCACGGTATACCTATCTCGCGCGAGTCGCCGAGAAGGTGGAAACCAGCGCTGCCGTGGTAGTAGCCACAATTCAACCTGGCGCATTCTCAGCGGCGCTCCCAGAGGCCAAGCCCGCCGAGCAGTTCGATGTGGAACTGAGCCTGCCCGAGCGCCGGGTTCAGGTGACCGCGAGACGGAAGGAGAAGGGCTCAGGGATCTCGCTGAGCGATGCGGAGATCGTTGTCTCCGGCGGACGCGGAGTAGGCAGCGCCGATGGCTTCTCTCAACTCGTCGAAAGGCTCGCTGAGCAACTTGGAGCCGCGGTCGGCGCCACGCGGGCGATCGTAGACGCGGGTTGGCGGCCCTACTCCGAACAGGTAGGCCAGACAGGCAAGACAGTTCAACCGAAGCTCTATCTCGCGATCGGCATCTCGGGAGCTGTGCAGCATCTTTCGGGCATGAACAAGAGCCGGTACATCGCCGCGATCAACAAGGATCCGGATGCACCCATCTTTAAAAGCGCTGACTTCGGAATCGTCGGCGATGCCGGGCAGATCGTGCCGGCGTTGATTGAAAAACTGAAGGAAGCGCGCGAAGCGTCCTAGCCAGCAAGGAGATTTATGCTCCCGTTGCCGCAAAGAATCGCCTTCCTGGTTTTTGCATCCGTCGCCGTTCTGTGGGGGGCGAAGGGCTTTTATCGCGTCTCTCTTCGCATCCGGAGAGGCAGGCCCGATGCTGAGCCGCGCCACGATCGCCCGTGGCGACGCCTCTGGTACGCGGCGAAGACGACCGTTACCCAAGCGCGCACCTTCCGCCGGCGCCCGGCCGTCAGCGTCTTTCACTCCTTTATCGTTTACGGCTTTGCGTTCTATCTCCTGGTCAATCTGATGGACGGGCTGGGGGGATACCTGCCGTTCACCATTCCTTCCACAGCCCCGGTGGGCGCCATGTATAACCTTTGCGCCGACATTCTCAGCTTTCTGGTCCTTCTCGGGGTAGTAGCCCTGGTGGCGCGCCGCTGGCTCACTCGAAGCCGGCACGACTTTGACTTCAACCCCAAGACGCCTTTGCACGAAAAGGTGCGGGAAGGGTACATTCCTTTCGATTCGGCGATCGTCTCCGCCTTCATCCTCTTCCATGTCGGGAGCCGGGCGGCCGGACAAGCCGCAAAGCTCAGACTGGAGGGCGGAGACCGGTTCCAGCCTTTCGCCACTCTGCTCTCGCGCTTGCTGCCTCCGGCGCATCTCGAGGGCATTGCGCAGTTTGGCTACTGGGGAGCTTTAGGAAGCGTGCTGCTCTTTCTCGCCTATTTCCCTTGGTCCAAACACCTGCACCTGTTGATGACGCCGCTCAAGTATTTCTTCGCGCGCGAGGCGGGCTCGGGCGTGCTGCCGGCGCTGAATATGGAATCGTTCGCGGACGGCATCGACGGGCCCGGCTCGGCCGCTGACCTGGAGCTCGAGCAGATCGGCGCGCGCCGTCTGGAAGATCTCTCCTGGCCGCGTCTGCTCGACGCCTATGCATGCATTCAGTGCAATCGCTGTCAGGATGTCTGTCCGGCAACCGCTACGGGCAAGGCGCTCAGCCCCGCGGCGCTTGAGATCAACAAGCGGATGGAGCTGAATGAGCTGGCGAAGACGGATGCAAACCCGGCCATGCAGTCCTCGTCTTTTGAACGGGGCGCGCCCAGTCCGCGCCCGCTGCTTGAATTCGCGCTCTCGCCTGAGGCGTTGTGGGCCTGTACTACATGCGGGGCGTGTATGGAGGTCTGTCCGGTCGAGAATGAGCAGATGCTCGACATCCTGGATATCCGCCGCAACGAGGGAATGACAGCGGGGCGATTTCCCGCGCAGTTGCAGACGGCATTCCGCGGAATGGAGCGCGCCTCCAATCCCTGGGGCATCAGCCGGGATCAGCGCCTGGCCTGGGCGGAAGGTCTATCTGTGAAGACGGTAGAGGAAAACCCCGATCCGGAGGTTCTCTTCTGGGTTGGTTGCTCGGCCAGCTACGATCCGCAGGCGCAGCGGACCGCGCGCGCCTTTGTCCAGCTGCTCAACCATGCGGAGGTTAACTTTGCTGTGCTTGGCAAACGGGAAGGCTGCACCGGGGACAGCGCACGGCGCGCAGGCAACGAATATCTCTACAGCCAGCTTGCGCAGCAGAACGTGGCGACACTGAAGGATGTGAAACCGAAGCGGATCGTCGCCACCTGTCCGCACTGCATGAACACCATCGGGAACGAATACCGGCAGGTGGGCGGCGATTTCCAGGTTATGCACCATACGCAGTATCTGGAGGAGCTCGTTGCCGCCGGGCGTTTGCAGCCGGAGCGCCTCGCGGCGACTGTTACCTATCACGATCCCTGCTATCTGGGCCGGCACAACGGCGTCTATGACGCGCCGCGGAACCTGTTGCGAGGGGTTGCGGAAAAATTTGTGGAGTTGGACCGCCGCCGGGAAAACTCCTTTTGCTGCGGAGCCGGTGGGGCGCAGTTCTGGAAGGAGGAGGAGCCCGGCCGGGAGCGGATTTCAGACAATCGTTTCCGTGAGGCCAGAGAGCGGCTTGGTTCAGAGCAAGAGAGCAGAGTGCTGGCTGTCGGATGTCCGTTTTGCAAGAGCATGCTGAGCAGCACGCCCGGGAGGGGGGACGATCTACCGATCGAAGTGAAAGATGTGGCCGAGCTGCTGCTTGAGAGTGTTGAGAGGCGAATGGGTGGCACAGCAGCGGCGGTTGGCCCGGATGCGGATCGCGCAAGCCATGCTCTAAAGCCGGCTGCTGCATCCGAGGTGCCGGAGAGGAAAGCAGCGCCTGGTCGTTTGCCTTCTGCTCAAGAAAGTGCGCCTCCCTCTCAGCCGATCGCGCCGGCTCCGGGCGCGGTCCGGACGTCAGTCCAGGAGGCGGCCCAGAATCCGCGCCAGAATCCGCCCGAGGGTTCGGCCCCGGAGCCTGCGCGAAAAAAATGGCAGCCGGGGAAGAGCGGCGAAGTGGAGAGCGGCCAGCAGCCGGGCCACGCATCGGAGAGTCCCACGCCGGATGCCCCGGCCGGCCGCAGGCCGTGGAAGCCAAAATCCTGAGGAGGAGGAAGGCGCGATCCGGCAAAAGGCGATCCGAAGAGGGGTGTCACATCGACTCGGACCGCGTCCCCGCCCCTGGGGAGAACGGTAAACCTAATCGATAGGCTACTTGAGATAGGCACGTACCAGATCGATCAGATCTTCAGCAATCTCATGCGAGGGAGCGGCGCCTTTCTCCGGGTTCATGATGTGCAGCCGGATATGATCTTCGAGGACCTCCGCCATCAGGCTGTTGATTCCGCCTCGAATATTAGCCAGCAGCATAAGGATGTCCGCGCAGTCGTCGCCGAGCGTGAGCGAGCGCTCAATGGCGTCGACCTGTCCGCGAATGCGCTTGATGCGCGCGACCAGCTTCTGCTTCTCGTTCATGGCGCGTTCCTTTTTCTCCGGATATTTATCTGGCAAGTATACCCTAGGGGGATATGTTATAAAGGAAGAATCCGGTTGAAGGCGGTGTCCATCGTCCGGTGCGGCAATTTCGGCGTCTCCGAGGCAAGTGGCTTCCGCGCCTGCCGGAGTTCGCCGCCAGGGGAAGAGGCTGCCGGATTGCGATGCGCCCGGCAGGTTCACCGCGTGAGCCGCTCGTCAGGGTTAGCGGCAACCCCATCTCGGAGATCCGCGGCCGTTCTTCAGGAATCCGCTGACACGTGTGCCGCTTTGATATCGGTTGAAACTTCAAAGATGCGTCCTCTGCTCCTCATTCCGATGATGCTTGTGTGCATGGCGCCGGCGCCGGGCCCGGCCCAGACGAGCCCTCTATTCCCTCCGCCGGCAGCCGCCGCCCAATTGCTGCCTGAGGCCCCGAGGGTTCCCACGACGGTCGAAGCTCAGGGCCAGGACGATCCTCATCCGGGTAACCGCTCCCTGGTTCCTTTCCGGTCCCTTCCGGACATCAATCAGAGGGAACAGGATCAATCCGACGACCAGTTGAACCCGGCAGTCTGGATGCACCACCTCATCGCGGATCGTCTCTGGATCTCCGGTCAGGCAAATTTCATCTTCCAGGCTCACGGGCAGTTTCACTCGCCGTATGCGGGCACGAACAGCTTTCAGAGCAATGTTTCGCAGACCGCATTGTCCCGGGTGCTCACGCTGTACACGGGAATCAAGCTCCAGCGATGGACGGAGTTTGTCTTCGATGCCGAAGAGACCGGGGGCAAGGGAGTCGGGCAGGCTCTCGGGATTGCGGCCTTCACCAATCTCGACGTCGTGCGGAATCCTACCCTGAGCCAGAACGTCTACCTCGCCCGCTACTTCATCCATCAGACATTTCCTCTGACCGCCGCTCGGGTCGAGACCCAGCCGAACCCTTTTTATCTGCAGAACTCGCTGCCACGGCGGCGCATTGAGTTCCTCATGGGCAAACTCAGCATGGTGGACTTCTTCGATGTCAATGCCGTCGGCAGCGATAGCCATCTGCAGTTCACCAATTGGGCGATTGATAACAACGGCGCCTACGATTATGCCGCCGACACGCGCGGCTACACGACGGCCGCGATGTTGAGCTACCAGGGCCCTGTCCTCGGGGTGCGCTTTGCCGAGGCGCTGATGCCGACCGTGGCGAATGGAATCAATCTGGATTACGCGCTGCGCCGCGCGCGCGCGGAAAACCTCGAGATCGATTGGGATCCGCAGTGGTTCCAGGGGCTGCCAACCCATATCCGGCCCCTCGCCTATCTCAACCATGCCAATATGGGCGACTATCGCCAGGCAATCAACGGCTATCTCGACCATGTCGATCCGGTTCCCGACATCGTCCGATCCCGGCGTCAAGGCAGGCTCAAACAGGGGTTCGGCATCAACGTCGAGCAGGAGCTGCCCAGCAACTTCCGCGCCTTCTTTCGCGCCGGTTGGAACGAGGGCCATCATGAATCCTTTGCCTATACGGAGATGAACAACACCGTCGCCTTCGGCGCCGATCTGGCGGGCAACGCCTGGGGCAGAAGCGAAGACCGGGTGGGCACCGCATTCGAAACCGGCGGGCTCAGCCGGGATCACCGCGAGTACCTGGCGCTCGGCGGCCTCGGATTCATCCTGGGCGATGGACGGTTGAACTACGGACGGGAGAGCGTGAGCGAGACGTACTACACCGCGCACGTGATCGGCGGACTCTACATGGCGGTCCAACTCTCCTATGTGGACAATCCGGGCTATAACCGGGACCGTGGTCCGGTCCTGGTTCCCGGAGTTCGCGCCCATGTCGATTTTTGACGCCTGCTGCGTTCCCTGGTCAAGGTTGGTTGTGGATTTCCGGATGTAGTCGTCACGTAAGATGGAGAGGGGAGAAGTCTTCGCTCGCTGGCAGCGCGGTTTCGCGATACTGCATCCATTGAGACAATTGTCCGGAAAAGATGACATTGCAAAATCCAACCCGGCGCAGCAAGAAGTCCCCGCCGCCCGGAGAGACCGGACAGGAGTCTCTGTATTTGCGATTCCTGAGCGAGAAACAGGTCCGGGTGACGGTGAAGCTTCGCGATGGAGAGAGCGTCTCCGGCTGGATCGAGTATTTTGACGATACGATGATTCGCCTTACCCGTGAAGGGAAGCCCAATCTTTTTATCTACAAACAGCAGATCCGCACGATCCGTGAGCAATCCCGCCGCGAGGGCGGCCAGGCGCGCATTCGTAACGGAGAGGAAGGAAGTGCGCGTTGAGAGGATTTCCGCCCGAGCTGGACCTCGGTCTGGCCAAGGGAGCCGCTTCAATTGCCGAGGAAGCGGGAGATTTGTTGCGCGGTTACTATGAGCGCGGCGTCACCACGGAATACAAAGGCGATGTCGATATCGTAACTGAGGCCGACCGTGCGTCGGAGAACCTCATCGTCCAGGAAATTCGCGCGCAGTTCCCCGACCATGGCATATTCGGGGAAGAGGGAACCCGTTTCGGGCTCGATTGCGAGTACCGGTGGTATGTCGATCCGCTGGACGGCACAACGAACTTTGCCCATGGCTTCCCGGTGTTTTGCGTTTCCCTGGGAATCGAGCGCCGGCCCGGCAATCTTCCTGAAGGGCGCGATGGAGATCTCGTAGCAGGCGTCGTCTATGACCCCTTGAGAGGGGATCTATTTGCCGCGGAGAAAGGGAAAGGCGCCTGGCTGAATGGCCGGCGGCTGCACGTCTCCGCCGCCGGGCGATTGGAGGAGAGCCTTCTGGCGACCGGGTTCCCCAGCCACAAGCGGCATGCCAATCCGAACATTCACTTTTACCAGCAGCTCACCCTGCGCTCTCACGGCGTTCGCCGCGCGGGCTCCGCTGCCCTGGACCTGGCCTATTGCGCGGCCGGCCGGCTGGATGCGTTCTGGGAATTCAACCTGAACCCGTGGGACACAGCGGCGGGCGCCTTGCTGGTGACCGAGGCGGGCGGGAGCATGACCCGCTTCGACGGGACCCCGTTCCAGCTCAACAGCGAGGAGATCCTGGCGGCCAATGGAAAGATCACGGACGAGATTCTGGAGATATTTGCAGATATGTTCGCCGGCAGGAATATCACCCCTGTTCCCACGCCCGCGGAGTTTGCCGCCCGGCGAAAGCGCGGTTGATCGTTTGACGCTTTGATCCATTTCTGCTGCTACAATTCAGTTTCTACTTATTCACTTTCCGGAGAACGGTTTTATGGCATACGTGATCGCAGAACCCTGCATTGGAACCAAAGACACAGCCTGTGTAGACGCCTGTCCGGTGGATTGCATCCATCCCAAGAAGGACGAAGCCAAATACGCCGAGGTGGAGCAACTCTACATCGATCCTGTGGAATGCATCGATTGCGGCGCCTGCGTGCCGGTCTGCCCGGTTTCCGCCATCTATGCCGGGGACGATCTTCCGGAGAAGTGGGCGAACTTCGCCGAGAAGAACGCCGCTTTCTACGGCCGCTAGGACCCGCGATCGATCGCTGCAAGTGGATGGGGTTCTTTCCGTTCGGGGGCTAAGGTTCCTTACCATGGAGGGGCGCGCGGGAGACGATTGAAGACTAGCGGCTCGATTACAACCGGTGCGCCCTCACAGATCCGCACGTAGTGTGCGGCCGTGTAAACCACTTCGCGCTTCCCACATCCGCACAGCTCCGACGGCAGCGAGAATCTCCTACTGCTAAACTCAACCCCAAGCGCTAAACCGAGGGGCAGCTCAGAGGACGTTGTCCGCATGAGACTGGGGTTTCTCTTTGGTGCCGGTGTTTCTCTTTCATGTGGCGCCCTTCCCACTTCTGGGCTCACAAAAGCCATTCTGTGGGGTGAAAATGTTCATCGGCACACAAACGGCACTTACTATTTGTGCGCAGATGGTTCCTCATGTGGGAGCGATCACCAAACGCCTGAGCAAATACGAGCCTTCCTTAGGTTTCTCGACTCTCAGGCTAACGACTTCTTCCAGAAGAACAAGGAGCGACACCGCGTCGCCAATTACGAAGACCTGTATTACCTTGCCACGCAACTGACAGATGGGGTGGACGAGTACGAGAACCCGGCACTCGCCGGGTTCCTGGCATCCGCACAAGCACGATGCACGTCCGAAAATCTGTTTGATCAGACGCGAAGATACATCAAAGGAATCGTTTCTGAGCGTTTGCGCAATTTGGCTCCGCAACAGGACCATCTCGCACAGGTCGTTCATGCCGCTGCGGATACCTCGTTTTCCAAGATCGAGATTTTCACCTTAAACCACGATTGCCTCTTGAGAAAGTACTTGAGCGGGCAAAAATTCCCTTCACAACAGGATTCAAACCGGATGCCGAGGGTCTACGCCGTTGGGACCGGATGGAGTTCGCCGAAAGCGGCAAG
>DASYYO010000053.1:0-5169 GCA_035933805.1 Acidobacteriaceae bacterium | reverse complement strand
TAGTTAAAAATCGGGGGCGCCCCCACTTCCAGGAGAGCGCCCCATCGGTATTCGCGCGGGCTAATCAGCTCTCTTACTTCTTGTCCTCAACGTCGACATATTCCGCATCGATGACTCCTTCGTCCTTCTTCTGCTCTTGTGAGGGCGCTTCCCCGGCGGCTGGTTGACCGTCCGCTGGTTGAGCCGCATTCGCCTTGTACATGGCCTCAGCCAGCTTGTGCGAAGCAGCCGTCAGTTTTTCGCGGGCAGAGTTGAGATCCGAGGTGCTGGGGCTGCCCGATTGAAGCGTGGTGTTCGCTTCAACCAAGGCCGCCTCAACGTCGCTCTTATCCGGCCCGGAGACCTTGTCGCCGCTCTCCTTGAGCATCTTCTCAACGTTGTAAACCATGCTGTCGAGAGCATTCCGCGCCTCGATCTCTTCCCGCTTCACCTTGTCTTCCGACGCATGCGACTCGGCTTCCCTGGCCATCCGGTCGACCTCGTCTTTGCTGAGGCCGGTGGAAGAGGTAATCGTGATCTTCTGATCCTTGCCGGTTGCGTTGTCTTTCGCCGTCACGTTCAGGATCCCGTTCGCGTCGATGTCGAAGGTCACCTCGATCTGAGGGATTCCCCTGGGTGCCGGAGGAATTCCGCTCAGCTTGAACTTGCCCAGCGTCCGATTCTGCGCCGCCATTGGACGCTCGCCCTGCAGGACATGAACCTCTACCTCTGTCTGGCTGTCGGCCGCAGTCGAAAACTTCTCCGTCTTCTTGGTGGGAATCGTCGTATTGCGCGGGATCATCGACGTTGCCACCCCACCCAGGGTCTCAATCGACAAGGTGAGCGGAGTTACATCGAGCAGTAGCAGATCCTTTACCTCGCCGGCCAGAACACCGCCCTGGATCGCCGCGCCGACCGCCACGACTTCATCGGGATTGACCCCGCGGTGAGGTTCCTTCTTGAAGAGCTCCTTCACCAGCTCCTGGATGCGCGGCATACGAGTCTGCCCGCCGACCAGCACAACTTCATCGATCTTGCCGGCGTCGACCTGGGCATCCGCCATAGCCTTTTTGCACGGCTCTACCGAGCGCTGAATCAGGTCCTCTACCAGTTGCTCAAGCTTGGCCCTGGTGAGCTTTTTGACCAGGTGCTTCGGTCCCGTTGCATCGGCGGTGACGAAGGGCAGGTTGATCTCGGTTTCAAGAGCGGTCGAGAGCTCGATCTTGGCCTTTTCCGCCGCATCCTTCAGACGCTGCAAAGCCATCTCATTGCCCTTCGACCGCAGGTCCAGTCCCTCGTCCTTTTTGAACTCGTCGATGAGCCAATCCACCACCCTCTGGTCGAGATTGTCGCCACCCAGGTGGGTATCGCCGTTGGTCGACTTGACCTCAATGACGCCCTCGCCGACCTCAAGAATGGAGATATCGAACGTGCCGCCACCGAAGTCATAGACGGCAATCGTTTCATCCTTCTTCCGGTCCAGCCCGTAAGCCAAAGCGGCTGCCGTAGGCTCATTTACGATTCTCTTGACGTCCAGACCGGCGATTTTGCCGGCGTCCTTGGTCGCCTGCCGCTGCGCATCGTTGAAGTAAGCGGGAACCGTGATCACGGCTTCCGTAACGGTCGTGCCGAGATAGTTCTCCGCCGCCTTCTTCAACTTCTGCAGAATCAGAGCCGAAATCTCCTCCGGCGTATAGTCCTTGCCGGTCACCTCGACGACCACGTGGTCGCTCTTCGCCTTCACTTTGTAAGGCACCATCTTCATCTCGTCGGCGACCTCGCTGTAGCGACGGCCGATGAACCGCTTGATGGAGTAAATCGTGTTCTCCGGATTGGTAATGGCTTGGCGCTTCGCCACTTGCCCCACCAGCCGCTCCCCGCTCTTAGTGAAAGCGACGACCGAAGGCGTTGTCCGCCCGCCCTCTTCGTTTGGAATCACCTTGGGCTCGCCGCCCTCCATCACC
Organism: Acidobacteriaceae bacterium; assembly: GCA_035933805.1. Taxonomy (GTDB): domain Bacteria; phylum Acidobacteriota; class Terriglobia; order Terriglobales; family Acidobacteriaceae; genus PALSA-350. Next base: position 3,226 of record DASYYO010000053.1, on the reverse strand, counting down.
GCCACGACCGAGTTCGTCGTCCCCAAATCAATACCGATAATCTTCGCCATTTCCCGCTCCTGCGTTCCCTTTCTCAAGTGTTAGCTTCGCACTTGAGTGTCTCATTGTCAACCTATCTGATGCTTCATTTCACCGCTTGGATTCACCGGAAGGCACGCTTTTCTGTCTCAATTATTTCAATGACTTAGGCCTTTCCTCTCGTCCAGGGAGCGCTGGCGTCCCTCGTCGGGACATTCCCCGTTCCGGTCGGCTATTCTGAAAAGGTCCGACTCGATCTCCATTTCCATTTCCAACCGAAAACTCAATGACCGATCACGGAGCAGGCGGCGGCCAGGACGCTCAAACCTTTGGAGTTAACCCTTGGCTGATTGCTATCTCTGTGATGCTTGCCACCTTCATGGAGGTTCTGGACACCGCCATCGCTACGGTGGCGCTGCCCTACATCGCCGGCAGCCTGTCTGCCAGCACCGATGAAGCCACCTGGGTTCTGACCAGCTATCTGGTCGCCAATGCTGTGATTCTTCCCGCCAGCAGCTGGTTCTCGATCAAGTTCGGCCGCAAGCGGTTTTTGATGACCTGTGTCCTCTTGTTCACAGCGGCCTCCTTCTTCGTGGGGGCTGCCCCGACGCTGGCCTTCATCCTGATCGCACGGGTGGTCCAGGGTGCGGGTGGCGGCGCGCTGCAGCCGCTGGCCCAATCCATTCTGCTCGAAAGCTTCCCGCCCGCCAGGCGAGGAGCCGCCATGGCTTTCTACGCATTTGGCATCGTGGTCGCACCCGTCCTCGGCCCTACCCTGGGCGGTTGGCTGACCGACAGTTATAGCTGGCGTTACGCCTTCTATATCAATATCCCCGTTGGGATCCTGGCGACCTTCATGATCGGCCGCTTTGTGAACGATCCCCCGTATATCTCCAAGGCCAAAGCCTCCCCTTTCGACGGGCTCGGTTTTGGATTGCTGGCCATCTGGAGCGGTTGTCTGCAGATTGTGCTCGACAAGGGCCAGGAGGACGATTGGTTCGGAGCACCGTGGATCCGCTGGGCCACGCTGATCCTGGTCATCTCGTTTATCTGGTTCGTGGTCCACTGCTGGCGAAGCAAGACACCCCTGGTCAACCTACGTGTCTTGAAGGACAGGAACTTCGCGGTAGGCTGCCTGCTGATGTTCATGCTGGGGGCGGCGCTCTACTCCACGATTACGGTGCTCCCGCTCTTCTATCAGGAGTTGCTTGGCTATACCGCGTTTGCGGCAGGATTGGTGGTGGGTCCCCGCGGCATTGGATCGATCCTGGGGATGCCGCTGATTGGCTACATCAATGACAAGATGGATGCGCGCGTGCTCTTGAGCATCGGCTTTATCGGGTTTGGGATCTGCTCGATCGTCTTCGGCAACGTGAACCTGGCCATCGGCCCCTGGACCCTGTTCTGGCCGATCGTGATCACCGGCATGTCGATGAGCTTTATCTTCGTTCCGATCACCACCCAGGCGTACGGCACCCTCTCCAACGAGCAGATCGGGAATGCCAGCGGGATCTTCAACCTGGTGAGGAATATCGGCGGCGGCATCGGGATTTCCGTGGCGCAGACTCTCATCGTTCGTCGCGCAGCCTTCCACCAGACGGAGATCTCTTCTTCTGTGCCGATCAGCAGCTACTGGCTGCAGGAGCGAATGGGCGATCTGACTCGCTATCTTGGCCGCTATACCTATTCTTCGAACGCAGCTGGCCCGGCGCGGGGCGAGATCTACAGGCAGGCGGTTGCCCAGGCACGGCTATGGGCGTTTGTGGATATCTTTCGCTGGACCGCTGTGGTCGCGTTTCTTTCTGTGGGCGTCGTCTGGCTCTTCCGCAAAGTCAAGCACGGGCGAGGACCTGCCGCCGCGCACTGAGCACGCCGCCCGCTTCGCCGGCCATTCGTTCGGAAGGGCCGCGGCTGGAGTCTCCAGCCGCGGCGGAACACTGGTTACGCCTGCAGTCCGCAGGATGCGTAGATCTTTGCAATCAGCTCCATATCCCGCAGACCTTCTTCCCCAGGGGACTTGGGCGTCTTATCTTCGAGAACGCACTGGGAAAAATGATCGGCTTCAGCTACGAATTGAGAAGGGTCATGGGCCTGGCTCTGCTCATCGATCTTCGTGAATTTGCCGCCGCCTTCGTTCAGACGCGCCATCAGGTGTTGCCCCTCATAGCCGAACGCGGAATCCATATCCAGGACGCCCTTTGATCCGTGCACGCGGAAGACGCCCGGCATCGGAGCCCCGTAGGTGGTGTTGCAGCAGGCGACGATGCCCGATGGAAACTTCATGGTCCAGGAGACATTCTCTTCGACCGTATCGAAGCGTCCGTCATGATCGACCACCGAGGAGTATCCCTTCAGGTCCACAGGCTCCTCTCCGGTCAGATAGCGGCACGCATTCAAGCTATAGATCCCCATATCCATGAGCGGTCCCCCGCCGGCAAGCTTCTTATCCAACCGCCATTCTCCCAGCCTCTCATTGAAGCCGTTGGCACTCTCAATCGCCTGCACCGAACCCAGGCGGCCTTCCCGGATCAATTGAACCGCCCGGAGATTGAACGGTTCCAACTGGCAGCGATAGGCAATCATCAGCTTTTTGTTCGCTTGCCTGCAGGCCTGGATCATCTCCTTACAATCGCTGACGGAGGTCGCCATGGGCTTCTCGCAGAGGACGTGCTTGCCCGCCCGGGCAGAACGAATCGTGAATTCCGCATGCATGCTATTGGGCAATGCGACGTAAACGGCATCAATCGCCGGATTGTCCCGGATCTTATCGATCTCTTCGTAGCTATAAATTGAGCTCTCCGGAACCCCGTACTGCGCCGCCATCTTCAGAGCCTTGTCGCGATGACCGCTCACCAGGCCCGTGATGCGCGATGTCTGGGTCTGAAGAACGGCGGGCATGAAGTGCTGCATTGAGATCCGCCCCAGCCCGATGATGCAATAGCCAATCTTCCGATCGGCTGCCATCGCGTGAAGGGGGGAGAGCATCCGGGCGGCGATTCCAGCGCCGGCTATGCGGCCGAAGTCGCGGCGAGTCAGGTCCATGAATCCTCCAAGTTCGAACAAGGCGTTATGGTATAGCACGGCTGGCGGGGGAACAAGCGAGGGCGCGAGCGAAGGGCATCTCGGTCAAGGCTGCGGAGAGACGCCAGTGAGCGCAGGAGTCCAGCAAAACGATCCTCCGATCGGGCTGTAACCGCCCTACACATCG
>DASYYO010000032.1:0-11016 GCA_035933805.1 Acidobacteriaceae bacterium | reverse complement strand
CGTCGGTAAGCATGACGTTGGCCGGCTTGAGGTCGCGATGGAAGATCCCCAGCTGGTGGGCGGCGCTGAGACCGTCGGCGATCTGGATGCCGACGGCGAGGACGAGCTGCACGCTCGCCGGGCCGGCGGCGATGATCTTATCCAGCGACTGGCCGGGAACGTACTGCATGACGATGTAGGCTTCGTCTTCGGATTCGCCTACTTCATAGATGGCGCAGACGTTGGCGTGCTCGATGGCGGAGGCGAGGCGGGCTTCGCGGAGCACGGTCCGGCGCATCTCCTCAAGGCTGAGCGTGCCCTTCTTGAGGACTTTGAGCACCACCGGCCGCATGAGCCGGGTGTCGTTGGCCAGATAGACGACCCCGCTGCCGCCCGCTCCCAGCCTGCGCACCATCTCGTAATGCTCGATCAGCCGGCGCTTCATCTCTGAAGTCTATAGCGGAGATGTGAATTTACTGCGCGGCGAGACGCCGCCGCGGCTCCGCTACCTGGCGAGCAGGCTCTTCCAGCGCGCCCAGGCGTCGGTGCGCGCCTTGGCGTTGGCCGGTGTGGCGTCAGGAGCTTCGCCGGCGCGCATGAAGCCGTGGCCGGCGCCATCGTAGGTGACCGGCTCGAAGGTCTTGCCTGCGGACTTCATGTCCGCAATGGCGCCGGGAACGGTTGCGCCGATGCGCGCGTCATTGCCGGCGTAGAAGCCATAGACCGGAGCGTGGATGCGGGCCATGGCGTCTTTGGCAGGCGGCGGTCCATAGAAGACGAAGGCCGCGGCCAGGTCGGGACGATTGGTCGCGAAGCGGAAGGATTGACCGCCGCCCCAGCAAAAGCCCGCAACATAGAGTTTGCCATCGGCGGCCGGCAGCTTGAGGCCGGCATCGGCGGCAGCCATCAGGTCCGCCGTCACCTGGTCGGGATTCAGATGGCTGACCGCCTCGATCGCCTGATCCTGGGTGAAGGCCGTGCTGCGAGCGCCGTTCGGGCCCATGCCGGAGAGGAGATCGGGAGCGACCGCAATATAGCCGGCTTCGGCGACCTGGTCGGCGAGATCTTCCACCCAATCGGTCATTCCGAAGATCTCGTGGATGATGAGCACGACCGGCCGTTTGCCCTGCGCCTCGGGATAGACGACCAGGGTTTCGACCGATCGGTCACCGTGCTTGACCGTGATCCACTCGCGATGGCGGGGAGATTTGTCCAGCCGGGCCTTGGCCCAGTCCTGCGCAAAGACTGCCGGCGTGGTGAGGAGGAGAAACAGGAGGGCGAGGAGGCCGGCGGCGGAGCGAGCGGGCGAGGTTTTCATGGCCTAGGATGCTAAGGCGCTCGATCCGCCAAGTCAACGATTTCCCTCGGTGTGAGAGTTCGAAGCGCCGCTGAGGTTCAGGGGCGCGCTCCCCTTGTATGGCAGCCCTGGCGCGTGAGGGTGAGATCCGCCGACGCTGGCCTTCAGGTCCGGCGGTCTGGGCCGGATCAGGACGGGCCGTTGCTGGCTGCCGATGCCTGCGGCTTGGCGAAGGAACGGAGATAAATGACCAGGTTCCAGGTCTCATCCGGTTTGGCGCGGCCACCCTCGGGAGGCATGTTGTCTCCCTTGCCGTTTTTGATGATGTCGAAGATCTGGCCGTCGGTGAATCCCTTGAGGGCAGAGGCCTCCCGATAGTCCATCATTTTGCCGGTCTGGGAGATGTCGCCTTTGCCGCTCCCATCCGCACCGTGGCACATCGCGCAATCCATCGTATAGATCTGCTTGGCGCGGGCCTGCGATTGGGCCGAGGGATGGACCGGGTTGGTCAGGAAAGCGTCGGAAGAGGTGGACGGTGCGGTGGTTACGGTAGCCGGCGTTGCGGCTGGAGCAGCGGGAACAGCCGCGGCAGGAGCGGCCGAAGCGGTTGCGGGTACCGGGGCCTGGGGACTCGGAGAGCTTTGAAGCACCGGGGAAAAACCGCCGAGCCAGAGCCCGGCGAGAATTAGAAAAGGCGTGAACATATAGCCTCCTCAGGGATGCGGGGGAAATTCGGTGATCACTGTACGCCTGAGACTCGGCGATGAACAGTGTTTTTTCGCACAGCGAAAATCGAAGGTCCTCTGCTATGCCACCTGGGGCGGCCGTAGCAGACTCCTCCGCCGGAGGGCCAGGAGTAGACTTCAGTGGGACATCCAAGCCCGGAGGTGAGGAACAAGTTGACCGAAGCGGGACCGCTGCTGGAACGTGTATTGCTGACCAATGACGACGGGATCGATGCCCCGGGGCTTGCCGTGCTGGCGGATGTGGCGAGGTCGATTGCCAGGGAGGTCTGGATCGCCGCCCCGGAGCATGACCAGAGCGGGACCTCCCATTCGCTGAGCCTGCATGAGCCGGTTCGTTCCAGCCGCCAGGGGGAACGGCGCTTTGGAGTTTCGGGAACGCCGGCCGACTGCGTCGTGATGGCGGTACGGTTCCTGATGGGAGAGCGGCCACCCGACCTGATTCTTTCCGGGATCAACCGCGGCACCAACCTGGGAATCGAGACTGTCTTCTCGGGCACGGTGGGTGCGGCGATGACGGGGATGCTGCTGGGCATTCCTTCCATCGCGCTGAGCCAGGCCTTTACCGCACCGAATCCTGTGAAGTGGGAGACGGCTCGCGCGCTGGCCCCGGAGGTAATCCGGCGGCTGGTGACTACGGGGTGGAGCCCGCAGGCGTGCCTCAGCGTCAATTTTCCCGATGTTGTGGCGGAAGAGGCCGGTCCGCTGACCCCTTCGCGGCAGGGAGTGGGGCTGGTGGACAGCATCAGCGTCGTGTCGCGGACGGACCCACGCGGGCTGGACTACCACTGGCTGCAGTTTCGGCGCATACCGCGCGGGGATGCCGAGGATACGGAGACGGCCATTCTGCAACAGGGCGGGATCCCGGTGACGCCGCTGCGCTTTGAGCGGACCGATGACGAGGCCCTGGAGAAGATGAAGCTGGACTACGGCTTATAACTCGCGAGTTATCGGCGAGGTAACCATCGCAGCGCTAAGACCTGGAAGATAGTGGTTCGAGAGGCTTTTCAGGGTAACCGTGGGCGGTCATCCGGCTCAGATCCCGACGGTCAGAAGCGCTCCGTAAAACGGGTTGACAATTCTGGAAGGGAACGTAAGTATCTGAGAATACAGTTCACTAGGGACAGGTGTGTCCTGACCCTGTTGGGCTGGATCAGGCGCGCACTCGCCCACAAGTGGATGCGCACCTGGCGAACAGATGCTGATGCAGGACGATCCGAGCAGGATCGAACTTGCTAAGTACGATCACCCAGGCCCATGGAGGGACCCGTGAGTATGCAAGATAGCAATCAGAGAAGACCCCATCGATTAGAGTCCAGCACCTTGGTTCTCGAAGAAGTGCGCGACGAGTTGATGATTTATGACGCGTCGAGGAAGAAAGCATTCTGCCTGAATCCCACAGCCGCTTTCGTCTGGAAGAACTCTGACGGGAAGACGACCGTGGAGGAGATGGCAAAGAAACTGGAAAAGGAGATGGAAAAACCGGTCGACGAGCAGGTGATCTGGCTTGCTCTGGACAAGTTTTCCAAGGATGGTCTACTGGCTCCCGCAAGCGATCTGCCTGCGGCCGCCGGAATGACGCGCAGGGCGGTGATGCGCAAGATCGGGGTAGGAGCGGTGGCGCTGCCGGTGGTAACGTCGCTGTTCGTTTCTCCGGCCAAGGCCCACGCTTCCAGCCTGTCATGGAGAGACCGGAACGACGATGGGACGCACGATCATGATCACGACCACGATCACGATCATGACCACGACCACGACGACCGCCACGATCACTAGCACGGGACCGGGCGCTGGGAATCGGGTGGATGACCCTTTCCAGACAGCAAAGCAGGAGACACTCCCCCTCCAGAAAGACATTCAGGCAGCGGATTTGGCCGGACGAACCGGCCAGGTTCGCTGCCTCGCTTTTTGACTGGGACTCTCCCGAGGCCCCGTCACCGATCCAATTTCTTCTATCGAAGATCTAAGGCACGAAGAAGCCTTCGCCTTCCCTGGCTATCCAGAAGGAGTCCGATCCGGAGATCTCGATCAGCTCGGCCAGGCGATCGACGGCTTCCGTTTCTCCGTCGTCGGCGAGCGCGAAGGTGCCGTAGTGGATGGCGATCGCGGGCGGAGCGCCGAGGGTGGCGTGGACTTCAAGCGTCTGATCGGGGCTCAGGTGGACCGGCTCCATGAACCACTCGGGCTTGTAGGCGCCGACGGGCAGAAGGGCGAAGCGCAGCTCAGGAAAATGCTCGGCGATGGCGGCGAAGTGAGGACAGGCGGCACTGTCGCCGGCGAAGTAGATGTTTCCCGATATGCATTCGAGGAGCCATCCACACCACAGGGTACGATTGCGATTCCACGGGGCGCGTCCGGAGAAGTGCTGCGCGGGAGTGCAGTGAACCCGGAGATCTCCCCAGAGACGATGCTCCCACCAGTCCAGCTCATGAATCTCCTGAAAGCCAATTTTGCGGAGGAGCCGGCCGACCCCCAACGGGCAGAAGACCGCAGGCTGGCCGCGATCGAGGAGACGGCGCAGAGTGGGTTTGTCCAGGTGATCGTAGTGGTCGTGGCTGATGAGGACGGCATCGATCGGGGGCAGGTCGGCAAAGAGGATGCCAGGGTTGCGATGACGCCTGGGGCCTATCCATTGCACAGGGCTGGTTCGCTGCGACCAGACAGGGTCGGTGAGGAGGTTGAGACCTTCGGTCTGCAGCAGCACAGTGGAGTGGTTGACGAAGGTGACGCGGAGGTCGCGGCCGGGGACGCGTTCGGGCGGCCTGGGGCCGGGCGGGGAATCGAGAAAGTGCCTCCAGGGGCCGATGCGCCGGTGGGTGATCCATTTGAGCAGATCGAGGAAGCCTTTGTGCCGGACGCCCGGGTTGAAGAACCTTCCGTCGAGGTAGTGATCGGAAGGGGTTGGGGTCCTGGCAGAGCCGCTGAAGGGCGGTTTACAGATCGCTCCCATATACCTTGGTTTTACCACTGAAGGGGCCGGCCCGGGTGGCGCTGCTGCCGGTCTTCGATTCGGCGCGCGAATCTGCCACACATTCGCCCTCGGCCGGCTGTCTTCTTTACAATCGAAGCCATGAGCCCCGCTCCAGTTGTTCCTGCTGCTGCCGTTCCTGCCATCGGCCTGGAGGGGATCCAGAATAGGGTCCGTTCCGGGGGGCGCATTGGCCGCGATGAGGCGCGCTGGCTTTGGCGCAATGCCTCAGACGCACAGCTCCGCGCGCTGGCGATGCAGGTGCGAAGCCGCTTTCATGCGGCGGACGCCTGCACCTATCTGATCATGCGGATCATCAACTACACGAATGTCTGCGTGGCCCAGTGCGACTACTGCGCGTTCTACCGGCTGCCCGGCCAGACAGGCGGATACGTGCTGACGCAGGAAGAGGTCTTTGCCAAGCTGGACGAACTGCTGGCGCTGGGAGGAGACCTGGCGGGCTTCAACGGCGGCTTTCATCCCCATCTGCCTCTGAACTACTACTGCGATCTTTTCCGCGCGATCCGCAAGCGTTACGGCAGCCGGCTCGAGTTTTATGCGCTGACCATTGCCGAGTTCATGTATCTGGCTGATCACGGCAAGCTCGACTACGCCTCGGCGGCGAGGGAGCTGAAGGAGGCCGGGGTGCGGTGGATTACGGGGGGCGGCTCGGAGATCCTGACGGAGGAGTTCCGCAGCAGGCATAGCAAGTTCAAGTACACGGTGGCGCAGTATTTCGAGGCGCAGCGGGCGATTGTGGAAGCCGGCATCAAGACCACGGCCACCATGGTGATCGGCTTCGACGAGACCCTGGAGGAACGGCTGGAGCACCTGGAGCGCACGCGGCAGTTCCAGGACGAGACCGGGGGGCTGGTGAGCTTTCTGTGCTGGACGTACAAGCCCTATTTCACGCAGCTCGGCGGCATCGAGATCAGCACGGCGGAGTATCTGCGGCATCTCGCGCTGAGCCGGATTTATCTGGACAACGTCCGGCACATCCGGACCTCGGTTCTGACGCAGAACGAGCGGGCGCTCGAGGGCCTAGCGTATGGAGCCGACGACTTCGATCTGCCGATCGAAGACGAGGTGACGCAGAAGGCCGGGGCCACGATCAATCTGGCCTTTGACGCCATTCTGAAGGTGGCCACGGGACTGGGCTTTACACCGAAATACCGGCACGTTCCGGAGCTGGGTTAAGAGCGCCCCGGAACGGGTAGCCGGGAAATTAGAGCGGATTTCCTATTGCGATGCCCCGCCGAGCTCTGAGAAGTGCGGCTTTTCTTGATGAAAACCCGCGTAGAGGGTAGCGGCTCCGGGCTACACCTATAGGAAATCCGCTTTATTCGGTCACATGGATGGAGCGCTCGAGGCGGAAGGTAAGCACCGTCTCCGCCGGCAGCAGGATCTGCCGGTTGCCGGTGAAGGCGCTTCCCGCGGTGCCGGCTCCTGCTCCGGCCAGAGCGCCGATGAGCAGACCCTTGCCGCCGCCGGCCAGGCCTCCGATGAGAGCGCCAAGGCCGCCGCCGCCGCCGATAAACTCGGCAGTGCGCCTGCCCTTGCCGGCCTCAGCCCGCTCGACAGTGCTGGTCGACACGGGATAGCTTCCCCAATCGGTCCTGACCCTCTCCAGGCGAACGGCGAGCACGGCTCCGCCCTTGAAACGCCCGAGTGGCCGGGCATCAATGACAGAGCCTTCCGCGCGCGCCCCCCGAGGAATGACGACGTTGCCGTCGACCTCGATAGGATCAGTGATGGTTGCGGTAAAGGAGTCACCGGTTTGGCTGATTTTCGATCCGAGATCCTGGTCAAGACGCACGCGAAGGCGCGTTCCTGAAGGGATCTCCAAGGTGGGAGGAGGGGGAGGGGGTCCGGAGGCTTGCATCCGAGGTGGAGGAGCCTGCTGCGGCGGAGGACCCGCGGCTGGCGAAGCAGGCATTGCTGCCTGCGGAGGAGGCGGCGGAGCCGCCTGGGATGGCGGAACTTCCCCGGGCTGAGAGGCTGCAGCTGCCTGGGGCGCCGGCGCCGGATTGCTCTTCTTATTGCAGCCGCTAAACGCCAGCATTCCTGCCAGCGCCAAAATCGCAAAAGACGATAGACGACGAGCTTCTTTCATTCGACCCTCGAATGGTCTCCCAGACGCAATCGCACAAGAGTTGCAAAGCCACCGACAGCGGGAGAGCCGCGGTTCCGTGGCGCAAGAGAAAGTGATATTTCGGCTATCATAGCGGATTTCCTGCTGCGCCGCCTCTCAATGGAACAATGACAGTCATCATGAGGGGCGGCCGGTCCGTGGTGACTTATTACTTTCCTAGTGACAAGCGGCTTGCAACCGCGACCCGCTTGCGCTACAAGGGGCGGATGACACGCTGCCAGTCACTCTGCCTTGCCATCGGTGTATGGTTCGGATTTCTTCCCGCCTGCAGGGCTTTCTCGCAGGCCGTCCAGCCTTACGACCGGATGTATGTCTTTGGGGACAGCTACTCGGACATTGGAGAGGGCTATCTCGACGGGAACGGTCCTACCGCGGTTGCCTATTTTGCCGAGCGGCTCGGCTTCCCGCTGATGCGGGCGAACGACCCGGCGGCTGCGGGAAAGAGCCTCGACTTCGCCATCAGCGGAGCGCAGACGGGGAGCGGCGCAGGAAGGACGGTCGAAGGAGCGCTGTTTAGCGTGGGCATGCGCAACCAGGTGGATGATTTTGCCGCCCGGGTGCGCTCGCATGCGATCGCATTCCACCCGGAGACCACGCTGTTCTACCTGGCCGGAGGGTTGAATGACCGCCTGCTGCCGAGCGAGACGACGGTGAGCAATCTGGAGGGGGAGATCAGAACCCTTTACAGCGTGGGCGGGAGGAAGTTCCTGGTGGCGCTGCTGCCTACGGCGATCCCCGCCTTCAGCGCGGTCGGGCTCCGGCTCGACCCGGCACTGGCGCGCATTCCTTCAGACCTGGAGGGCGAGCTCAAGGGGGCGCAGATCCGGATGAGCAACTGGGGCCCGTTCTTCGACGAGGTGATGCTTCATCCCGGGAGGTACGGCATACAGAACACGACAGAGGCGTGCGCCGGCCGGGCGATCTTCCACGAGGACACGACGCCGTGCTCGGCTCCGGCGACGTACTTTTATTACCACAAGGGCCATCCTTCAACCGCGGTCCACAAAGTGGTGGGCGACAAGCTTTATGCGGAGGCGATGGGATCGGCGGCGGCGAGCGGGGGAGGAAAGTGAAGCTTATTTTGATCCTGCATCGGTTACGAATCGATAGCGGCCGGGCTGGGCCGCTGAGCGCGGTGCGGGATGTTGAGGCGCCGGCTCAGACGGTGAAGGGATATGCTCCACCGGGCGAGCACCAATCGTAGCGAATGGTTGCTGCCGCGCCCGCGTTCGCGCCGGGGACGGTCCACTGCTCCGGAGTGCTTTGCTGACGCCAGGTGGCGGGAAGCGCGGCGGCTCCGCCGCTTGCCGCGAGGGCGAATGCCTGGCGGATGGCCAGGGCCTGCCCGGCTCCTCGCGAGCCTTCTCCGGGAGAGATGAACAGAGCGGTTCCGCTCCGCGCCAGCAGGTCAAGCCACTGGCGATTGAGCTGCCAGGGAATGGCGGGCGAGAGGCCGACGCAATCGGCATCCTGGACGAAGAACGACTGATGCTGAGGCAGGCGGAAGGCGAGGGTGTTGATGCCCATGCGGCGGGTGCGCTCCCATTGACGCCCACTGGTGTCATCCCCGGTGCGCTGGATGTCGAAGATTCCCTGCCCGAGATGGCCGACTGTATTGCAGCCGAGGATCAGCGTGCCGGGCGCGCAGGCTCCGCGAATGAGCCGGTAGAGGTCGCGAAGGACCTCGGCGTTGGTGCGGCCCGGATCGTGCAGGGACCAGCCGGGCAGGGTGGGGTCCGCGCCCATTTCAAAGCCCCATTGGCCGAGGAGGTCATAGGTGGAGAAGTCGTGCTTGACCAACTCGAACTTCCACTCAACGAGCTGCCTGATTTTGCCCGCGATGATCTGCTGCGACTCCGGGATGGTGGGGTCATAGGCTCTTTCGCGGGTGCGCTGGCGGCGCGAGCCGAATCTGGCATCGGGGAGCAGGAGAGCGGGAGAGGCGCCGGCGGGAGCCTGGAGCGGCCGTATCCAGATTCCGGGACGCACCTGACTCTGATGAATCTCTTCTGCCAGGCGCGCCATGCTGGGAAAGGCCGGCGAGCCATCGGCCCATCCCATGTCAATCACGGAGAAGGGGCGAACCGCATTCCCGGCGGAGAGCCCGGCGATGTAGCCGGTATCGCGAAGGATCTGCTGCGCAGTGTTTTTGCCGTAGGCGTAGTACCAGTCATTGCAGCCATAGACGGGCGGCGCGGGGAGTGCGGCCTGGGAGCACAATTGACGGCAGAAGGCGTGGAGCGCGTGGGTGGGATCTTCTCCCGGCGAGCCTGCACGCGTGGTAATTTCCGCGGCCAGCAGCTCACGCCGGCCTAACTGAACGCCCTGGCCGCCGTTGGCGGTGTTGAGCCAGAGAGAGACGCCCTGGGGATCGAGCTGCCAGAAGCAGAGAGATCGCGCACTCGTTTTGACTCCATAGGCGTGACAGGAGGAGCCGTCCCAGGTTGCGAAATACCAGGGCATCACGCGTTCCGGAATGATGGGCCGCCAGCCGAGGTCGCCGTAGCTGCGCTCCCAATGATCGCCGAGGGCTACGAGATCCGTGGCGACCAGCGCATTCCATCGCAGATGGAGGTACTTGAGGCGAACGCCTGGGGCGGAGAGAGTGATCGCCACCTCGCCGCCGGCGAGCCGGGCAGAGACTTCGACTCCGGAGCCGCGCCATTCGCTGCCGGAGTGTTCGAGAGGCAGCGGACGATCGAGGCTCTCATAGGCCGCGGCCTGATCGGGAACGCGGAGCAGGTCAAGGAAGGTAGAACCGGCGGAGGACGAGGGCGGCGTGGCCTGGGCCTTTGCGAAGGACGAAGGAGCGGAGGAGAGGCCAAACGCGGCGACCGCGCCGGCGCGCTCGAGGAAGGAGCGCCGCGTGACCCGGCTCAACGTGGCTGCGCGGTCCGGATCCGGATGCTGCTTCTCCATCTTGCCGCTGCTCCTCTCAAGCTGCGCCGCAAGGAATTGCGTCGCCTGGCTGTCTCAAGAATCTTTCTGCCACTGTCATCGATACATGAAGAAGCCTGAGGCCCGATTCGGGGAGCCGGGGCCGCCGGCTCCCTTTTCTTTCAGGCCGATTGGCTAGCTCTTCGGAGTCTCCCAATTGCCTGTCTCCGCCGAGCGGAAGACGGCTTCGATGACGGCCATATTGGCGATTCCATCTTCCAGGGAGACGGGGACCGGGGTATCTTCCAGGATGGAGCGCGAGAAGGCGTCTCCCTGAAGCGTGTACTGGTCGCAGACGGGAAAGGTCTCAGTGGTGATGCCGCCGCCGAAGAGGTCTCGCCCGTCGTCGAGAAAGATTCGCGTAGGACGGTCGTTGGGAGTGTTGACCGGGATCTCAATTTCGAGGCGGCCCTTGTCTCCGAAGAACTGCATGCGCTGGTAGGGCACCAGCTGGGTGCTGCAGGTAAAGATCGACTGACCGGAGGGAAAGTCGAGGATGCAGGAGGTCAACCGGTCGGTCTTCATCTGCGGGTCCCGGTCGATGAGGCCGACGGCGCGCGTGGGCTCCTCGCCGAACATGAAGCGGGAGTTGTGGATGAGATAGCAGCCGATGTCCATGAGACCGCCGCCGCCGCACTCCGGGCGGTTGCGGATATTCTCCGGGTTGACGTTGAAGTAGCTGAAGAAGCCCTGGACGGAGTGCAGCTTTCCAATACGGCCGGAACGCACCAGCTCGCGGGCGCGCTGCCATTGCGGATGGGTGCGCACCATGAACGCCTCTCCGATTTTGCGGCCGGTGCGCCGGCGCACTTCGAGGAGGGTTCTGGCCTCAGCCACGGTCATGCTCAACGGCTTCTCGCACAGGACGTGCTTCCCTGCCTCGGCGGCCCGAATGGTCCAGGGGACGTGAAGCTGATTGGGCAGCGGATTGTAGATGGCG
>DASYYO010000006.1:0-9703 GCA_035933805.1 Acidobacteriaceae bacterium | reverse complement strand
CGAACCATCACTACGGACGTGCCCGCGCGCCTGGATAGGCTCCCCTGGAGCCGGTGGCACGTGCGTATTCTCTCCGCGCTCGGTACCTCATGGCTGCTGGACGGCCTGGAAGTCACTCTGGTCGGCTCGCTCTCCGGCATTCTTGAGAGCCGGAGCGGCCTCTCACTTTCAGACCCTCAAGTCAGCGCTGCAGCAACCACCTATCTCGCTGGCGCAGTGATCGGAGCGATTCTCTTCGGCTATCTTACCGACCGGCTCGGCCGCAAGAAACTCTTCCTTGTTACCCTTGCGACCTACTCTGTCGCCACCGTTGCCAGCGCATTCTCATGGAATTTTCTGAGCTTTGCGAGCTTCCGTTTGTTTACTGGCCTCGGCATCGGAGGGGAGTATTCCGCCATCAACTCTGCGGTCGACGAACTCATACCGGGAAAGGTTCGCGGCACCGTGGACCTGGTGGTGAATGGCACGTTCTGGGTGGGAGCTTCGGTTGGCGCAATCGCGGCCCTGCTTCTGCTACACGGTCACGGCCTGCCTCCCAATACTGGATGGCGGTATGCCTTCGGAGTGGGTGGAACTCTGGGCGCCGTGGTGCTGATCTTGCGACTTTATGTTCCGGAAAGCCCGCGTTGGCTCATGCTTCGGGGTCACGAGCAGGAGGCGAACGAAATCGTCGGTCAAATCGAGGCCAGGGCTTCCCGAAACAATCCGAAACGCCTTTCTCCACCTGAAGGTAAAAAACTCAAGATCGTTGTCCGCGACCATACGCCTTTGAGCGATATCTACCGCAGCATGACAGGAGAAAATCGTCAACGCTCCATTCTTGCTCTGGTGCTGATGATCGGACAGTCCTTCTTTTTTAACGCCGTCTTCTTTACGTACGGATTGGTTGTGAAGAAGTTCTTTCATGTGAGCGATGACAAGGTACCCCTCCATCTCCTGCCGTTTGCGGTTGGGAGCTTCCTCGGCCCAATGACGATTGGCTGGCTATTTGACAAGGTCGGGCGGAAGCCGATGATCACCGCCACTTACGGGTTGGCGGGCTTTCTCCTCGCCGGCAGCATTTATCCTTTTATCCACGGCTCGATCGGCGCGCGCGGCCTGGGGATCTGCTTTACCGCCATCTTCTTTATCGCCTCATCCGCGGCCAGCGCCGCGTATCTCACGGTCAGCGAGATATTTCCACTTGAGATACGGGCCTTCGCCATCGCCGTGTTTTATGCCACCGGCACGCTGGTGGGCGGGGTTGGGGCGCCTCTTCTGTTCGGTGAATTGATCGCCTCGGGCTCCAGGGCTCACGTCGGCATCGGTTATCTGATTGGTTCAGTGCTTATGCTGTCTGGCGCCGTCTGCGAGCATTTCATCGGGGTGGAAGCTGCCGGCAAGTCCCTTGAGTCTGTGTCAACGCCCCTCCAGAGCAGGACCTGACCGCGGGCCCGAGGTGTCGCCCTCGGCGCTCTTCTTCCCTCCAGCCGGCCTCTCAGGGTTGGGAATCCAGCGGAGGAGCCTCGTGGGGTCTTGCGGAGAGTTCAGCACAGTTACGCATTGGCCTCCGCTTGCATCTCATGGGCAGCGGGAGGGCGCCTTAACCTCTCCTCGCCATACTGGCATCAGAGATTGAAAGGATGATCATGCAACGCACTTTACTGCCTGGCAAGCCATATCCTCTAGGCTCGAAGGCAACAGCAAAGGGAACCAATTTTGCCGTGTATTCGGAACACGCTACCGCGGTCTTCGTGTGCTTGTTTGATGAGTCCGGCATGCAGACGGACTGTATCGAGCTGAAGGAGCGGACGGCCTTCGTCTGGCACGGCTTCATCAACAAAATCAAAGCAGGCCAGTTGTACGGGTATCGGATCGAGGGGCCATGGGAGCCCGAACAGGGGCTTCGCTTTAATTCTGCAAAGCTGCTGGTCGATCCCTATGCGGAAGCAATCGCGGGCAAGGTGGATTGGAAGGCGCCGGTCTTTCCCTACCAGGTTGAGACCGGGGACGATCGAATCAAATGTGACAAAGATAGCTCTGCTGGTATGCCCAAAAGTGTGGTGGTGACCCACGCCTTCGACTGGGAAGACGACTGCAAGCCGGAGACGCCGTTGGCCGACTCAGTCATCTATGAGTTGCACGTGAAAGGCTTTTCGAAGCGAAACCCGAACGTGCCTGAGGAATTGCGAGGAACCTACGCGGGGCTGGCCCATCCGGCCAGCATCTCCTATCTGCAGAAGCTGGGTGTGACCGCGGTGGAACTCCTGCCTATCCATCATTTTGTTGATGACGGCCATCTGGTCGACAAGGGGTTGAGCAATTACTGGGGCTATAACACCCTGGGATATTTCGCTCCCGAGCCTCGATATAGCTCAAGCGGGGATCATGGCGGCCAGGTTCGCGAGTTTAAGGAGATGGTCAAGGCGCTGCACAAAGCGGGGATCGAGGTCATTCTCGACGTGGTTTACAACCACACCTGCGAGGGCAATCACCTGGGCCCCATGCTAAGCCTGAAGGGCATCTGCAATACGACCTATTACAGAACGATGCCCGATGAGCCCCGATACTACATGGACTACACAGGGACAGGAAATACGCTGAACGTCCGTCATCCTCAGGTGTTGAAGCTCTTGATGGACAGTCTGCGATATTGGGTCACCGAGATGCATGTGGACGGATTCCGTTTCGATCTGGCCGCCACTCTTGCGCGAGAGTTGCATGACGTCGATCGCCTGGGTGGCTTCTTCGATACGATTCACCAGGACCCAACCATTGCGGATGTAAAGCTGATTGCTGAACCGTGGGATGTCGGCGAGGGAGGCTACCAGGTTGGCCAATTCCCAGTCTTATGGGCGGAATGGAATGGGAAGTATCGCGATACCGTGCGCCGGTTCTGGAAGGGCGACGCCGGCCAGTTATCCGATTTCGCCTACCGCCTTACCGGATCGAGCGACCTCTATCAGTACGATGGCCGGAAGCCGTATGCGAGCATTAACTTTGTCACCGCCCATGACGGGTTCACCATGTGCGATCTGGTCAGCTACGACCAGAAGCACAATGAGGCGAACGAGGACAACAACGCTGACGGAGCGAACGACAATGACTCGTGGAACTCCGGGGCGGAGGGGCCTACGGATGATTCCGCCATCAACGATCTGCGGGAGCGGCGGATCAAAAATTTTCTGGTGACTCTCTTGTTGAGCCAGGGAGTCCCGATGATCGCAGGCGGGGATGAGTTCGGGCGATCGCAGAAAGGGAATAACAACGCGTATTGCCAGGACAATGAGCTGACCTGGTATGACTGGAATCTTGATGAGAGGCGCACCCGGCTGTTGGAGTTCACGGAAAAGCTCGTACAACTCAGGCGATCCCATCCCAACCTGCACCGCCGGAAGTTTTTCCAGGACCGCGTAATTCATAATTCGGTTGTCCGGGACATCGCATGGTACTCGGCAGATGGGCATGAGATGCCGGAAGAGGCATGGAACGCAGAGTGGACGCGGTCTTTGGGCCTGATGCTCAACGGCAGAACTCTTCAAGTCTCCGACGAAGAGGGACAGCCGGTCATTGACGACAGTTTTCTCATCCTGGTGAACGCCTTCCACGAAGGGGTGGAATTTCACTTGCCGCCCGCTCCGGACAACACGAAATGGACGCAGATTCTCGACACCGAGAATCTGAAGGAGCCCTTTGCCGAAGTCGCGGCTGGAGAAAGTACGATCGTGGGCGGCCGCTCCATGATGGTGTTCTGCAGCCGGACGAAATGAACCCCGGCGCTGCGCCCTCACCTCGCAGGGCGTAGCAATGCGATTCCTGGGCTCACAGATTGGATTCCGGGGCGCTCTGGGCGCCCCGGAATCCAATGTCAATGTAGTTCAGTCCCGCGCGAGCTGACAAAGTGCGGAACGGTGTTCCAGGAAACGGCGGACCGACGGATCTCGCTCCAGGCCAATCGCAACCTCATACGACTGCCGAGCCTCTGCATTTGAGCCTATCCTGGCCAACAGTTCCGCCCGGGCTGCCCAAAAGGGTTGATACTGGGCGAGACGCGGATCGGCGGCGAGATCGGGCATAGCAGCGAGCGCCGCATGGCCTCCCTTCACCTCCGCGATCGCCAGGGCGCGATTGATGGCGACCACTGGGGAATGGGTAATGGCGAATAGCGCGTCATAGATCTGCAAGACGGCCTCCCAGTTGGGGTGCCCTGTCCGGCAACGATGGACATGGGCGGACTGCACCGCAGCCTCTAACTGATAGCGGCCGATCACGCCAAGGTTGCCAGCGCGGGTCAGCAGCGCCTCCGCCTCATCGATCATCGGCAACTCCCAGCTATCAGGGTCCTGCCTGTCGAGCGGGATATATTCGCCGTTCCCGTTGCGCCGTGCCCGGCGGCGGGCTTCCGCATGCAGCATGAGAGCAAGCAAGCCCAGGGCTTCGGGCTCGTTGGGCATGAGTTTGACGAGCATACGGGCCAGAAAGAAAGCTTCATGGGTCATATCCCGCCGCAATATATCGGTGCCCGCCGCATCGCTCCATCCCTCCGCGAAGACGGCATAGATCGCATCGAGCACCGTGTCCAGACGGCCGGGGAGATCTTCGCGCTCGGGGATGCGAAAGGGAATGCCGGCCTGCCGGATCTTCTCTTTCGCGCGGCCCAGCCGCTTGCCCATCGCCGCCGGAGACATCAAAAAAGAGGAGGCGATGGTCGCCGCATCAAGTCCCAGGATCACCTGCAGAATCAAGGGTGCCCGAATGCTGAACTCGATGGCCGGATGCGCGCAGGCGAACATCAGCGCCAGGCGTCGGTCGGGGATCTCGGCATTGGGCAGAGAAGCGCCTAAAGCCGCCGCGATCTTCTCCACATCTTCGTCCGCCCTGTCGCTGCCATGCTGCCGCCGTGCCATATCGATGAACTTGCGCCGGGCTACGGTCAGAAGCCAAGCCTCAGGATTGGCAGGGCAGCCGCGGCTCGGCCAGTCCGCGAGCGCCGAAGTAAATGCCTCTGAGAGCGCATCCTCTGCGGCCGCCACATCATGAGTCTGCGCGGCGAGATATGCAATGAGCTTGCCATAACTTCGGCGAGCGACTGCGTCCGCAGTACTGCGTGCCCGGTTGTCGCCTTCGCATGAGTTCATGGATCGCGTGTCCCAATTCTTCTGATGGAGGTGCGATTTAATCTTCGGCGCGGTTGCTTCCCCGTTGCCATCCCGCGCCTGGGGCTGGCGCCTCGGCCATGAGAATCTGGCCCCGTACGCGCTCTGGGGACCATCAGGTACGTGCTCCATGCCGCGCCCCTCAGTGGCGACGATGAATAACGTTCTACCTTTGGCTCCCCCGAGCATGCAAGCAAAGCAACCGCGATTGAAATGGATCGCCTGCAGTACTTCGCCGCCTTGGCGAGACACCCGCAACTCTAGAAGACTTGGCTGCGGGTGTTCATACGCCTGGAGCCTGGCGGCCTACAGGGAGTTTCCACGATGGACAACCCGGCGCAAGTCACGCCGGGTTGCTCCAGAGCGGACGCACTTCCACAACACCGTGGTTTACGGCCGGGCAGCGGGCGGCCCAGGAGAGCGCGGCGTCCAGGTCGGGTGCGTCGATCAGGTAGTAGCCGCCCAGTTGCTCCTTCGAATCCGCGTACGGCCCATCGAGAACCTGCGACTTTCCGTTCGCGGTGCGCACCGTCGTCGCGGTTGAGCTTGGCTGCAGACGGCTTCCGGCTTTCAAAACGCCAGACGTCGAGAGCGCTTCCGTATAAGCGGCGTAAGCCGCTATCCCCTGTTCCTGCTCGCCCTTCGATAACTTGGGCCAGCCGGCCTCGTTTACATAGAGCATCAATAGATATTGCATTGGAAACCTCCGCCATGGATTGTAGGCGGTTATTACGACCGCCACTTCCATGACGTCTGGCATGCGGCGATTTGGACATTCGTGCTGACGAAATCTCTCAAAAGTGCTGATCCATGAGAGTTGCTCCCGCTTCTGGCGGGATCGAAGAAGCGGAGCGAGAACTTCGGTAAGGGGCGGCGAGCGGCGGTCTGGCTAAGTCAGCTTCCGTTTTCCTTCCGCACGGGCTGCTTTTTGCGGCCTCCTGCGGGGGTGGCGACGGTAGGAAGCCACCCGAAGGGAGGCCGCGGGCCGGCCTCTTCGGCGGCGCACGACTGCGGGATGCAGCGTAGCTCTGATCTGCTGTTCCGCCTCCTCGGGATTTTGGCCATACGCCGGGTCGAACATGGCGATCACCGTGGCGGCGCGATTGGAATACCGTCTGGCCCATTGGCTCTCGATCAGAGCGCGCTGGACGGTCTTCCAATGCTCAACATTGAAGTCGATATCGGCTTCCGACTGCGAGGGATCGCGCGAGGAGACATCTCCATTGAGTGTGTCTAGAAATTGAACAAACTCCTGCAGATTCACGCCCATCTGAAACACCAACTGCGCCAGAGCCATCTGCTGCGATGCCGTCAGCCGGTCGAAATCACGGCAATACGCTCTCGCGTTGTAGATAGCCTGAACGGCGGAGATCCGCAGGAGTCGCGTCGCCTCTTCTTCGGTCACCTGCGGCGTTAGAGAGTTCAGCCTGATCTTCCTCCGGTAGCCGCGCTTCGTCCACGCACTGAGATTGCGTTCATATTGGTTGAGAATTCGCTGTAGCCGTTCCGGATCGAGTCCGGCAGCCTGCCAAAGCTGAGCCGAGGATGGCTCGACGAAGGGATTGGGGTTGAGCAGATCGAGTTGTGGGTGCTCCCTGGCCGGGACATCCAGACTGAAGCCGGCTCCGATCAGCGGCCGGCCTGTCTTCGGGTCAGGATACGCAGCCAGAACCCAGCCTTCATGCCGGCGATCGCGAAGGATATTCATCAGCTCCGGCAGATCGAACTTGATGTTGGCAGGTTTGAAGTCGAAGAGAGGTTGTGCGTCGGGTTCGCCGAGGGATGGAGTGGAACTCTCCAGGAGCAGGTTATTTGCGGGTGGCAAAGGAGCTGCCGCAGGCGAGGATCGCTCCAGAGCGATCGGATCCCACGGAGACGGCAGCGAGTTTTGCCCGGCTGCCGAACCCACTGCCGCCAGAACTAGGACCGCAACTGAGAAACCCCGCTGTGTAGCCGTCATCTCTTCCGGAAAGATCCCTCAGGGGAATCGCTCTCCCCTACACAATGACGGAAAATGCGCTGAAAGACAATGACCGAAAAGGATCAAGCGAACGGGAAAGGACGGCCCATGGCATTCGATCGGTTCCAGGGAGGAGCAAGTTTTCCCGATCCGCCCTCGTGTGAAACTCCCTCCACTCGCATCCAATCTGCTGTCAGGAGTAACCCATGCCCCTTGCCAACGCCGTGCTGAATCCTTTTTTGGAAAAGAGCCTGCCGAAAGTCATTGATGCCCGCGTGCACGGCATCATCGATTACTGCCACGCCTCCTTCTTCTTTGGCATGGCGATCCTGTGCCGGAGAAGGAATCCTCGCGCCGCAACAGCCGCGCTTCTCGCCGGCTCGTTTGTTCTCGTTGAGTCCCTGCTCACTGACTATCCGCTAGGGATTGCGAAGGTCATTCCCTTTGAGACCCACGGCAGACTGGATTCTGCGTTCGCGGCCTCTTCTTCTTTGGTCCCCAAGCTCTTCGGCTTCAATGAGACGGGAGCTGCGGCGATCTTTGAGGGGAATGCCTTGGTGGAAGCCACGGTCGTCGGAATGACCGATTTCAGCAATGAGTCAGCTCAAGCCGACCGATAGGCGTGCTTCTGAGTCGGCCGGCAAAGAAATCCGGCCCACTGTGCCGAGATCACATTAGAACAGGGCCAGGGATGAAGCGCCGCTCCTCGGAACTCCTTCGAGAGGACCGAGCGGAGTAATCCCACACCGGATGAGGTATTGAGCGGTCGCCTCAAATTCTTCGGGCCGATGAGTGGGATCATTGGCGCTCCCGCTTGGAACAAAGACAACCATCCCCTGCTCGGACCTTCGATCATCATCGCCTCCTGCCGGGCAGAAGGGGGAGCAGCCATTTGGGAACCGGCTGATGGACTTCCTTCGCTTCGCCATGCTCATAGATGGCTATGAGGCGGTAGGACTGACGCAGGTCGCTGTTGTCGTAAACCCGGACATGAGGAAGGCTGTTGAGCGCTGTTCTCAGATTGTGCAGCACCCGCGGAAATCGAGATTGAATCTTTTCGGCCGGCACATCATGGCCTCCTTGCGAGACGCGCATCGCCACACGTTCCTCGGAGATGCCGGGGTTCGAAAGTCCGATGAAGCAAAGGATGAGCGTGTAGCCCTGGTCTCCCGCTTTCTGCAGGAACGAAATTTTGTCTCCTACCGGGTCAGAGAATACCGTCTCGAAGACAAAGCTCTCCTGTTGTGCCACCAATTGTTCCCGGATCGTTCCAGCTACTTTCGCCGCCGGGTAAGCATCGATCCCCAGCTCTCGTGCGATGCCATCGGCATTCACCAGGCGCAGCCCCGCAGACTGCAGGTGAGCATGATAAAAGGTGGTCTTCCCCGCACCGTTCGGGCCGGCTAACGCAACGAGAACCGGCCGCCGGTCGAAGATGGATGCCATGCGCTAGCGCTTCCTGGCGATGGGTGATTTGGTTGCGCCGCGCAGGGGCTGAAATTTACGGCTCACGAACCGGCCGACGGTGAGCGCTCCGTCCTCTTCGATCCGCTCAAGCAAGCCGGGGCGGTTGGGGTATGGACGGTAGTGTGGAAAGGGCTGCGTCTCCAGGTAGGCCGCTACACGAGCGCGTCCCTGGGGAGAATCGACCGATTCCAGACACGCCGAGAGCGATTGCGCCTCTCCTCTCCGCGCCAGTTGCAGCACATGCTGGCCCTGAAGGAGGAACTCGACGGAACGGCCCAGCTTTGCCCAGAACTCAACCTGACCGGCGATTGACCGCTCGGCGGCTTCGCCTGCCAGCCGGGCATCGAGAACGAGCGAATCTGAGAGTTTCACCGGTTGACTCATGGCAGAAAGGTAGCATAATGCTACCCTGGAAGCCAGTCCTCCAGCTATGAAACGTCCGGGGGATGGAGCAGGATGGAACGCGTATTCCCGGGGCCTTCGCCCATGCACCCGAAGAAGTGCGAGGAAACCAGAATCCGGAATCCCCGCCGGTGAATCAAAGCTTGCTTAATCGTATTGTGGGGCCGCCCGCCACCATCGTGATCTCATGCGGCAGAGCGGGAAGCAGTTGTCAATCGTGGCGTCGCTATAATAAGGGGAGCGCGCCTTGGCGCCGGAATCAAGAAGGCGTGCGACGGCGCAGCGAGCGTCACAATCAAGGCGAGCAGTTTCGCTGAAGAGCCTGGTCTCTCAAATGCGCCACCGGCTTCGCACAGAAGATGCCGGTCAGGCGTTCTCAAGGCTATCGGAAAGACATGACAAAAGCCCACCAACATCCTCTTGAACAGATTCTCGAGAGTCGAATTGCCATCATCGATGGAGCGATGGGTACGACCATCCGCACGTATGGCATGAAGGAAGCGGATATTCGCGGCGAGCGCTTCAAGGATTCGACGAAAGACCTGCTGAACAACGGGGACCTCTTTACCCTCACGCAGCCGCAGATGATCGGTGATATTCATCGCCGCTTTCTGGAGGGGGGCGCCGACATTATCGAGACAAACACTTTCGGGGCGACGAGTATCACCCAGAGCGAGTTCTTCGTGGACGATCCTCGGGAGCAAGGCGGCAGGAAGGATCCAGAGTTCTACCAGAAGAT
>DASYYO010000004.1:0-27687 GCA_035933805.1 Acidobacteriaceae bacterium | reverse complement strand
GGAACTCATGTCATTACCGCGCGCTCCAGCTCCGACGTGATCGAGCTCAAGCATGAAGCGCTTTCCCGCCGCAGCTTCGCGGAAGGAGCGGTCCGGGGAGCTGAATGGCTGGCCGGCAAACGAGGCTGCTACGATTTCCGCGAGGTCTATTCGCAAATCTAAGCGGCGACGCCCACTGGATGCCGTATTGAGATGCTCCTCCGGGACGGTTGTCCCATCCGCTCTTTCAACGGTTCTGCTCCATCCCTTCACCGTTTCTAGTAGA
The DNA here is from genome assembly GCA_035933805.1 of Acidobacteriaceae bacterium. Lineage (GTDB taxonomy): Bacteria > Acidobacteriota > Terriglobia > Terriglobales > Acidobacteriaceae > PALSA-350. The sequence continues at coordinate 27,422 of DASYYO010000004.1, read as the reverse complement.
CTCCATCTGTTATGAACCTTAGCGGTTGTGGCACAGCACTCGTGACGCCTTTTCGCGGCGATGGAGGCCTGGATGAGCAGAGCCTGACCTCTCTGGTGGAATGGCAGATCCAAAGCGGCATAGATTTCCTGGTTGCCTGCGGCACCACCGCAGAGACCCCGACGCTCAACGATGAGGAGTGGCTGCACGTGGTGCGGCTGGTGGTCCATGCCGCTGCGGGACGCGTGCCCGTGCTGGCCGGCTGCACCCACAACGCGACGCGAGAGGCCGTGGAGCGTGCCCGGCGCGTGGCCGCGATCGAGGGGGTCGATGGCATTCTGACGGCGAATCCTTATTACAACAAGCCGACTCAGGAGGGGCAGTACCGGCACTTTCGTTCGATTGCGGAGGCGGTTGCATGTCCTGTGGTGCTCTACAACATTCCCAGCCGCGCGGGTGTGAACCTGGAGCCGGCTACGGTGTTGCGGCTGGTTCGTGACGTGCCCAACATCGTGGGTATCAAGGAGTCGAGCGGCAACCTGCAACAGATTACCGATCTGATCCATATGGCACCCGATAACTTTGCCGTCCTTGCCGGTGACGACGGGATGGCTTTGCCGGTGATTGCCCTGGGTGGCGCCGGCCTGGTCTCGGTCGCATCGAACGAGATTCCGGCGGAGATGGCGCGCATGATCGGCTCTGCGCTGAGCGGAGACTGGAAGACGGCTCGCGCGCTGTATCGCAGGTATTCCGGCTTGATCGCCGCCAATTTCTGGGAGTCGAGCCCGGGTCCGGTGAAGTGTGTGATGGCGATGATGGGCCGTCTGCAAGAGAATTTCCGGCTGCCGATGGTTCCGGTCACGAACACGACGAGGGCAAGGTTGGCTCCTCTGGTCGAAGATCTGGGCTTGGTGGCGCATCCGGCCCAGGCAAAGGCGATGTGATCGGACCGGCATCGCGTTTTCCCTCTCGTTTCCCTTATGTTCCATAGGTCTTCCGGCGTGCTGTGCGGAAGACAAAACTGCCTTTCCCTGTCCTGGCGAGACCCTGGTCAGACGAGGAGAAGCGCTTCAAGCAAACACGAATAGAAGAGAGAAGATGGCTGAGCAATCGCCCCTGGCGGGGAAGATCGAACGGTATTTTGCGGCGGGAGCAGGCGCAGTCGGCGACCCCGGGGCAATGGATGCATTTCTCGAACTGCGGTCTGCTCTGAGCGAAGGCAGGGTCCGCTCGGCGGAGCGCGATACCGATGCTCCTCTCGGCTGGCGGGTCAATCCATGGGTAAAGCAGGGGATCCTGCTGGGCTTTCGCCTCGGCGTTCTCGCAGAGATGGGGGGAGACGAGTTTTCCTTCGTAGACAAGGCGACGTATCCGGCCCGCCGGTTCCGCGTGGCGGATGGAGTTCGCTTGGTGCCCGGAGGCTCGGCGGTTCGTGAGGGAGCCTTTGTCGCCCGGGGCGTGGTCTGCATGCCGCCGATGTACATCAATGCAGGCGCGTACGTGGACGAGGGAACGATGGTGGACTCCCATGCCCTGGTCGGCAGTTGTGCGCAGATCGGGAAACGAGTCCACTTGAGCGCCGCGGCCCAGATTGGAGGCGTGCTCGAGCCAGTGAATGCAACTCCGGTGATCATTGAGGACGATGTGCTGGTTGGGGGCAATACGGGAGTGTACGAGGGCACGCTGGTGCGGAGCCGTGCCGTTCTCGCTGCAGGCACCATTCTTACCCGGGGAACGCCGGTGTATGACGTGGTGCGCGGAGAGGTGCTGAAGGCCGCAGCCGGCAAGCCGTTGATTATTCCGGAGGGCGCGGTCGTTGTTCCGGGCTCCCGTAAGTTGAGACCGGGCGCGGCCGGAGCGGATTATGCCTCCGACTGGGGCCTGAGCCTGTATACGCCGGTGATCGTGAAGTATCGCGATGAGAAGACCGAACTCAGCTCGGCGATTGAGGAGTTGCTGCGATAGGAAGGCCCCGGCAATGCGCTCGGCCCTGCGGCCCACTCCATGGGGTTAGCATGATACGATCAGGAGTTCATGTCCGCAGGTAAATTACAAATCATCCCCTTGGGCGGTCTAGGCGAGTTCGGAATGAACTGCCTGGCGATGCGATGGCAAAACGATATCATCGTGATCGACGCCGGCCTGATGTTCCCCGAGACAGAGCTGTTGGGCGTCGACATTGTTGTTCCCGACATTAGCTATCTGATAGAGAACCGGGAACATGTGCGCGCCATCATCCTGACGCATGGTCATGAAGACCACATCGGCGGGCTGCCCTGGATCCTGAGTGAGCTGCGCGTGCCGGTGTATGCGACCGAGTTCACGCTGGCTTACGTGGAAGGCAAGCTGGAAGAGCACAAGCTGCTGGACGAAGCGGAGCTGATCGAGATCGCGCCGGGACAAAAGTTCCATGTGGGCGCCTTTACGATTGAGCCGATCCGTGTCACCCATAGCCTGGTGGACTGTGTTGCGCTCGCGGTGGAGACCCCGGTGGGGGTTGTGGTGCACACCGGAGACTTCAAGATCGACCTGTCGCCTCCGGATGGTAAGCCATTCGATCTGCATAGCTTTGCCGAATACGGCAAACGCGGAGTTCTGGCTCTGTTGCAAGACTCGACCAATGTGGACCGCCCGGGATACACGCCCAGCGAGTGGTCTGTCCGGCCGCGCCTGGACGAGATCTTCTCGCGGACGCAGAAACGGTTGTTTTTCAGCTGCTTTTCCTCGTCGATCTACCGGATCCGCATTGCCCTGGAGCTGGCGCAGGCACATCGGCGCAAGGTGGCGGTGGTCGGCCGCTCCATGCTCGAGTCCTCGGAGATCGCGCAGGAGTTTGGCTATCTGTCTATGCCTCCGGGCCTGATGATTCATCCCGGCCAGATCCGGGACTATGCGCCGCAAGAGGTCATGGTGCTCATCAGCGGCACCCAGGGCGAGCCGATGTCGGCGCTCTCGCGGGCGGCGGTGGACAATCACAAGCACGCGCGAATTGAGGCAGGCGACACAATCGTGCTCAGTTCACGGGTCATCCCGGGTAATGAAAAGAGCATTTACCGCGTCATCGATCACCTGTGCCGCCGCGAGGCCAACGTGATCTACGACGACGGAGCATCCGGGCTGATCCATGTCAGCGGGCACGGTAGCCAGGAAGAGCTGCGCCTCATGGTCAACCTGCTGCGCCCGAAGTTCTTCGTGCCTTTGCACGGAGACTACCGCCATCTGCAAAAAGCCGCCGACCTGGCCTCCAGCGTCGGCGTGGTGGAAAGGTCCATCTTGCTGGAAGATGGAGACATCCTGCAGCTTGATGCGGCTTCTGCCGAGAAAGCCGGCAAGGTGACGACCGGCCGTGTGTGCATTGACGCAGGCTCTACCGCGGATGTTGTGGAAGACCTGGTGATTCGTGATCGCAAGCATTTGAGCGAAGACGGCATTGTGATGGCGATTATCACCATCAATAAACGCACCGGAAAGGTAGAGCGCGCTCCCGAAGTGGTGACCCGCGGCTTCGTCGCGGGAGAGATTGAACTGAACGAACAGGCGCGGGAGATCGTCAACCGGACGCTGGAAGACTCCTCCGCGGAGGAGAAAGCGGACTATGGCGTGATGAAGGAAAAGATCCGAATCGATCTCAAGCGCTATATCCAGAAGAATACCGCTCGCAGACCGCTGATCATGCCGATCATTCTCGAACTTTAGGCAACGGCCGTGGAGAACCGAGTCTGCGGTTTTTTCCATTGGGATTGATCTCTGGAGCCATGCCGGGCGGCAAACGAACGTGAAGACCCTTCAACCGGAGAATGACAGCCAGACCGGCCTGATCACCCTCGACGAGCTGCGCGCAGCCCGGCAAAGACTTCGCGGCGTAGCTCTCCACACCCCGCTCGTCCGTATGGAATTGCCTTTCCCTCCCGGTCCCCTCTGGATCAAGGCCGAGGGACTGCAGCCGATCGGCAGCTTTAAGCTGCGGGGCGCCTTCAACAAAGTCGCACTTCTTCCTCCCGCGGAGAGGTCCGCCGGGGTGATCACCTATTCCAGCGGCAACCATGCTCAAGGGGTGGCGTATGCGGCGCGGATCATGGGCGTCAAAGCTGTCATCGTCATGCCTGCCAACGCGCCTGAGATCAAACGAGCCGCCACCGCTGCGCTCGGCGCAGAGATTGTCCCCGTGGGGCCTTCCAGCTCGGAACGGAAAGAAAAGGCCGAAGAGCTTGCCGGCTCCTTCGGATACGCGATGGTCCCGCCCTACGACGACCGGGCGATCATTGCCGGGCAGGGAACCTGCGGGTTGGAGATTCTCGAGGACATGCCGGAGGTGGAGCTGATTCTGGTTCCAGTCGGAGGCGGAGGCCTGCTGAGCGGGATCTCCGCGGCGGTCAAGTTGAGCCGGCCGGATGTTAAGGTCATCGGCGTGGAACCGGAGCTGGCTGACGATGCGGCCAGGAGCTTCAAATCCGGGAAGCTGCTGGCCATCGGTCCGGAGCAGACGAGCCGGACTCTCGCCGACGGGCTCAGGACGCAAAGCCTGGGCGTGCTCAACTTCGCCCATCTTCAAGCCTATGTCGACGATATCGTGACCGTAACGGAAGCCCAGATTCGAGAGGCGATGCGCAGATCCCTCGCGGTTGCGCGACTGGTGCCGGAGCCGAGTGGGGCGGTTGCACTGGCCGCAGCCCTCTTTCATCAGGACAAGCTGCCGTCCTCCCGGAAGACGGTCGCGGTGATGAGCGGAGGGAACGTCGAACCCCAGGTCCTATTGAGCGTGCTCCAGGAAGTTGTGGCGGCCCGATGAGGGCGCTGGCGGATAGCGCAGGAACGACGGCGTTGATTCTCTTCGAGATTCCGGCCGGTTTCAGCCGAACGCTGCTTTCTTGAGCTGACGATTCAGGTCTAATACCGTTACAAGGCTTCCCACATGCGTACCCGACTCATCTCCTCTTCCGCTCTCCTGTCGTGCGCTTTCCATTTTGCGCTGGCGCAGCAGCCCAAGGTTCCGAACAACGGCCCGAGGGCGACCATCATCCATGAAACAAACCTTTACGTTGCGCCGGATATTGCCTCCTCACGCTTGACCCAGGTCACGGCCGGCCGGGAGATGGTCATCGTGGAACACAATGGCCCCTGGGTGCGGGTCTTTGCCAATACAGATGCGGAGGTTTCCAATGCGCAGGACGCGCCTGTCTTCGGTTCAGAAGCCACGGCCGCTCCTGTGACCGGCTGGATGACGGCGCAGGGGATCGTCGATGGCACGACCCCAAAGGGAGACCTGATCCTGTTCGGGGCAGCGGCAACCAAAGAACTCGAGGCCAGCCAGCCCCATGCCCCTCAGGGAACGGCGCAGCAGGCGCGGCTGTTGTACCAGCGGATGGCAGACTTTTTTCCCCAGTCCCCCCTCGCCCCCGAAGCTGCCTGGCGCAGTGCGGACATTCGCTGGCAACTGGAGAAGGCGGATATCTTCTCGCTGCCTTCAGCGCGTGAAAAGGATGCCTATCTGCGCGAAACGATCGATGAATCCGAGATGCACAAGATCGAAAAGAGGTATCCCAATTCCAAATGGTCGGACCTTGCCGCCTGGAACATGCTGGACAACAAGGTGTGCGGCGATTGGCAGGGATCTACAAAGTGCCCGGAGAAAGAAGCCGAGATGTACCAGAGATACGCGGAGCAGCATCCAGACTCCCTCAAGGCTCCCGAGGCGCTCTATCAGGCCGCATATCGGGACGGCGTGCTGAATGACATGTATGGGGCGGACGGAAACAACAAGAAGGCCGACGAGGCCAAGGCGAAAGCTGTAGCAATCGCCGGCACCATTGAGAGCAAATATCCGCAGTCTGACTACGCCGCGAGAGCCGCGGCTCTGGTATACAAGTTGGAGTCGTCGATTCCGATTTATGGCATGGATCGGGAGTAGAGCCCGGCTGGCCGGAGGACACTTGAACCCCTATCTTCTCTCGGTATTGCTGGGAATCGTTGAGGGACTTACGGAGTTTTTGCCGGTCAGCTCCACGGCGCATTTAAGATTGGCCGAGGCTCTGCTGCATCTCGATCTGACCAGCCCGTATTGGAAGATGTATACGGTCGTCATCCAATTGGGCGCCATCCTGGCGCTCGTTCTGTTATTCACCGGCCGCATCCTTGAGTTCTTTCGCACCTTTCCGCAGGGGGAAAAGGGTGACCGCACGGCGTGGAATCATCCGGTGACGCTGACTTCCGTGGCCTTCGTCTGTACCGCGATTCCTTCTCTTCTGCTGACCAAGATCATAGGCCAGCATCTGGAGAGTCTCCGGCTGATGGCCTACGCGCTGCTCATCGGCGGCATCGTGATGTGGGCGGTGGACGCATGGAGTGTGCGGCGGACTTTGGGAACCAAAGATGTGGAGGAAATGAGCCTGCTCCAGGCGGTCTGGATCGGCTTATGCCAGGTGACCTCGGCGGTATTTCCCGGCGTCTCACGCTCTATGTCGACGATTGCCGCGGGGCAGGCTGCCGGGATGACGCGGACCGCCGCACTCGAGTTCAGCTTTCTGGTCTCCATTCCGGTCATGATCGCGGCGACCGGCTATGAACTGCTCAAGACCCTCCATCCCAAAAACCTGCCCGGGGGAGACGCCATCGCGCCCCTGGCGATGAATAGCCAGAACTGGATCGTGCTGGTCATTGGATTCGTCGTCTCATTCATCGTTGCCCTGGGAGTGGTGGAGTGGTTCCTGCTATGGGTGCGCCGCCATGGCTTCGTCGTCTTCGCCCTTTATCGCATTGTGCTCGGGGCGCTTTTGCTGGCGTATGGCGCCAGACTCGCGGCCATGTAAGACCACGCCGGGCTCCAGGCAGCATCTTCCGCTGTGATTCGCCGCCTTGAAGTCGCGTTACCACCGGCTCCGCTCGATGCTGGGGAGCAAGCCGTCCAAGATGCAATCAGTCTGGGGATTCAATAGGCCTGGAGTTGCTGGACTGGAAGGCGTACCTGGAAACAGGTCCTCCCCGGTTTGGATTGCACGCTGACGAAGCCGCGATGCATGCGCACCACCCGGTTTACGGTGTCCAGCCCGAGGCCAAGTCCCGCTCCCGGGGCTTTGGTGGTAAAGAACGGCTCGAAGATGCGCGCCTGCAGCTCCTCTGGAACTCCGGGCCCATTGTCGGAGATCTCCGTGAGAATCAGGTCTCCGGTCATCCGGACAGACAACTTGAGCTGGCCGCGGTCGCCGATTGCATCCAGCGCGTTTTCAATCAGAGCGGTCCAGACCTGGTTCAGCTCGCTGCCATAAGCGCTGAGTGTAGGCAGGTTCGGTTCATAGTCGCGGATAATCTCGACATTCTGCAGCCGCGAGGCCACCATTGCCAGGGTGTTTTCCAGGCTTTGGGGAATGTCGATCTCCTGAATGGGCGCCTGGTCCATGTAAGAGTAGTCTTTGATGGCGCGGATGAGATCGAAGATCCGTGCCGTCGAGTTCAGCATCGCCTCGGCAATCCGTTCCGCGCGGAGGGAAGAGGCAAACTGGGAGAGCACGACAGTCAGCGCGCCGGACTCCAGGCTGCCCTTGAGCTGATCGAGTTGGGTGGTCGAGATTCCGCACTCGGCCAGCTCGGGTGCGATCTTCCACGAACGCCCCACACCGTTCTGTTGCAGCCATGCGGTGACGGCATCTTCAAGCGGAGCCTGCACGGTTGCGTCTCCCAGCCGGTTCCTCTTTTCCTGAACCGCGGCTTCCCACGCAGCGATCCGGTCGATCTCCGTGGAGGGAAGGCAGAGCTTTCCCAGATCAAAGCGCTCCTGGCCATAAACACGCAACTCTTCGAGCATGCCTGCCGCCGCGCGCTGTGCCGCCGATGCCGGATTGTTGAGCTCATGAGCCAGATTGCCGGCAAGCTTGCCCAGCGCGTTCAGCTTTTCCGACTGCTGTTCCATGCGAGTGATCTCTCGCGTTCGATCCAGCAGAATGCCTACGCATCTTTGACCAAAAGAGGGAATCGCAGCCAGCATTTCGGGGAAGAGGGACTTGTCAAACTCCAGCGCCCACGCCGCCGTGGCCGCATATCCCTGTCCGCCGTAAGTCTTCATCCGGGAAAAGGGCATGAGACCGGTGATCTGCCCCGAGCGCCCGATGAACAGGGAGGCGGGTCCGCCGCGCTCGCGGCGAACATGAATCTCTCCCTTCAGCAAGATCGTCATCTTGTGGGCCTGGTCGCCGTCGTGGAAGATAACGGTCCCGGCTTCCGCGAAGACCTCGGTAGCATGCCTCGCCAGCCACTCGTATTCCCGGGGTTCCAGGCCTTGAAGGTGGACCACCTTTTGCAAGGCCGCAACGATCTCCGGGACGCGCGCGGGATCGGGAGGAGCAATTGCCAGGCTATTGGCTTGCGTCGTCATAGAGCCTCTCAGGGTGGTCTTTTGATGTTAGCCGATTATGACGCGGTTCTCCCGCAACCGCCGGTTTGCAGAGGTTAAAAATCGGAGCAGGGAACTGTCGCGGGTTGCAGGGATGCTCCGATTGCCGGCCCGCGCTCTCATACGGCGCGGACGGGTGCTTGAACCTCAATCTTTTCAGCGGGAATGCGAAGAGTGACGACGAAGCCCTCGCTGCCTCGATTCTGAGCCCGAACTTCGCCATGATGCAGACGAACGGCTCTCTCCGTGAGCGCCAGCCCCACTCCAAACCCACCGGTATTACGCTGCCTGGCGTTGTCAATCCTGTAGAACGGCCGGAAGATATTCTTCAGTTCATTTTCCGGAACACCCGGTCCCTGGTCCTTGACGGCAACGACTGCCATTTGTACGCCGGCGAGGCTCTCAGAGTTCAATTCAATTTCAACAACAGAACCCTCGCGGGTGTAACGGATCGCGTTGCGCACGACATTCTCGATCGCACGGTAGACCAGCTCGGCATTGCCGCGAACGATACAGTGACAGGAACTTTGGAGGCGAACCGTACAGGAGCGCTGTTGTGCTTCGAACTCCGCGTCTGCAAGCATCCCCTCGATCAGGGTATTGAGGCTGAATTCTTCCGTTCCCAGGGGTGCTTCGGTGGCCTCCATGGAAGAAAGCCGGAGCAGGTCGCCGATCAGGAGATTCAGGCGCCCGGCTTCCCGCTCAATCCGCTGGAGTTGAGTCAACATTCGCTCCGGGGCCTCTTCCCGCGCCAGCTCCAGCGCCACGCTCAACCGGGCCAGAGGCGACCGTAATTCGTGCGACACGTCGCGCAGCAGCATGTTCTGCGCCGCTACCAGGGATTCGAGCCGCTCGGCCATGTGATTGAAGTCCTGTGCGAGCCCCTGAATCTCATCTCCTCCGAAGATGCTTCCCGTGTCCGGCTTGGAGACGCGCGTCTCCAGCTTGCCTTGCGCCAGGCCGCGTGCGGCGGCTCGCAGTCTGGCGATCGGCCGCGTAAGCAGCATTACGAGGAAGAAAGTGGTCGCGCCGTACACAACGATGCCGACCGGCACTTGAGGAGAGGCGAATCGCTCAAGGTCGCGCAGCGCGCTGCTCTTTCGCGGTTGAAATGGACGGCTTAAAAGAAAGAGATAGCGCCGGCCGGACGCGGAGCGCACGGTTGTGCTCCATAGATACTCGGCGCCAGCGCGAGTGGAGACGGCCCCTGTCCCCTGGAAGGTCTTGGCCAGGGCCTCGCGATACAGCAATGTGTCCGAAAGGGGGCAGAGAAAGCGCTGCGAAAGATCGGCGAGATAAATCGTCTGTTGCAGGGAAGCGGCATACTGCTTGAGACCGGCACAGCCGGACTTCTCGTAGATGTCGGCCGCGGCGGATCCCTCATTCTGGAGCGTCGTGTCTTGAAAGTCCTGGAACTGCCCGAAGGAAGGGTAGTGGTTTCTCAGGATCAACATCGTTGAGATGACGAACGTGAGGCTCTGGGCGATCCAGAACGAGAGAAAGATCTTGGTAAAGAGACCGCGCATCGTCAATCACTCCCCTGAGACAGGTCGGGTGGGAATGGCGAGCTGATAACCCACTCCGCGGATGGTCTTCACCTGTTCGCCAAGATTGCCCGTCGCGTCAAGCTTGTGGCGCAACCGGCTGACATGCATGTCCAGGCTGCGGTCAAAAGGGTGAAACTTACGCCCCAGGACGGCCGTTGTGAGCTGTTCCCGATCCACAACCTCGCCCGCCGAACGCATGAGTGTCTGCAGCAAGGTGAACTCGACATCCGTCAGGTTGAGTTCGGCTCCATTGCAGCATACAGTTCGCGCGGCAGAGTCCAGCTCAAGGCCGAGCGCCGGCACCGACTCCCGTTGGGTCTGCGGAGAGCCCGGGCTTCTGCGCAGGATGGCGCGAATTCTAGCGAGCAGCTCTCGCGGGTTGAAGGGCTTCGGCAGATAGTCGTCGGCCCCGATCTCCAGGCCGACGATCCGATCGACATCGTCTCCTCGCGCGGTCAAGAGCAGGACGCTGGTGGAAGAAAAGGCGCGTAGCCGGCGCAGGACTTCAAATCCGTCAGGCCCCGGCAGCATGACGTCGAGCAAGACGATCGAATAGTTGCCGCTCTGTACTTTTTCCAGACCTTTTTCGCCGTGGTGCGCGGCGACGACCTCATACCCGTGGCGGCCGAGATAGTCCTCCAGCATGGCACAAAGCTCGACGTCATCGTCGATGATGAGGACCCTTTCCATGGTTGCTGTTCTTCGCCTTGTCTTGAAGGTACCCCGATTCTCGCGAAATGTAAGCGCTGCAAGTGTAACGAATTGTCACCTGGGGGTGACAGTCCGTTACAAAGCATTACTCAATGTGACCGCGGCTGAGGCGCGGTTGAGGTCTTCTAAAGGTGAGATCGGATGCGAGGCGAACCGCCCGGATCCGAGTCTCAGCCGGCTTTTGGCAGCGCAGACCGGGATGAAACAGGCCGAGGAAGATCGGAACGAGAATGCTCTCCCGGGAGCGAGTGGAAGAGAGCCGAGATTGAGGAGGCACCCTATGCCCGCATTCACGCGGATTCGACTGGCAGCCCTTTTTCTTTGCACCATGAGCTTCTTGAGCGGCGCCTTCCTCTTCGCCCAGGCGCCGGTCGGATCGCTGCAGGGAGTTCTCACGGATCCTTCGGGAGCCCGCATCCCCAGGGCGTCGGTGACGATCAGCAGCCCTGGCGGCACGGCTTCGACCACTCAGTCGGGCGATGACGGGCATTATTCGTTCCCCAAAGTGGCTCCCGGGACCTACAGCATCGGCGTTTCCGCGGAGGGTTTTGCCCTGGCGCAGCCCGAGTCGGTGCAGATCCAACCGGGCAAGACGGTTCAGCACGATCTCTCCCTGAGCATCGCCGTGGAGCAGCAGCAAGTCACGATCAGCGATCAAGGAAGCACTCTCGACACGAGTCCGGACAACAATGTGAGTGCCATCGTGATCAAGGGTAAGGATCTCGATGCGCTCTCCGACGATCCTGACGAGATGCAGGACGAGCTCAATGCGCTTGCCGGTCCTGCGGCCGGGCCGAACGGCGGCCAGATTTACATTGACGGATTTACCGGCGGCCAATTGCCGCCGAAATCTTCCATCCGCGAGATACGCGTCAACCAGAACCCTTTTTCCGCGGAATTCGACAAACTGGGCTACGGCCGGATTGAGATTCTCACCAAGCCGGGCACCGATAAGCTGCACGGCATGTTGATGACGAACGGAAACGATTCGTCCTTCAACTCTCTGAATACCTTTGTGAAGTCGGAGCCGCCCTACTATTCCACGTTCTTTTTGGGGAACGTCGGTGGTTCTCTGAACAAAAGCTCCTCATGGTTCCTGAGCGCATTCCGCCGCTCCAGCCAGGCGAACTCGATCATCAACGCCGTCCTGCTCGATCCCAGCGGACAGGGCTATAACTACTCGCAAGCCGTGTCGAATCCTGCGTCGCGGCTCGATGTGAGCCCGCGCTTCGATTTCCAGCTGAGCCCTTCGAATACGCTCACCGTGCGCTACATGTATAACCGCGTGACGGGCACGAATGATGGCGTCTCACAATTCGCGCTGGAGAGCCAGGCGTATAACACATTGAACCAGGAGAGCACGCTCCAGGTAAGCGATACCCAGGTCCTGAGCGCCAAGTTGATCAATGAAACCCGATTTGAATACATACGCGACCGGGATGACGAGCTGCCGCAAAATGCCACACCTACACTCACTGTGCAAGGCGCCTTCACCGGAGGAGGCAGCAACAACGGAACGACGCGCGACAATCAGGATCATTATGAGCTGCAGAATTACACGACTCTGGCGCAAGGAACGCATGCCATCCGCTTCGGAACGCGGCTTCGGGTGGTGCGCGACGCCAATTATTCCACTGCAGGGTTCAACGGCAACTACACTTACGCATCATTGAGCAGTTACGCCGCCAAGCAGCCGGCCCAATATCAGGTGACGGAAGGGAATGCTACCGCACGCGTAACCATCTTCGATGCCGGTGTATTTTTTCAGGATGACTGGCGGGTTCGTCCCAACTTCACGTTCAGCTATGGAATTCGCTTTGAAGGGCAAAATCGGATCAGCGACCATGCGGATTTTGGGCCGCGGCTCTCCTTCGCGTGGGCTCCCAAATCGGGCAGCGGGCCGTCCAGGACGGTGATTCGCGGCGGGTATGGCTGGTTCTTCGACCGGTTTCAATCGACCAATGTTCTGCAGGCAGTCCGGCAGAACGGCATTAACCAGCAGACCTTCGTCGTGATCAATCCCGCCTTCTCCGCAAATGCTCCTGCGCCCGGTCTCCTCCCGGCCGGCGGCCGCGCGCCGACAACCTATCAGATCTCCCCTCATCTCACCGCTCCTGTCAACATGCAGGCGGCGATCGGGGTCGAACACTCGTTCGGCAAAAAGCTGAATGTTTCCGTGACGTATATCAACTCCCGCGGAGTGCATCAGCTCTACACGGACAATATCAACGCATTTCTTCCCGGGACCTACGATTTCGCAACCGGAACGGGCATACGCCCGAATGGAATCGACGAGAACATCTATCAATACCAGTCTGGGGGCGTTTACAACCAGAACCAGTTGATCACGAACTACAGCCTGAGGGCCCGTAAGATGACTCTCTTCGGGTTCTATCTGATGAATTTTGCAAAGGCGGATACGTCGGGCGCGAACTATTTTCCGTCCAACCAGTTCAATCCGGGGGCGGACTACGGCCGATCCACCTTCGACGTGCACAATCGCTTCCTGCTGGGCGGCAACTATCTGGCACCCTTTGGCATTTCGCTCAGCCCCTTTATCGTGTTGAACTCCGGCGCTCCTTTCAACATCACCCTGGGACAGGATCTGAATGGAGACAACCAGTTCAACGATCGGCCTGCATTCGCGACCGCTTCGAGCACCGATATCTTGCAAACCAGCTTTGGGAACTTCGACCTGTCGCCCTCAGCTTTGGCAACGCCGATCCCATACAACTTTGGCAATGGACCGCGGCAGTTCAGTACCAATCTTAGAGTCTCCAAAGTGATCGGAATCGGTCCGCGAGCGGAAGGCGGCCCGAGAGGCGGTTTCAATGGAATGGGCGGCGGTGGTGGCCCGCGAGGCGGCCCAGGAGGTGGCCCCGGCGGCGGGCTCGGGCCAGGCGGACTGAGCGGCGGCGGCGGCCGGCCGCCTATGCTGGACGGTCCGCCCTCCAGGCGATACTCGTTGACCTTCAGCGCGCAAGGCAGAAATATCTTCAACAACGTGAGTCTTGCGCCGCCCGTCGGGGTACTTTCCTCTCAGATCTTCGGCCGCTCGAATGCACTGGCCGGAGGATTCTTCTCCTCTCCGTCGGCAAATCGGCAGGTCGATCTTCAGGTAATGTTCAACTTCTAAGAGCTTCTTCCGGAACCCCGGTTTTCGCAGAACCATCGCGGGGAGAGCCTGCGCTGGTTGTACGGGAATGTCCCAAGGCTATAAGGTGTTCTTCGTCGAGCACTGGCCATCCTGCATGGGGCCGGGGTGTGCATCGACTCGTTGCGCCGACGGCCGGATGAGGCGGCGCGATATGATTTCAGCGCGGCTTCCTATTTCGGAGGGGCGGACGGCGTTCGCTCTCTCTGGGAGAAGAATGCCTGAACCTGAAGGTTTTTGATTATCCGGAGATGTAACGACGAACCCTGGCCGACCATGGGATCCAGGCCTGCAAATGCCTGAGTGCCGCCGGCGAGAAACGGTCAACGGTTTTCTGAACAAGAGGCATTTTCAATGGTCAAGCGGATCTTCTTCCTCCTGGTTCTCTTTCTGCTGTGCACGTCTGCGTATGCCGCCGACCCGAAGTTGGCGGGCGTAGCGTCCGCGGTCCAGACCGCGATCGATGATCACGATCTCTCCGGCGCGGTAACTGAGGTCGTTACGAAAGACAAGGTTCTCGATCTGGAAGCGATCGGGTTAGCGAACATCGCAGAGAAAAAGCCCATGCGGAAAGACAGTCTCTTCTGGCTGGCTTCGATGACCAAACCGATTACCGCGGTCGCGGTCCTGATGCTGCAAGACGAAGGAAGGCTCAATGTGACCGATCCGGTGGAAAAATACATTCCGCAGTTCGCTGCATTGAAGACTCCATCCGGCCAGCCCGCGCACATCACACTCGAGCAGATGCTGACTCATACGTCAGGCCTGGGCGAGGCTACGCAGCAGCAGCTGGATCAAGCGCACACCTTAAGCGACCTGATCCCCTTTTACCTTTCCGCGCCGATGCAATACGAGCCCGGCGCCAGATGGAAGTACACGCAGTCCGGCATCAACGTGGCGGCGCGCGTGGTCGAGATTGTGAGCGGCGAGCCCTTCCAGGTCTTTGTGCAAAAGCGCATTCTCAAGCCCCTGGGCATGAAGAACACAACTTTCTATTTGAGCGGGAAGCAGCGTGCACGGCTGGTGACGGGCTACACGAAGGATAAAGCGACCGGCGTTTTGACGGCTGTTCCGTTGAGCAGCGACTACGGTGTGCCTGGACATCCGCCATTCGGCAATGCCGGGTTATTCTCCACGGCTCCCGATTACGCGCACTTCGCGCAGATGCTGCTTGGCGGAGGAATGTTCAAGGGAAAGCGCTATCTCAGCGCCGATGCGTATCGACTGCTTACCACGGTGCAGACCGGCGACCTGCCGGCTGGTTTCTTGCAGACCCCGGAGTATGGCAGCCGGGGCGCCAACTACGGCTGGGGAATCGGCGTCTGCATCCTGCGTTCGCCTCACCCAGGCGTGGCGGCGATGCTCTCTCCGGGGACCTTCGGCCACGGCGGCGCGTGGGGCACCCAGGCATGGGTCGATCCCGTTCGCGGTGTCGCCTACATCCTGATGGTTCAACGGGCCAACTCGGGGAACGGCGACGCGAGTGAGATTCGCCGCTCATTCCAGCAAGCGGCCAGCGATGCGGTGGCGAGGCCTGCGCAGTCTCAGTAATTCAAGAGAGGGGATCCTTCTTGCGCTGAGCAGCCAACGCCATGAGGCGCCGGTTTCTCCATGCGGAGCGGTCTGCCAGTTCATCCTCAGCGAGCACAGATCTCCTTTCTGCCTCCACCTTGCGGATCAGCTCCTGCGTCCAAGGCTGTTCGTGGCTCCGGGAGCGGGCGATCTCCTGAAAGAGAGTCCCCACGCGGGCGGCATAATCGGCGATGCCGCCTGCCGCATTGAGGTCGATGGTCTCGAACGGCCCCATAAAAGACCAGCGCCAGCCCAGCCCATCGCGCACGGTTTTGTCAATATCCTCGCAGCTCGCCACACCGTCCTCAACGAGCGCCCAGGCTTCCCGCAGCAGGACACCCTGAAGGCGATTCAATACGAAGCCCTGCACCTCTTTGCGCACGTGGACGACGCTCCTCTTCAGCCCGCGCATCAAGGTATCGGCAAACTCGATCGTTTTGCGGGAGGTTTCGGGCGAGGGAACGAGTTCGACCAACGGAACCAGGTATGGAGGATTGACGGGATGGACAATCAGCACGCGCGGCGCGATCTTCAGCCCAAGAGCAAAGGCCGAGGCTGGAATTCCCGAGCTTGAACTGCCGATCACGAGATCGGAGGAGGCAAGTCTCTCAAGCTCCTCCATCAATCGGCGTTTCAGCTCGACATGCTCCAGCACGGATTCCTGGACATAGGCTGCGCCGTCTACCGCCTCTGCCAGGGTGGAGACGGGTGTCAGAAGACGGAATGCGGAATCGGGATCTTCCACCAGGCCGAAGGCGGCCAGATCCCGCAGCTCGTCCGCGATGAAGCGGATCGCTGACTCGGTGGCCAGCGGATTCGCGTCATAGAGGCGAACCGTTAAGCCAGCCTGGGCGAAGACAATCGCCCATCCGGCTCCGACCAAGCCTGCGCCTACGATCGCAACCGGCTTGCCGTCCAGCATTTCGTTTGGGGTCACGCGGCCACCGCTCTACAGAAGGGGAGTTCTCCGCGACGGGAAGGGTTCTGGCAAGAGTTCATGGATTCGCCACCATCAAAACAATACCCCCAAATATAGCCGGCAGCAGATGGCCGTCTGATCACCTGTCTGCGCGGTGCGCGCTCTGGCTGCTTGCTACAGGAGATTAGCGTTCGGGATTAGAAGAGGCGGGGAGCGTGGGTTTGGAACCGGAGCTGCTCTTTCCATGCGCTGCCGTGCCGTTCACCATTTCCTGCGCGACTGCGAGGATCTGGAGTGATTCGGCGTCGTCCGAATCAACGGCCAGAATCTCGTGCAGGCGCGCGATCGCCTCTTGCGGCCTGCCCATCTTGCATAGGAGCAGGGCGGCATTTCGCTGGAAGACAATGTTCGATGGGTCTGCCTTGGCTGCCTGTTCGTACTGATCCAGAGCCTTTGTCAGATCGCCATTTTTTTCAAATTGAAGACCTGCATTGTTGAGCATTGCGGCCTTCGCCTCATCCTCGGACTGCGTCTTCCGATGGATCGATGAACTCTCAAGTTCCCCCTGTAGGCGGGAGGCCTTGGCCGTATTGTTTGTGGCGGTGTACAGCCGGAAGAGCCGATAGGTGGCCTCCTGATCTTCCGGTCTTAGCCGGTGCGCCGCCTCCAACTGGAGGATGGCGTCGTTCTGCCGCCCTTCGTCCTGGTAGAGCCTGCCCAGCAGTTCATGAGCACGGCCGTCTTCATCGTCCAAGGCGACGGCTTTCTCGAGAGCCGCCAGGCTCTCCCGCGGGCGATGGAGCGAATAGAGAGCCTCCCCAATCGCGCCGTAAGCCTCTGCCGAATTGGGCTCGATCGCCAACGTCTTGCGATACGCATCGAGAGTGGTTTGCCACTCTTTCTGGTAATAGGCATCACGAGCCTTAAGCCGCCAAAGCTCAAGGGAGGACTCTGTCTTTGGGCTACGGCTCGCCAGCTCCAGGTCGACCTGCTTCTCCGATTCGGCATAATTTCCCGCCCTGGCGAGAACGAGTGCGTAATTGAAGCGGGCTCCGGGCAGGTTCGGATCGAGGCGAACGGCAGAAGAAAGCCGATCCAATGCCCGCGTAAGGTCGTTAAAGCTGGCAAAGGCCAGGCCCGCGGAAAAGTAAGTTGGCGCATAATCCGGCCGAAGCGCGATCGCCTGGTCAAACTCGGCGGCCGATTCCAGCGGCTTTCCGAGCATAGCCTGGCAGATGCCGCTCAGCGCATGGACGTCGCTGTTCCGGGGAGAGGCGGCTTCGGCCTGCTCAAGTACGGCCAGGGCGGCCTTCGGATCTCCGCCCTGAACCAATTGCTTGGCTTTTTCGACCAGGGCAGACGCACTGTCAGGAGAGGATGGCCGGATATGCTGCTGGCCATGAGCGACGGAGAGGGAGCAACCCAGACAGGCCAGCCAAACGATCCGCCTTGGGGACAGATTGCGGTAGGCTCCGGTCAATCTGAACAAAAAATGACGAAATATGAAAGTGTTCATGATGTAATCCGGAATCTTAAGGATCTAAGCTGCACGGCTGCTTCTAGAGTTGTCAACTCCTGGACCCTCTTACCATCGTCGGGGCCGGCCCCAGGCCCCATGCGATGCCACTCAATCCAACAGGAGAGCGAACCGCAATTTTAGCAAAATCAGGCGTTTTCCCTTGTTTCTGCGGCGCAGGACTGCGGTATAGATTGAATTGGATCAACATGAAAGCGAATTGTGCTGTCTGCGAACAAGTTGAAAAACGCCAATTCACAACCCTTTGAGTTCTTCCCTGTATGCGGTACTCGCGATGCTTCTTGAATCGATCTAGATTTTTTTCTTGACAACGCCATTCGCCGGAACCTATAAGTGCGGACGTGCCTAAAATGATAATCGATTATGGGGATAGGGCTCGATGCTTCTATGCTCCGTCCGGCCTCTCCATACCTAACTGCAAACAGCGAGGGCTGCGGAGCGGTTTCAAAGAAGAATACAACCGCGCACCGTGCGATCGAGATTTAGATAGGCAATAACAAAGAACGAGATTTTTTGGCCGCAATTTGTGAGGAGGGAATATGAAAGGTCTTCGTTGGAGAGGTGTTGAGCTCGGGAGAACATGCATCGAGCGACTTGCAAGCTTCAAGCGGGCTCCAGGAGGTGCATTGCGGGCCTGCGTCTGCCTGGCGGTGCTGATCGTTTTTTGCGCCGCTGGCCATTCTCAGACCGCGACCGGACAATTCAACGGACACGTTGTCGACCAGAACGGCGCTGTCGTGCCTGACGCCACGGTAAGCCTGCAGGACGAGCAGACTGGACTAACTCGAAGCACCAAGACCAACGGTGAAGGATACTATCAATTCCCTCTGCTGCCGCCCGGGACGTACAAGATCAGCGTCACCCAGACGGGATTTGAGACTTCGTCAAGCCCCGATCTCAAGCTGGATGTGAACCAGGTCAGCAGCCAGGACTTCAAGTTGCAGGTTGGATCGACGTCGCAGACGGTGAATGTCACCGCGACCGCCGAGCTGCTCCAGGCCTCCACCGCCAACCTGGGCACGGTGGTCGAGAGCCGTCCGGTGACCGACCTTCCACTGAATGGACGAAGCTTCTCCGCGTTGCTGACGCTGGCGCCCGGCGTCAACCCGGTGAACTACTCGCAGAATAGCGGCGTCGGCTACGGTACAGGATTCGGCTCGGCCGGCATCCCCGGCTCGACGTACGACTTTCCCTCCAGCCAGGGGCAATGGAACCGAGAGAACCTCTATTACCTCGACGGCGTCATCAACACGGCGGCCTTCGCCAGTTCCTATGACGTTCCTCCGATCATCGATGCCATCCAGGAGTTCAAGATTCAGTCCCATAACGATCAAGCCGAATACGGCAGCGTTCTGGGTGGGGTCGTCAACCTTGTCACCAAGTCGGGTACGAATTCCTTCCACGGCGCCCTCTGGGAGTATCTGCGCAACAACGTATTCGATTCGCGAAATCCTTTTACCGACTTTAAGAACAATAAGCCCGCGCCTCCCGCTTCTTTCCGGCAGAACGAGTTCGGCGGAGATATCGGTGGACCGGTCAAGATTCCCAAGCTCTATAACGGCACGAACAAAACGTTCTTCTTCGCTGCGTATGAAGGTTGGAGATATGCCAAGGCAGCGGGCATCAGCTACGTATCGCCCACCGCTGCAGAGCTGAACGGTGATTTCACGAATGCGTCGATTGTGACCAACACGGGGAAGCCGCCGTTGCTCTACAACCCCTTTACGACGACTGGAACGCCCGGCAACTATACCCGGCAGCTGTTGGGCGGCGATGGACTTCATGTGCCCGCGAACATGATCGACCCAACTGCCCAGGCATTCCTGAAGGCCAATGCCGACACTCCTAACTTTACCCCGCTCACTCCCGGCGGACCGAATACCATTCTCAACGCAGTTGGCTCGAACAATGCCGACGCGTTCAACGGGCGCGTCGATCAGAACTTCGGCGCCAATAATACGATGTGGTTCCGCTACAGCTTCCTGAATGGAACCAACGTCAACGTGCCGTCGCAGCATTTGCATGCCGTTACCAGCGATAGCAACAGGAACTACGGCGGCGGCTATACTCACACCTTCTCTCCGACCTTCATTCTGGACGCAACCATCGGCTATTCCGGAAGATTCAATGCGGTTACGGAGACGCTGCCCGTCAATGTTCCCAATACGTCGATTTACTCTCAAGTGCAGTCCGTTTATGGATATGTGAACTTTGGCTTCAGCGGGGCATACAACGGCATGGGAGGCAACGGTCCGGCCGGGTCCGAGAGCCACGAACTCAATTTCGCGACAAATTTCACCTGGATCCACGGAAACCACCAGGTGCGCTACGGATTTGAGGAGCAGATTCCAGAGATGACGCAGGGCCTTTCCGGCGGACATTTCGGCGGGGCGAGCTTCACCTTCAACACACCGGAGACAGCGAACCCGCAGGCAGCCTCGAGCACCGGCAATCCGATGGCCGGAGCGTTGCTGGGTGTACCGGATAACGGCCGCTTCCAGGCGGAAGTGAACGGTGTCCGGACGGTCTCGCCCTCCGCTTATATCCAGGACTCGTGGAAGGTGACGCCGCGGCTGACTCTTAACGGCGGTTTGCGTTGGGACGGCGAGTCTTCGCCGCACCTCTTGAACGGAACGACAGCGGCGTCGCTCGATCCGGTTACAGGCAACTGGCTTGTTTCGGGCGGAAAGCTTCCCCCGGCCTGCAATCCCTCCGCGGGAGTTTACGCTCCGTGCATTCCTTCCACGACAGCGGCGAACAACGCAGTGATCGCGGCCCACGTGGTGGTGGCGCCTAACCCGAATCTAGGCCCGGCTCCTATCTATAGTGATTTCGGTCCTCGCGTCGGCTTCGCCTACAAGTTCAGCGACAGCATTGTGATCCGCGGCGGATACGGTCTGATTTATGACAACCTCACCGGTTCGATCCAGAGCGTTAGAGACCGGCTTTTGGCGTGGCCTTCCAATGCCTCGCTTCCGCTGAACTTCAACGAAGCCATCGGCCAGCCGATTCAGACAATGTCGGATATCGTGCCAACGCTGAGCAGCACCAAAGCCCTTCCGGCCGTTCCGACTCCCTTCAATCAGTTCGGGTGGTATTACGATCCTCATCTGAAGAACCACTACTCCCACCAGTTCAACGTGGAGATCCAGAAGGAGCTCAGCTCAAGCCTCGTGGCGGCCGTCTCCTATGTGGGCAGCGTGGACCGGCACCTCCCGGTTACCGGCCTTGCGAACAACTCCCCTGAGCCAGGCGGCCACGGTCTGGATCGCCCGTTCCCGTGGTCCGGCACGGCGATCATGGCCACCTCCCGCGGCGAATCCAACTACAACGCGCTGCAGGCCAGGGTCGATAAGCGCCTCACCTCCGGCCTCGGATTCGGCACCGGGTTCACCTGGTCGAAGTCGATGGACAATGGAGGAAGCGGCTTCTACGGCGTGGAGAACGGCCCACAGAGCTATTCGACCATGCAGAACTACAACAACCTGAGCGCCGATTATGGGATCTCAGGCAACAGTCTCAAGTTCCTCTACTACGGCTGGGCGCTCTATGAGCTGCCTTTCGGACAAAACAAGCCTTTCCTGAACCATGGGGTCGGCGCTGCTGTGCTGGGAGGCTGGCAGGCGAATACCAATCTGTCGGCGCACTCCGGCGTTCCTTTGGGCTTCCCTGACGCAGGAACAGACCCCGCAGGCATCGGCAACACGGGATCGTTCAACTATGCCCGGGCGAACCTCACCGGCAACCCGAAGCTCTCGCACCCGACCAAGACGAAGGCGTTCAATACGTCGGTGTTCGCTCATCCAGTCAATCAATACGGCACCTCGGGAAGAGGCGTCATAACTGCCATGCCATATGACAACATCGACTTTTCGCTCATGAAGGACGTGCATATCAAGGAGTCGGCAGATGTGCAGTTCCGGGCGGAGTTCTTCAACGTCTTCAACATCCAGAACTACGGCACGCCCGGTGTCGTGTATGGAGGCAATAACTTCGGCGTCATTACTGCTCTGGCGCCGGGAGCCACTCCCAGGCAGATTCAGTTCAGCCTGCGAGGAAACTTCTGATCGATTGTTTTCCTTTGCCCGAGAGAAAGGTGGCTGCAAATAGCGCGTCAGGGTCTCTACCAAGGCCCTGACGAGGCTGTTTCATGAGCCGGCGTTCGCGTTGCAATCGGAAACAAGGAGTCAGAGATGAGCGAAGCGCCAGATCTGCCGCCTCTCCCTAAGCTGCCTGCCAGCCATGCCGATCCATCCTCCCTCGCCGACCTTTCCCCTACTCAGGCCAGAAAGTTGAAGGTAGGCTCCAGCTGCATCGTCTGGGGCACCCTGCCTCGACCATGGGATGACACGACCCTCGAATCGGCGCTCGAGGAGATCTCGGCTGAGGGATTGTCGTCCTTCGAGACCTTTCCTGAAGTCCTCAGCAGTTGGGATCGAAGAGGCATGCTCACTGCCTTGATGGAGAGGTTTGGGGTTCCATTGCGGTCGGGATATATCACCGGGGACCTGACGCATCCGGAAAAAAGGAAGGATGAGATCGTTCGCATCACCCGGTTGGCTAAGATCATCCAGCGGTTTGGAGGAAGCTTTGTCGTGCTGGCCCCGAGCATCGTGGTCCGGGAAACGTTCAGCTTTCGGGAACACCGAGAGCATATCGTCTCAGCGCTGAATGACTACGCAGCTGCCATCACGGAGTTGGGACTGGAAACGGGACTCCATCAGCATACGGGCACGGCGATTGAGTCGCGCGATGAAGTCTATGCCGTGATGGAGGCGGTGAATACCGAGATCCTCAAGTTCGCTCCGGATGTAGGTCAGATCCAGAAGGGAGGAGCGGACGCGGCGAAGGTAGTCAAGGATTTCCTCCCCTTGGTGAAGCACGTGCACTTGAAGGACTACAAGGGCTGGCAGTTTTACTCCGGATACTGCCCTCTCGGCATGGGAGAGGTGGCCATCTCGGAGATCGTCGACATGGTGGAAGGAGCGGGGCAGAATCCTGAACTTGTGATTGAATTGGACCCGTCGGACGAGGAGCCGATGGCAGCGCGGGAGACGCTCAGCACTTCGAAGGCATATCTGGAGAGCCTCGGGTATCGCTTCCACTCCTGAGAAAGGAGCGTGAGCCTGCAACCAGTGCGGGGAGAGAGATGGCTTGGAGAGAGGATCCGATTGACCAGCTCAATTGTCGCGCTATAATAAATTCTCGATTATCGAGTGAAATCTGATCAAAAGTCACCATTGCCGCAGCTTGCTTTAGAGTGCATTGTTTTGCCCAATCTGCCGCTTCACTCATCTCCACGGTTCAAGGAGGTTGCGAATCCTCATCGCGTCTGCCCCGCGGCGAGTTCCACCTCCGAAGAAGCTTTTACTAATTGCGAAAGGACCCTTGAATGTCTCGAAAGCTGATTGACCTGAGCATGTGCGTGCATAACGACATGGTCACCTTTCCACGCGTGGTGCGCCCGTCGATGGCTATGTACGAAACCTGGGAACAGTTTGCGACGAATATCGGTGCGTCAAAGTATGGCGTGGAGTCGCTGACGGCGAGCTACATGGTTGCCATCGGCGATCACATCGGCACTCATGTCGATTCCCTCAAGCACTTACGCCATGTAGCACCAGGAGCAGAGGGAATTCCGCTCGAATACTGTTACGGAGACGGGGTGGTTCTGGACTTCAGTCACCTTCCCAAGGGGGCGGGAATTACCGTCAAAGACATGGAGGCGGCGTGCGACAAGATCAAGTACAAGATCAAGCCGCTGGATATCGTGTTGATCTACACTGGAGCCGGCAAACTGCAGAACAGCGAGAAATATCTTACCGATCATGTGGGAATGACAGGGGAATCTACCAACTGGCTTCTCGACCAGGGCGTCAAGATGACGGGAATCGACGCGGTGACCTACGATCCTCCAGTATGGGCGATGTTTGAGCGCAAAAAGTTCTGGGAAGCTCATCGGGTGATGCTGACTCGCGAGTACTATCACCTGGAAAATCTCACCAATCTGGATCAGTTGCCTCCTCATGGGTTCACAGTGTCTGTATTTCCCATCAAGTGGGTCGGTACGACGGGCGCGCCGGTGCGGGCGGTCGGGATTCTGGAGGGCTAAGGCCGCCCTGGCCTTTCGGCCGGAACCGCTAGAGGCCGGCGTCAAGCCCAGAGGTTCTTCCCATAGAGACAATACAGGGGATTGTTTTCCTGCCAAACTTTTATCTCAGCAGTCGCGGCGCGTGCGACCGGCGTCTGGATGAGAGAGATGGGTGGGAGAGGAACCATCCGGAAGGCTGGTGCGGCAAAGAATGTCTTTGCGCCAGCTACTTCTCTTCGACCGCCACGATCTCCTCTTCATGAACGGCGGGCGAGTTTACCGGCTCATACTCGGAGAGGATCCACTTCCCGATCTCTTCGATGTGGTTGCGCATGGCAGCCTCTGCCGCAATGGGATCGCGGGCACGAAGCGCCATGAGTACCGGTTTATGCCGATCCGCCAGCTCCGAGAGCGGCCGGTGAGTCTTCGACATCGAAAGAAAAGTAGTCGTCGCCAGCCGCATTGTCTCCCAGAACTGCTTGAGCAGCCGGTTGCCCGAGGCCTCGATGATGAACCGGTGAAAGGCAATATCGGCCTCGCTCTGAACCTTCCGATCTGCGCGTGCAGAAGCGTTGTGCATGACGTTGATCAGATCTTCCAGATGGTTCAGTCCGACCTCATCGAGGTTGCTTGCGGCGGCGCGCGCAGCAAGGCCTTCGAGGGCTGCTCGAATGGGATAGATCTGGACGAGCTCATCGTTGGAGATAAACCGGACCTGGCTCCCGCGGAAGGCGGAGCTGACGACAAATCCCAGTAACTCCAGATCGCGCAGGGCCTCGCGAACAGGTCCTTGACTGATCCCGAACTCTTTGGCGATATGTGTCTCAATCAGCCTGGCTCCCGGCTTCAGGCGGCCGGAAAGAATATCTTCGGTGAGCCGCTCTCTGATCTCATCGCGGAGCACACGACGGCCAATGGACCGGCCTTTCTGCCCCGCATCCGGCATGGCGAAGGACGATTCCTGTTGTGTTTTCATCGATTATCCATTATAAGACCCGGTCGCAATTTCCAGCAATAATACACGTCCAAAACTAGCCTATGGGTTTCTTTCGAGTGTGAATCCGAGGGCCGGCTCTGTGGCAGGGAAATGGAGAAAAGGGGCCGGCGAACGAAATGGAATTCCAGGGCCGGCGGTCTGACATTCTTTCCATTGGGATTCCAGTAAGTTGCTAATTCTGTCTTGACTTGGAGTTTCATGACGTGATAGCGTTCGTCGTTGCGCAAAATTGATTATCGATTCACCGCTAATGACGGAACGGAGCTTCGCTTAGCGCCGTGGTCTGCTGCGAGCGATGAGCTTCCACCATCGTGTTCCACGCTGGAGAACACAATCGGGGGATGGCAAAAGGGCGGCAGGATGCCTGTTGCTCCGGTTCGCTGCTTTGGCGCAACTGACGGACCACCTTTTGCTCATCGCGCATCTACTGGCAGAGCCGCTCCTCTGCCGGGTCCAACGAGGGAAGGATTCATCGCATGAAATCGTCGAATCAGTTCAGCCTTGCAATCGGAACTGCCGTTCTTATTGCTGCGACGCTCTCCGGACCGGCCGTTTGCCGGGGGCAGGTGAAGCAGGATTCACAGCCGCCGCGCCCTCCGGCGGACTGGCTTGTGGCCGCGACGGCGCCCAACGGGCAGAAGACAGAGTCTGTACGTCCAGCTGGCTCGCGAAAGGTGAGAACGTCGGTTGCCGGGCTGCTTGGCTGGAGCGTCGGCCTTCCCTCTGAAGTCTATGAGCAGCTTACGTTTACTGAGGCAGCGGTCAAAGCCGACGCGCTCGGCCTGGCGTTCATCGAGGGCTACGATACACAGAAAGCCAGCCCAGACGTGCAAAAAAACCTGGATTACAACCTCACGCCGGATGAAGTGACGACCGTCAGCAATAAGCTGCATGCACTCAATATGAAGATGTTGAGCTATCACGTGGCTCATCTGGGAAACGATGAGGGTGCGCAGCGCCAGGTCCTGAGCTTCGCCAAGAGCCTCGGTGCAGCAACCGTCACTTGCAGTCCAGACGCCTCTGCGCTCGCCGGACTCGACAAAGTCGCTAATGAGGTCGGAATCAATGTGGCAGTGGAAGGCAAAGATCCAAAGACCGAAATGTCCATGATCGAGGGGCGGAGCTCACGGATCGGGGTCAGCGCAGACACAGGAAGTTGGGCTAAGACCGGCATCCCTCCCGCGGAGGCATTCCAGCAGGTTAAGGACCGGTTGATGGTCCTCACGCTGCGCGACGGGGGCGTTTCGGGGATCTCTCTGAATGGCAACGGCGCGGCAATGACGCAGTTTCTGCTGGATATCAGCAAAGCAGAGCCGGCGCCTGAGGAGCAGCCGGACAAGTGCACCAACTGCTCCCGGCCGTATGGAGGAATCCGGCCACTCTTCATCGCCATCCGTCCGCCGCAGGGCGGAGATGCTACCGCGCATCTGACCGGAATGATCGACGCATTTGAGAAGGACGTGCGGCCGGCGATGGGTTACCGCGTCGAAGAGGATTCGAAGCTGATTCCTACGACCAGCACGGACCGTATTCCGGCGGATGTGAAGGAAAAGATCGAAGCTGCTCTTCCCAAGGAGCCTCTGGCCAAGCCGAAGAAGCCGAGAAAGCTGCTGGTGATCGATATATGTCCCGCAGGCGCTTACTATCATGACACTGCCGCCCACGCCAACTATGCTCTCCAGTTGATGGCAAAGAACACCGGCGCCTTCGAGCCCATCTTCAGCAACGATCTGGACAATTTGAAGTACCCCAAAATCAAGGAGTACGATGCTGTCTTTCTGAATAGCAGCGACGGCCAGCTCTTCGCGGATCCGGAGGTGATGGCCGGGCTGAAGCGTTTTGTTCGCGAAGGCGGAGGATTGGCTGGGCTGCATGGCGCGTCCTTCGCGTCGATGGATGTTCCCGAGTTTGCAGAACTGCTCGGCGCAGGCGATGGTCCGCATCACGTGGAGCACGCGGTCCTGAAGATCGACGACCCGAACAGCCCTCTGATGAAGAAGTTCGACGGCAAGGATTTCGAATACGTGGATGAGTTCTACCACTTTCCGCCGACGGGACCCTATTCGAGGGAGAAGCTGCACGTCCTGCTCAGCATTGACGCGGCGAAATCAGATCTGAGCATGTGGCACGTCCGTCCCGATAACGATTACGGACTCGTGTGGGTCAGGAGCTACGGCAAGGGCCGTGTCTTCAACTGCGCGCTGGGGCACACGCCGACTCTCTTTGAGAGGCCGGACTTCGCGGAGATGATCTTTGGGGGAATCCAATTTGTTCTCGGAGACCTGCAGGTAGATACGACCCCGAGCGCCAAGCTGACGGCGCAGAAATAGGAGCGGGAATCCCGATGAAATCAACGATGAACCGGCGAGAGTTTGCGAAGGCAGGGCTGGCGGTGCTTGGCGCTGCAGCGGTTCCGATGACCGCGGCGGCGAAGCAGCCGAAGCTGAAGATCGGCTGCACCTGCATTACCTGGGGCACGTTTCCCCGGCCAGGCAAGACGGACGAGACCCTGGAGCCCGCGCTCAAGGACAT
>DASYYO010000482.1:0-9340 GCA_035933805.1 Acidobacteriaceae bacterium | reverse complement strand
ACAATCTCCTGCGCTGCGAAGCTTTGGCCGTCAGCGCTCCGCGAGCCGCGCGCCCGGAGCTGGTCGCCCGGCTTGGTCTCGGCGAGCGTCGCCGGCTTAGCCTGGTCAAACTCTACCGATCCAGGCGCATAGCGGCGGAAGACCGTATCCCTGGAGGTTTGGATGGTCAGGGTTCGCTTTCCCGTCAATGAGATGGTTACGGTCCCGGCCGCAGGGTCGACGGATTGCACCAGGCCGCCCACTCCATTCTTCTGCCAGGCTTCCCGGTCTTGCTCCTGTTTCTGCGCAATGTCAGATTTTTTGATAGCGATTAGCGTGGTCGCGGTGAGTTGCTTGCCATCCGAGCTGGCAGATCCTCGGGCCAGCACCCGGTCTCCTACCTGCAAATCTGTGAGGCTCAGCGGCTGGGCTGATTGAAGATCCTTTTGCCCTGGTTCCACCCGCAGCATCCGCGCACTCTCCTGGACGGAGACCTGCAGGGAGGCACCAGCGTCGTTTTTGACGGTGAGCGTCTGGCCGTCGATCGACTGAACGGTGCCCAGGAAGCTTGCGGGCTTAGCGGCGCCCGATGAGGTTTCCTGCGCGGGCGCCGCCATGCTCCGCGGCGACTGCAGGGCTGGAGCGCTGAGGATCAGGGCAATCAACAGAACGTTCGCGGGTCTCTTTCGCATAGCTTCCTTCCACCGTCCACGGGCGCAAAACTGGTTGGAATGGCAAATTAAGTAACGATAAGATACTCCGTTGAAACGACCCTGGTCCTCATTTTTTCTGCGGGGCCCCTACTGCCCTCCCGACGCGTCGCGGATGAGAACCTGTGACGGCGCCTCCAATTTGGTCTTCGGCGCGTTGGTCTTTACCTTGAGCGGCTCCAGGCCCTTTTTCGGCGTCACCGCAAGGCTCAACTCATACTGATTCTGCAGCTTGCGTTGAATGTCGTCGAGGAATGGAGCAAACGATACTGGATTGCCATAGCCCATGTAGTAAGACTCTCCCCCAGTATCGCGGGAGAACTGGATCAGGTAATTCTGACCGCTGTCCTGCCCATAACCCGTCTGATCGATTCTTCCTACGCCGGTGTAATAGATGGAGTAGATAAGGACGCCCGCCTTTTGCGCATCGTCGGTCGCATTCTTTACGTAAGGATTCTCCGGATCATAGCGGACGCCGGTGTAGCGATCGACGCCGTCGGTGACCATCACAATCTCCCGGCGCAGGTTGGGATCTCCCGGAGGCCAGCGCCGGATCAGATCCTGGATGCAGAAATATGGGCTGCCGTTGATGCTGTTCATCCCCAGGGGGACCCGCAGGGTTTTCGCCGCGGCGGCATGATCTGTGGTGAAATTCTGCACGATATCTGTGGTGCCATTGCGCATATAGCCGATGGCAATCTCAGTGGTGGGCGGCAGAGCTTCAATGAATTTTCTGATGTCGCCAAACTGGAGGCTGATGCTTGTGCGCGAGGCATCATCCAACAAAAAGACAAGTTGCAAACCGGCCCGCGAGCCGCGCAGCGGAATCCACGAGGAGACGTCCTGGCGCTTGCCGCCCACGAACGCGGTAATGCTGCTTTTCGGGATGGTTGTCGAGCCCTCCTTTGCGGGGGTGATCGCCGTCACGACGGCATGAGCCGTCGGAGTTTCCTGAGCCAGGGACGCAGGGACAACGAGGCCAAGAGACAGCCCCAGCAGGGCAGTGCGTGACAGTGTGCGTAAAAGCATTCGATTCTTCATTCGTTCTTTCTTTCCTTCTCCAGTCCGATTGCGCTGGCGACAGCCATTCAGATCGGCGGCCGTCTGCATTGTATGACGCGGAAAGGCGATTGAAGGTTATGGCAAGACTCCCGGTCTCAACCGAGGGCGTTTGCTATCCTCAATTCTGGCCGTCCGGTCGCTCGTACCCCGGGGACACCGGCAAAGCATCTCACACGACTCCAGTTCGCCCGTTCCGCACCATTCATTGCGAGGAGAGTTCGGAACCATCGGTTTTTGAGGAGTTTGGAGTGCAAATGACTGATCCGAAGGTTCTTGAGCGCCCTGCCTCCACGGAGTTGATGCGACCGCTTTGCGTCGATCTGGATGGCACTCTGGTCAAGTCCGATACGCTGGTGGATTCACTGGCGCTTCTGGTCAGGCGCGATCCGAAGAAGGCGCTCCGGGCTCCTCTCTGGGCGCTCCAAGGCAAAGCCCACCTCAAGGCCCAATTGGGCGCCTTGGTTTCTCTAGACGTCGAGAATCTGCCTTACAACCGCCCGCTGCTTGATTATCTGATTCAGCAGCATGCGGCTGGCCGCAAGCTTTACCTGGCCACCGGAGCCGACGGGGTACTGGCGGAGCGGATCGCAGCGCATCTCGGCATCTTTGAGGGCGTATTCGCCAGTGATGGAAGGACCAACCTGACCGGGAATGCGAAGCTGCGGAACTTAGAGGGCCTCTTCGCTGCAGAAGGGTTCGACTACATCGGGAACGCCATGCCTGACCTGCCCTTGCTGATGGCAGCCCGGCAGGCCATGGTAGCGAACCCGAATCTCCGTCTGAGCGGCGCCCTTCGCGCCCGCAGAATCGAAGTGAGCAACAGGTTTATCGATCGCGCTCCCTGGCCATTGGCCGCCGCCAAAGCGATCCGGATACACCAGTGGGCCAAGAACGCTCTGATCTTCTTGCCGCTCCTGCTGGCCCACGCCCTGCACTGGACTTCGCTGGCAGCCGCCTCAGCGGCCTTTGTCTGCTTCTGCCTGGCCGCGTCGGCTACCTATATCTTCAATGATTTGCTTGATCTTGAGGCTGACCGCCTGCACCGTTCGAAGAGAAGGAGGCCGTTTGCCGCCGGGAACCTCTCGGTGCTCGCCGGCGTAGGAATCTCCCTCTCGTTTCTCGGAGCCTCGCTCGCTCTGGCTTGCTTTCTGCCTCGAGCCTTTCTTATCTATCTCCTGCTCTATCTGGGAACCACGGTCGCCTACTCGTTTGCCCTCAAGCGGGTGGTGCTGGTCGATGTAATCGTGCTGTCGGGTCTGTACACGATCCGCATGCTGGCGGGCGCTGCGGCAACCTATATCCCAGTTTCGCCCTGGCTGGCGGCATTTTCCATCTTCCTTTTCCTCAGCCTCGCGATGGTCAAGCGGTTTAGCGAACTGCAGAATCTGCACGAGCGCGGTATCACGCCGGCGAACGGCAGAGGCTATCTGCTCACCGATATCGAGCAGATGCGCAGCTTTGGAACTTCAAGCGCTTACGCCTCGGTACTGATCTTTGCGCTCTATATCAACGGGCGGGACGTGGCGCCCTTATATCACCATCCCGGCCGCATGTGGCTGGTGACGCCGCTGCTCATCCTTTGGCTGAGCCGCATCTGGCTGCTTGCTTCGCGCGGCGTGCTCGACGAGGATCCGGTTGTCTTCGCACTGACCGACCGCATGAGCCTGCTCATGGCTTTGGGGGTTGCGCTGATCGCGTTCTCAGCGCTTTAAGATAGGAAGGCTCGGACCGTGCTACCTTCAGTATTCCGGCAAGCGGACGGCGCTCCGGCAAACCATTGGAAAGAGACGATCTCTGGAATGCAAAGCTACCCGAACCCCGCGCAAGCCACGTCTAAATCCGCATCCAGGAGGAAGGCCAGCTTCGAGTCGTGGGGCCGCTATCCTAAGATTCCGGCCGAGCTTGTCTCCCTGTTCTGGGCGGAGGAGTTTCCTCCGAAGCTTCCCCCAGGTGAAAAGATGCTGCCCGTCGGCATGGGGCGAAGCTACGGCGATGTGTGCCTGCTGGAGAATGGGACGTTAGTAAGCACGGCCCCGCTGGATCGCTTTCTCGCATTCGATGCCGCGACTGGCCTCCTACGCTGCGAAGCTGGAGTGACTCTGTCGGAGATCCTGAACTTCGCCGTGCCCCGAGGCTGGTTTCTCCCGGTAACACCGGGCACCAAGTTCGTGACCGTCGGCGGAGCCATTGCCAATGACATCCATGGCAAGAATCATCATGTGGCCGGAACCTTTGGCTGCCATGTGCCGCGCTTTGAAGTCATCCGCTCCGACCGCCGGCAATACCTATGCAGCCCGACGGAAAATCCGGAGCTGTTCAGCGCCACCATCGGAGGGATGGGGCTGACCGGCCTGATCAGCTGGGCAGAGGTGCAGCTCCGTCCGATTCGCTCGCGAGCCATTCGTTACAAAGGAACTAAATTTGTAGGCGTCGATGAGTTTGTCGCGCTCTCCGAGGCCAGCCGAAATGCCGAGTACACGGTGGCCTGGATCGACTGCGTCGCCCATGGCCAGAACTTTGCCCGTGGCATCTTCATGCAAGGGGATCACTCGGAGAATCCGGGCGACCTGTCCGCCTCCGCGAAGCCGAAGCTGACGCTTCCTTTCGACCTTCCTGCCTTTGCTCTCAACCGTACTTCAGTAGGCGCCTTCAACACCCTGTACTACAACAAGCAATGGGGAAAGGAGAAAAGCGGGCTGATCGATTATGAACCCTTCTTTTATCCCCTCGACAGCATCCTGCATTGGAACCGGTTATATGGCAAGGAAGGACTGCTTCAGTTTCAGTGTGTTCTTCCCTGGGGAAGCGACCCTATGGGCATCGTTCGCGTGCTAAAAGCCATCACCGCTTCCGGCCTGGCTTCGTTCCTTGCGGTAATCAAAGTCTTCGGAGAGATTCCCTCTCCGGGGATGATGTCATTCCCCATGCCTGGCATCACGCTGGCCCTCGATTTTCCAATCCGGGAAGAGGTTAGCTTCGACCTGCTGGATCGATTGGCGGATATCACAGCCGAGTTTGGCGGGCGCATGTATCCGGCCAAGGACGCACGCATGAGTGCGGCGCACTTTCAGCACTTCTATCCGCAGTGGCAGCAGTTTTCCGCCTACATTGACCCCGCATTGGACTCGAGCTTCTGGCAGAGGGTAACGAAGCTTGGCTAAGCGCGCGGACAACCTTCCCTCTCACGTGCTGGTGCTGGGTGCGACCTCCAGCATCGCTATCGCCACCATGCGCCGGCTGATCTCGCCCACGGCGCACTTCATGCTGGTCGCCCGCAATCCCCGCAAACTGACGGTCATTGCCGAGGATTTGCTGACGCGGGGCGCGGCATCGGTGGATACCTGGGTGCTCGATCTGGACGATACCTCCGCGCACGCAGAGATGTTGACTGCGGCGGCCGAGCGATTGGGGACGATTGATCTCGCCCTGATTGCGCATGGAGTACTCGGAGATCAGGCGGCGGCGGAAGCGGATTTTGAAATCGCGGCGGCAATTCTGCACACCAACTTTCTCTCCAGTGTTTCGCTGATTACCTGGCTGGCGAACTACTTTCAGGAGAGGCGCGCCGGAACTCTTGCCGTGATCTCCTCGGTGGCTGGAGACCGTGGCCGCAAAAGCAATTATGTGTATGGTGCTTCCAAGGGAGCGCTCAATATTTTTCTCGACGGAGTGCGCAACCGTATCGATCGCGACGGGGTGCACGTACTTACCATCAAGCCGGGCTTCGTAGCCACTCCCATGACCGCGGGCTTGCCGAGGAACGCGCTGTTTGCCTCTCCGGATGAGATCGCCAAAGGGATTGTCCGTGCCGTGGGGCTCCGCAGGGACATGGCCTATGTGCCGTGGTTCTGGGCGGCGATTATGCTCATCATCCGGCTCGTCCCTGGGCGCTTGTTCAAAAAGCTGAATCTGTAAGGCGGCTCGAATTC
Organism: Acidobacteriaceae bacterium; assembly: GCA_035933805.1. GTDB lineage: Bacteria > Acidobacteriota > Terriglobia > Terriglobales > Acidobacteriaceae > PALSA-350. The sequence continues at coordinate 3,660 of DASYYO010000482.1, read as the reverse complement.
GCCCGGCGATCCAAAATCATCTGAAATCTTCCGGCTTGACGTTGAAGTCTTAAGCAATTAAGACTGTTAGGGCTGGAGTTTTGCATCTCGGAATGCCGGCACAAATCTCCTGAGCGCTCACCTTCTGGCTTGGGCGACCGGGTTCAGCAAAGGCTGGGTCTTGCGCGCGATGGACGACGACTTTCCTATCTCGTATCTTCTCTATGCGGTTGCTGTTTTCGTTGCCATCGTGGCGATCGCGCTGAGCAGCTTTTTTTTGTTTTTCCGGTAGGCCGGACCCGAGAGACCGGGGAGCGGCACGGTCTGCGGGAGGAGTATACTTCCGCCGGACTCGGAAGATCGAGTTTGCTTATCCAGATACGATCTCGTCCTTAGGCTGGCCTTTGGCGGGCCGGCCTCAAGTTAAAACGCAGCCAACAGGCCTGGAGGACTCCCGGTCGACCGGCGATCGAGCCTTGCCGCTTAGTTTTCCAATCCAGAAAAACACGCTTTAGGGCCTTGGCATCGCATCGCAGCGGGAATCCCCCTCTCCGAATTGTTCGGTAACAAGCCAATGGGCCCCAATGCACCCAATGGATTGAGGAGGTCTCCCGATGAAAATGTTAGAGCGCCTCGCGGCCGGCACTGCGCTGGCTTTGTCGTCGATGATTACCTTTGCCGCTTTCGGGCAAAACTACAACCAAACGAATCTCGTTTCCAACATCTCCGGAGTCGCACCCGTGACCGATCCGGCTCTGATTAATCCCTGGGGAATGTCGCGCGGCTCAAGCAGCCCATGGTGGATTTCAGACAATGGGGCCGGAGTTGCGACGCTTTACAACGGGTCGGGAACCAAGTCGGCGCTCACCGTCACCATCCCGGCAGCGGCATCGGGCAAGACTGGAACACCCACGGGCACGATCTTCAACGGCAGCCCAACCGACTTTCTCATTGCGCCGGGCATGCAGGCAGTCTTTCTTTTCGCCACGATCGATGGAACCATCGCCGGCTGGAACTCGGCGGCGGGCCTGGCCCAGGGCGCGTCACCGCCTTCGACCCATGCGGTCACTCTGGTCAAGACGACCGATGGCTCCTCGTACACGGGCTTGACCAGCGCTTTCATTCGCGGCAACCGCTATCTCTATGCAGCCAACTTCAACAAGGGCACGGTGGATGTCTATGACAATGCCTTCCACCGGGTGGACCTCCACCGCTCGCAGTTCCACGAGCACGGCCAGCGGGACGACGACGACAGGGCCTTTGAGGACGAGCAACTGCCGCAGGATTATGTGCCTTTCAACGTGCAGTCCATCGGAAACGATATTGTCGTGACCTATGCCTTGCATCAGGAGGGAATGCCGTTTGAAACCGATGGGCCGGGATTCGGATACGTGGATATCTACACGTCCACGGGCCGGCTGGTGCTTCGGCTGGAACATGGAGACTGGCTGAACGCTCCCTGGGGCGTGGCCCTGGCTCCGCTGGATTTCGGACTCTACAGTCACGACTTGCTTATCGGGCAATTCGCCGGTGGTGGAACCACCGAGTCGAGCGGCCTGATCGCCGCCTATGATCCTGTGACCGGCCGCTTCCTGGGCATGCTCGAAGATCCAACCGGAAAGCCTATCGCCATCAATGGGATCTGGGCGCTCAGCCCGGGAAATACAAGTCCGAATAACTACGATGCCGCGAGCACGCCCTCTGCGGAGGTGTACTTCACGGCGGGCCCGAATCACGGATCCGGAGGGCTGGCCGGCTACCTGTCCGCAGTTCCTTCTACGTTGATTGAGGGAAACGATCAATAATCCAGATCCCCGGCTGCGAACCGAACCGCGCGCGGCACTGCGGAAAAGCGCGCCATCTTTAAGCGCGGCAGGAGGACCGCGACAGCTCGCACCATGCTCCTGTGGAGTCCCATGCTTCGCTTAAGAGCGCCGCGAGGCATGGGACACACGGTCTGCCCGAGGAGTAAGTTTGCGCCGGACTCGGAAGGTCGAGTTTGCTTCTTGTCCAAGCGCGTCCGGGACGTCTTGAGTTCTCCCGGCTCGCTCTCCTCCTGAATCCTGACCAGCCCCTCATAGCACGGCCGTCACCCCAAGACCAGGAACCCCCTCGAAAACCCTGGGCCGCTGCGCACCGGAAGCGATAGGATGGCTTGCGTTCGGGCTAGGCTCCAGCGGCGGATCGGAAGCCAGGTGCTCACTGCGCTCAGCATGGCCGCCATGAGTCTGCTCGCCATTTCACCAGCCGCGCTGCGCCTCCCGCAGCCAGGCCGAAAGGATAATAAACCTCATGATCCACAGCAGAGCAAAGGCTGTGCTCGCGGGAATGTTATGGATGCTGACCAGCCTGGCGATGGCTGGCGATACGAGCAGCAAGATCTTCCAGGACAACGGCTCCCTCGACCGGCTGCTCCGGCAGACAGGCATCTACAACGCATCCGCCGGCGGCAGAACGCCCGGCTTCGTGGTCGATCCGGCGTGGCCGCAACCTTTGCCAAACAACTGGACTCTGGGTCAGATCGGCGGCCTGTATGTCGACCGGCATGACCATATCTGGGTCTACAATCGGCCGCGTACTTTGACCAATGAAGAAGCGGGGCTCGAAGCCCCCATGCCGGGCGCCGTCAATGCGCAAGGCCAACCGGTCGACGGACTCGGGCAGGCGCGTCCATACGGTCCCATCGCGGACTGCTGCAAGGCCGCTCCCTCCGTTCTGGAGTTCGATACCAATGGAAAGTTGCTGCGCTCCTGGGGTGGTCCCGCGGACCCCGGTTTTCTCGGCGGTAAATGCAAGGCCGACGCAGGGTGCCTCTGGCCCAGCAGCGAGCATGGCATCTACGTCGACCAGAACGACAACGTCTGGCTCTCCGGAAACTCCGCGGCGGCCGACCATGGAGGCTCGCCCTGGGCGACCAACAAAGAAGGCGGCGATGGGTTCATCCTGAAGTTCGACATGGACGGCAATTTCAAGATGAGGATCGGAGGAACGCCCCACGGACCGGACAGCAACGACACCCATGGCGGCATCCATGACACACCGCTGCTCTACCAGGCAGCGGACATGGTGGTCGATCCCGCAACCAACCGCCTGTACATTGCCGACGGATATGGAAACCGCCGCATCCTGATTGTCGATGCCGGCACCGGCCAATATATCGGCCACTTCGGCGCCTATGGAAACAATCCGGTCGACGACGCGGTCGCCAAGGCCGCCGGGACCTGGATTGAGGGCTCTACCCGGGGCGAGAAGAAGCCTGCTTTCTTCCGCAACCCGGTGCACTGCGTCAAGATTGCCAACGACGGCAAGATTTATGTTTGCGACCGGGGAAACGACCGCATTCAAGTCTTTGATAAAAACGATCCCTCACTGGGAAAGCCATGCAGCAATCCGGCCGGCTTGCCTGGAAAATGCGGATTCATCTCCGAGCAATTTGTCAGCCCGCACACCAGCATCATTGGGACCGCGGTTTCCATGAGCTTCTCCACCGACCCGGCGCAAAGCTGCCTCTATATTGGCGACAACGCCAACATGACCATCTATGTCCTCAATCGAAGCAGCCTTGAGGAGCTAGGCCGGCTGGGGCGCAGCGGACGCACGCCGGGCGATTTTCACTGGCTCCATCAAGTGAGTCTGGACAGCCAGGGCAACATCTATACAGGGGAAGTCGACACCGGCAAG
>DASYYO010000481.1:0-2588 GCA_035933805.1 Acidobacteriaceae bacterium | reverse complement strand
GCAGCTCGTGAGAAACGTCGGCGCAGAATCGCTGGTTATGAGAGAGAGAGTCCTCGAGGCGCGCTATCATCCGATTTAGGGACAGTGAAAGGCGTTCTAACTCGTCGCCCGTGCGTATCACGGAGAGGCGACGCCCCATATTCCCGATCCCCACGTGTTCCGCCTGTTCCATCAGGGATGCCACAGGCGCGAGCGGCAGACTCATCAGGCCGTACCCGCCCAACACGGCGGCCACTAGCGTCAACGGAGTAAGCAGAAGAAGCGCTAAGAGCAGGCTCCGCAGGTTCTCTTGCTCCTGAGCCTCCGATCGGGCCACCTGGATAATGTAACCACGGTACGGCAGTGCAAAGCTTGCTAATCGGCTGCCATCCACTTCAGCTTTGCTGTATTCCCCATGAGTCAAATCGTAGGATGGAAACGGTACGTCTTCCGGTTTCCATTCGGCGTTGCGCGGCTGTCCCGATTGGTAAAGGACTGTTTTCGTCGGACCCAGGATTCGAATGAACCATCCGCTGCTCCGGGGCGCGTACGTCTCGTTGATCTCGTGGACGAGGAAGACATCGCCTTTCTGCGGAGCGCGCGCAACAAACTCTTGAGCGATGTTATCGGCATTCGACGCCAGCTGCCGGTTCAGGGAATTGAACAGAGAATGGCCCAAACTCCAATACAGGAAACTTCCAAAGGCGACAAGGGCTGCCGCAAGAAGCCCGACGTACCACGCCGTAATTCGCAAACGTAAAGAGGGGCCTTTCATGGCTCGCTCTCGCCAAGTATCTTGTAACCCGCGCCCCGCACCGTATGGATGAGCTTATAACTGTTATCTTCATCTACCTTGGCACGCAGATGGCACATATAGACATCCACGATATTCGTGAATCCGTCAAAGCTCTGGTCCCAGACATGTTCAATGATCATATTCCGCGAAAGTACGCGGCCTGGGTGCAGCATCAGATATTCGAGAAGCGCATATTCCTTATTCGTCAGCTCGATGCGCCGGCCCGCCCGCTTCACGGTTTGATTCAGGCGGTTCAGCTCGAGATCGTCGACTACCAGAACGCTTGAACGGCTCTCCGGCCGCCGGCGGAGAAGCGCTTTGCTGCGCACCAGTAATTCCGCGAAGGCAAACGGCTTGGTGAGGTAATCGTCGGCTCCGCCTTCAAAGAGCCGCACTTTGTCCTCCAGCGCATGTCGAGCGGTGAGAACCAGAACCGGCACGTCCTTGTTTCTCTGTCGAATGCGCCGCAGTACGTCATACCCATCCATCTTGGGCAGCATCAGATCGAGGACCACCAGATCGTAGCAATACGCTTCGGCCAGCGCGTAGCCCTCCTCGCCGTCATATGCCACATCCACGGCCAGAGACTCGGCGGCCAGGCCTCGTGCTACAGATGCGCTGAGTTTCTGTTCGTCCTCAATGAGCAGCACTCTCATTTCCTTCGCTTCCTTTGCCCAAACGGGATCGATCAGAGCGCCACCGAAAAACTCCTGATACCCGCACCTTATACCGCAACTGGCGCTTCCCATGCAATCGGAAATGCATTTCAATTTCCACTACGCCCCGGCTGGCGGTATCTTCCGGCATCCGGCGGGATTTATTGGATGTCATAACTGAACACTCGAGCAGGGTATCCGCTCTCGGCGGGAACTGCCAGAAAGTACTTCCTCAACTCAGGTGCAACGATTCCTGTTTTCGCGCCTGGCGCTGATGGAATGCGCCCGAGGAGTTTGTAGTGATCGGAATCCTGCTCGCGGTAGACATCGATTTCACCCTGGCCGCAGGAGGCGTAAAGCCTGCCGGATTCCGGATCGAAGGCCAGGTCGTCAATCCCTTTCGCGATGGGCAGAGCTTTGAGCTCCTTCCCGCTTTGCGCATCAAAAACAACAATGACTCCGCTGCGGCACCCCACGAACAATCGTTCGTGCGCCTCATCGAGTGCAATCGGAATGTTTAACTTGCCCAGCCGGACCGGCCACTTCGCTCGGATGATCCCGCTGTGCGTATCAACCACGTCCACCTCGTCATCCACGACATCGTCGATGTAAAGCTCGGCTCCAGCGGAATTGAGTACCATGCGCTTGAGACGCGCCCCCGGAACCCTGAACGTTCCAATCGCATGCAGAGTTGTGGTGCTGATCACCCGGATCCGGCCATAAGGTAGGGTTCCTTCCCCACCGCCGTCATTGATGTACAAGCGATGGTTCTCGGCGTCCAGAGCAAGCGCATCAGCATGCGGAAATAGTCGCAGATCTCCAATCGGCTTGTAGGTATTTCCATCAAAGATTTTCAGACCGCCGGTCGCGCCCCCGCTGCCCCCGTAGCTTATATAAAGTTGATTGCGGCTTACTCTGTACACTGGCGCATGAGGTACATCAATATCGACGATCGTATGGAGTAGCTTGCCATTACGGGCGTCAAAGACAAGAACCTCATCGGCTGCTTCAGCGGTGACAAACAACCGGTGTCCATGAACCGCCATATGGTCGAAATGCCCCGGAGGCACACCCGGGCAATTGTAGATATCGGCGAGCTTGAGCGGTGCATGCCATCGAGAAGAAAGCAGAGCAATAGGAGAACACAGAAAAATTGT
>DASYYO010000479.1:0-12983 GCA_035933805.1 Acidobacteriaceae bacterium | reverse complement strand
TGGATTTCGATCATCAGCCCATCGGCGCCCGCAGCCAGCGCAGCCCGGGACATGGACCGGATCAGGTCGCGGCGTCCGGTCGCGTGCGATGGATCGGCGATCACCGGCAGATGGGTGAGCTGCCGGGCGAGCGCCATGCCGGCAAGATCGAAGGTATTGCGCAGCTCCGGATCGTAGGACCGGACGCCCCGCTCGCAAAGCACCACCTGATCGTTGCCCCCTGCGAGCAGATACTCCGCGGCCAGCAGCCATTCCTTCACGGTAGAAGCCGGCCCCCGCTTCAACAGAATGGGACGATCGCATTTGGAGAGCCTTCGCAGGAGAGCGAAGTTCTGCATGTTTCGCGCGCCGACCTGCAGCATGTCCACATGGCCGGCCACGATGTCGATGTCATCGGTGCTCATCACCTCGGAGACGACCGGCAAACCGGTCTCGCGCCGGATGCGGGCAAGGATCTCGAGGCCTTCGACGCCCAGGCCCTGGAAGTCATAGGGAGAGGTTCGAGGTTTGAAGGCTCCGCCGCGCAGAACGCCTGCCCCCGCGGCTTTGACCGCGTCGGCAGCGAGGCGTGTCTGTTCATAGGATTCCACCGAGCAAGGCCCGGCGATGACGACCGGCTGCGGACCTCCAAAACATGCCGTGCCGACTTGCACCAGGCTTCGCTTTTCCCGCATGGACCGGCAGACCAGGCGGAGAGGGTTCGTCGCGGCCGGCTTTGCGGCAACGGGTTCTATGCTTTCAACGGCGGTGGCGTTCATGATGGCATCCTCTTTGCACCAAAAAATACGAGGGCCGCGATCTTGTCGCGGCCCTCGGTGGTATTGCGCTGAACCTGGAGTTAATTCCGTGAATGCGCGCACGCCGCCGAGTCCGCTATTGGAAACCAATAGCGGCCGGTAAAGAAAAAGAACTGGCGCGCAGCACTTTGCATCACGACTTCTTTATACCGCGAAGAATCCGTAAGAGGCAAGTTTGCTGTTGGTCAGCGGAGGAGTTCGTCCATCGACGGCATCGGGTTGGGGGCGCGACGGGATGTGGGGCCAAATCTCTCCGCCGGAGGCATCCTGGTCCCCGCCCGACGGTCATCCTAGAGATGATCGCCGGAATAAGGAGCAGAGAGATGAGACGTGTTCTTCTTTGGGCAACCGTAGCTTCAGGTATTTTGGCAGCTTACCTTATGTATCGCCGGGGTGAGCCTTTAGGCGCCAGCGTCATGCAAGCGTCGGCGCACCCGGTGGGAGAACTGGCCAACCAGATCGGGGCGACATGGAAGGAGACACATCAGACCGCCTGAGAGGCCGCCAACCCTTCCGTCCGCGCTGCCTGCGCGCCCTTTATACTGTGGGGTATGCGTATCACCCGGCGCAGGCGTGCGATGTTCTTCTTTATCGCCCTCTGCGTTTGCCTGGTCGCGCTGGCGGTCGCGCTCAATGTCGCTTGGATCATCGTCAACTGGCGAAGCCTGGTCTCCCTCATCATCGGAATCCCTCTCTTCCTGCTGCTGATCGCAGGCCTCATTCTGAACACAATCTTTCTAGTGCGAGAGGTACGCCGGAACGAGCGTCATGACAGCTTTCTGAATGCGGTGACGCACGAGCTGAAGACGCCGATCGCCTCGATCCGGTTGTATCTGGAGACCTTGCAGCGGCTGGAGATCCCCGAAGCCAAACGCCGGGAATTCTACTCCATCATGCTCTCCGATACCGAGCGCCTGCTGGCGACGGTGGAGCAGGTTCTGAAGGCAGGAGAGGTGGGGCAGCGGGCACGCGACCAGGTGCGCCTGCGCATTGCGCTTGGCGAGATTGTTCGGGAGGCTATCCGTACGACCCTGCAGCGCTATCATCTCGACTCGGCGGCGATCGAGTTCACCGAAGACGCGCCAAACGGCGAGCTGGTTACGGTCGGCAATCCGGAAGACCTGCGGATCGCCGTATTGAATGTTCTGGACAATGCAGTGAAGTACTCCCCGCAGGGCCCGCACATTCGCGTACGGCTCACCACCCAGGGAGAGGCCTGGATCATTCTCGCAATCACCGATCAGGGCCTGGGCATTCCGGCCGCTCATCTGAAGCGGATCTTCAAGCGTTTCTATCGGGTTCCTGCGCGGAACGTCTTCAGCGTGAAGGGCACCGGCCTTGGTCTCTTTCTGGTTCGCTCGATTGCCCGGCAGCACGGAGGAGATGCCTTTGCCGAGTCCGCCGGCGAGGGTCATGGCACGACCATTCTGCTGCAACTGCCGCGGGTGCTGGTTCCCGCAGTGGAGACCAGCGAGGCCCACGCATGAGCGAAGGCCCGGTTGTCCTGATCGTCGAAGACGAGGCACACCTGGCGCAAGGCCTTCTCTTCAACCTGCGGGCGGAAGGCTACGCAGCGGAAGTTGCGACCGACGGTGAGCGCGCGCTTGAGATCCTCGACCGTACTCCGGTGGATGCCGTCATTCTCGACGTCATGCTCCCCGGCCGCGATGGCTTCTCCGTCGCCGCGGAACTGCGCGCGCGGCAGAACTATGTTCCGATTCTGATGTTGACCGCGCGGGGACGGCCCGAGGATGTCCTTCGCGGGTTCGATGCCGGGGCGGACGATTATCTTCCTAAGCCGTTCGACCTCTCCGTCCTGCTTGCCCGGCTGAACAGTCTTTTGCGCCGCATGGCTTGGCATCGATCGGTCCCGCTCCCGGCTGCCGCTGCCGCCGCCTCCCGGCCCTCCGGGGAGGAGGCGCTGTCGAGTTTTTCCTTTGCCGGCCGGTCGATCGACTTTGAGTCGCTGGAGCTCACCGCACCCCACAAGACCGTCCGCCTCACCTTGATGGAGTGCGATCTTCTTCGCTACCTGGTCCGCAACCAGGGCCGCATCATCTCGCGCAAGGAGCTGCTGGAACAGGTGTGGCGCGTCCACGAGGACACGGATACGCGCGCCATCGATAACTTCATCGTGCGCCTGCGCCGCTATATCGAGGACAACCCCGCCTCCCCGGTCTTTCTGGAGACGGTACGCGGGGTGGGCTACCGCTTCTCGCCCGGGGCCGATACCCCTTCGGCGGCGGCCACGGCCGCCGAAGACCAAAGCCACTGAATAGTGGAGTGCGCTCTCCCACCTATGCGCCATTGTTCCACGAGAGCCTAAGGTTCAAGATCAGTCCATAGAAGTCATGGGTCTCCCTCCTTGGTGCGTTTCTGAAGCCTTTCTCCAGTTGAGAGACTTCAGAAGCGCACCTTTTTTTCCGCCGAAGGAGTGCGGCCAGCGGAAATCGAACGGCTAAGAAGCTGATACTCTGAGACTGTTCCCGACCGGCGGCGGCGACGATCCTTTGGCAGACCGCAGCCGTCGCCAAAGTTGAAACCGTGCGTATTCTAACCCGCTACATCTGGAGTGAGGTTCTCTCCCACGCGCTCATCGGCGGCGCCATCTTTACCTTCGTCCTTTACATGAAGAATCTCGGCCATCTTCTTGAGATGGGGGTACGTAACAGTTCTTCACTAGGCGGCGTGGCGGAGATGTTCTTTCTCCTGATGCCCAATTACCTGATCGTGACGATTCCCATGGCGGTGCTGGTCGGGGTGTTGCTGGGCCTTAGCCGCCTGGCGGCAGACAGTGAGATCACCGCCATGCGCGCCACGGGAATCGGGATCTGGAACTTTGTCCGGGTGCTCTCGGCGATTGCCGTGCTGGCCTGGGTGGCGTCTCTGGCGAATACGCTTTATATCGCGCCGAAGGCGACCGCCGCTTTCCTTCGATTGGAAGACTCGCTCAAGAACCAGCAGGCGTCCTTTGAAGTACAGCCTCGGGTGTTTTACGAGAACTTCAAGAACTACGTGCTCTACGTGCAGGACGTGCGAACCAGCACCGGCGCCTCGCAGTGGCAGCGTCTCTTTCTGGCTGACCTGACAAATCCGGGCGACCCCAAGGTGATCACCGCGGAGCAGGCCACCGTCGTCAACCAGGGAGACCAGACGGTGATGATGCGCCTGCGCGACGGCACCGAGCATGAGCTGGTGAATACCCAGGGCGACGAGCAATACCAGGTCTCCACCTTCGCGGAGTCAGATCTCCCGCTCGCCATGGGATTGCAGGACGATCAGCGCATCGGCCACAGCGACACTCCTATCCTGGCCATGAGCAACAGCGAGCTATACCGGAAGGCCGTCGCGCCCGGCGGCCGCTGGTACATGATCGAGATGCAGAGGCGCTTTGCCTATCCGGCGGCGTGCCTCGTCCTGATGTTGATCGGGATTCCGCTCGGCATATCTTCCCGGCGCGGGGGCAAGAGCGCCGGTTTCGTGCTGACCATCGCGCTCGTCTTCATCTACTACTTTCTCTCCTCGACCGGCGTAGCGCTCGCCCGGCAGGGAAAGGTCTCAGTCTTTGCCGGAGTCTGGGCGGCAAATATCCTCTTCGCCGTCTGCGGACTGCTGCTCCTGCGCCAGATGGCGGTCGGGGGTGCGGTCTCCGCGCAGCTCTCTTCGCTGGCCGGATGGCTGATGAGCGTGGGCGCCAAGTCCTCCAAGGCGGCGCCTAAGGTCCAATCAAAGCCGCAGCGGCACCCCCGGGGCCGTTTCCCCCTGATTCTGGACGACTATATCCTGCGCGAGTTCCTCACCACCTTCCTGCTGGTGCTGGTGAGCTTTGTCATGCTGATGCTGGTGTTCACGCTGTTTGAGCTGCTCGGGGACATCATCCGCAACCGCACTCCCCTGGTTACGGTTGGCGAATATCTCATCAATCTCACGCCCAGCATGATTTACCTGATCACTCCATTGGGAGTGCTGGTGGCGGTGCTGGTCACCTTCGGGGTGCTTACCCGGACCAACGAACTCACGGCGATGAAAGCGACCGGCATCAGCCTCTATCGGGTGATGGTTCCGGTGCTGGTCATCGCCGCGGCCCTTGCTGTCGCTCTCTTTCTCTTCGATCAGTCCTACCTGCCCACCGCGAACCGGCGGCAGGAGGCTCTGCGCAGCGTGATCAAAGGCAAGCCCGCGCAGACATTTCTTCGCCCAGGCAAAAAGTGGATCTTCGGGCTGCAGCAGCCCGGCAAGCCGGGGCGGATCTTCTACTACGAATTTTTCGACGCAGAGCATAATCGCTTCGCAAATCTCACGGTCTTCGAGTTCAATCCAGAGAGCTTTTTCATATCGCGAAGAATCTTTGCCTCCAGCGCTCATTGGGAGCCGCAGATCCATCAATGGATCCTCGAGCAGGGCTGGCAGCGCAATTTCGACGAGAACGAGGTCAGCAGTTACAGCCAGTTCAAGGTAGCCAGCTTCCCGGAGATCACCGAGGAGCCGCAATACTTCAAGACCGAAGCCCTGCAGTCCCAGGAGATGAGCTTTGCCGAGCTCAAGCGTTATATCGGGGCTCTCAGGCAGAGCGGGTTTGACACCAAGTCGCTCAGCGTTCAGCTCAATCGCAAGCTCTCGTTTCCTCTCATTACCCTGGTCATGGCTATCCTTGCGATACCCTTCGCCCTGTCCATGGGGAGACGCGGATCGCTGACCGGCATCGCCGCAGCCATCGGCCTGGCCATCGCCTATTGGGCGATCGAAGAGACATTCGTAGCCCTGGGCGACGTCAACATGCTCCCCGCATTGCTGGCAGCCTGGTCCCCTGACCTGCTCTTCGCCCTGGCCGGAGGATACCTGCTTCTGCGAACGCCCACCTGACCACAGGAGCGGCATGAAATCGCCGCTCACCGCTTAGAATTGGAATTGTCATGTTTGCCACGCTCCGCCCCCTCTTTCCGTACATGCGCCGCTACCAGCGGGATTTCTTCTGGGGCGGGGTTGCGGTCGTGCTCTCGAATGCGATCTGGATCCTCTTTCCCCAGGTCATTCGCATCGCCATCGACGATCTGAACCGCGGCGTCACCCGGCAGAAGATCTTTCTCTATGCCGGTACGCTGGTGGGGATATCGCTGGCCAAGGGCGTCTTCCTCTTCCTGACCCGCTGGATCATCATCGGCATCTCGCGCGAGATCGAGTTCGACATGCGCAACGATCTATTCCGCCATCTGGAAAGACAGACGGCGGGATACTTCCAGCAGCGTCGCACGGGCGACATCATGGCCCGGATGACCAATGACCTGAATGCGGTTCGCATGCTGCTCGGGCCGGCCATCATGTACAGCGCCAACACGGTGCTGTTCTCGATCGGCGCTCTGTTCTTTCTGCTGCGCATCAGTCCGTTCCTGACGCTGGTTGCTTTAGCGCCCCTTCCGCTGGCCAGCGTTCTCATCCAGACCATCGGGCGCCGCATCCATGAGCGCTTCGAACGGATTCAGGCTATGTTCTCGGAGATCTCCGCACAGGCCCAGGAGAACTTTTCCGGGGCAAGGCTGGTGCGGGCCTTCGTCCAGGAAGATGCGCAGATCGCCATCTTCGAGAAGTCCAACCAGGAGAATGTGCGCCGCGGGCTGCGCCTGGTTCAATTGATGGGGATGCTTTGGCCGACGCTGGAGTTTGTGCTCGGACTCGCCATGGCCATCGCCTTGCTTGTGGGCGGCCGCGAGGTTCTATCGCACCGCATCAGCATCGGCGATTTCGTCGCCTTTAATACCTATATGGTGATGCTGACCTGGCCGATCATCGCCCTCGGCTGGGTGGTGAACCTGGTGCAGCGAGGCACTGCGTCGGTAACGCGCATTGATGAGCTGTTATCGGAGAAGCCGTCCATTGATGACGCGGCGGCGGATCCGGCAATTCCCCGGGATCTCCAACTGCGCGGGGAGATCGAGTTTCGCGATCTGTCGTTCTCCTATGCTGGTTCAAGCGCTCCGGATACAGAGGTCTTGCATTCCCTGTCGCTGAAGATTCCCGCAGGGAGCAGCCTGGCGATCGTGGGCCCTACCGGCTCCGGCAAGTCGACCCTGGTAAGCCTTATTCCCAGGCTGTACGACGCTCCGGAGGGCGCTGTGCTGATTGATAACCGCCCAATCCGCGATTACCCGCTGGAGACCCTGCGATCGAATATCGGCTTCGTTCCCCAGGAGACCTTCCTCTTCAGCGAAACCATCCGCAACAACGTAGCCTTCGGCGTACCCACGGCGACCGATGAGCAGGTGCTTCAGGCGGCGGAAGCGGCGCATATCCGGCGGGAGTTCGAAGAGTTCCCCGCCGGCTTCGGTACGGCCGTCGGAGAGCGCGGCGTGACGCTCTCGGGAGGGCAAAAGCAGCGCACGGCGATCGCCCGCGCCATCCTGCGCGATCCGCGCATTCTTATCCTCGATGACGCATTGGCCAGCGTGGACACCTATACCGAGGAGCAGATTCTCGGTGAGTTGCAGAGGCTCATGCAGGGGCGTACGACCGTCTTTATCTCCCACCGCATCTCGACGGTCCGCCACGCCGATCAGATTGCCGTCCTGGTCTCAGGCCGCATCGTGGAGCTGGGCAGCCACTTTGAGTTAATGGCAAAGGGCGGCTACTACGCGGAGCTCTTCCAACGCCAACTGCTGGAAGAAGAGCTGGCCGTCACCGGCTGAGGGAGAGCCAAGCGCCTGGCCCTCCGGGCCTGCTCGCGCAAACCCGAAGAGCCCAAAGGAAGACGCCCAGGGCGAATGCGTGATCCGCGCGGGATCAGGATGGAGCCCTGGCGGAACTGACCGCCGGGGTTATGTCCTAAGGGATGGTGACGTTGGGAGGCAGATATTCGCAGGGCGCGCCACTCCCGCAGGCGTGGCTGACGTTGTTGGCGCTGTTCGAAGTACCGGCAACGGATGTGGCTCCTGCGATCTGGGTGGATCCACGGACGTCGACGCCGATTCCGTCCAGCTGCACGGCGGCGTTGACCTGGTCAGTATCCGTCCGGATCACCGACATGTACGGCTGATCGGATGGAATGACGAAGACCTGCCCATATGGCGTGCTGAAGATTGAGGCAATCGCAATGGGATGCCCTGTCACCGGGATGGTCGCCTCCACCTGGAATGTGGTGAGATTGACGACGCTGACAGTGCTGTCCTTTTGATTGGCCACGTAGACGCGGCTGCCGTCATGAAGAATGGTGAGCGCCGTCGGTCCCTTGCCTACGGGAATCGTCACCGTCTGGCCGAAGATGGGAGAGTCGTTGCCGAAGACATCGAGGCTGACGTTGACAATGCTGATGGTGTTGGAGTCGTAGTTGGCCGTCACCAGCTGCGAGGTCGGCGCGTAATAGTCCGCGTAGACCGGCCCTGCGTTGAACGTTCCCCCGGTGTATCCCGCAGGAGCCGGCAGCGTCAGCGTGCCGTTCGCCGGATTCAGATTCTGCCGGTTGGGAGTGGCGTCCAGCTCGTTGTACTGGCTGTTGATGACAGTGACGGTCCCGCTGCCGCGATTGAGAATAAAAGTCCGGAGGTTGTCAGTCGAGCCGACGCCGTAGATCGGGCATATCCCCACGGGCAAGGTACGCGAAATCGTCAATGTGGATGTTTCGATGGAGGCGACCTGGCCGGGTGTGGTGACCTGCGATGGATTGTCGCAATTGCCGAAGGCGACCTTGTTTGAACCGTTGTCCTGAGAGATGGCGTAGATCCGCTGCGCGTTCGCGGTTCCGGCGAAGTTCACCGGACTCGCAGCCAGAGGCAGCTCCTGAACCAACTGATAGACGCCGGTTGAGTTGCTCATGACCGCCGCTGCCGGCACCTTGGCCCGGGGCAGCGCAATGAACAGGTTGTCGAGCGTCGAAATGAGGTTGAACGGGAGGGCCGGCTGCGAGGGCGAGCTGATCAGCGCACTGCTCTCGACCACGTCCGTTCGGAGCGTCGTCGATGGGGTGTAAGTGTTCACGGTCCCGTCGGTATTGACCGTCGTCGCGGGGCTTCCCGTCGCGTTCAGGGTGGCAGCGAGGGGACCGTTGTTCAACTGGGCTTGCGTGAGGAGGGTGTCGCCGGAACCGTCGAAGACGTTTGCCAGTCCCGGAGTGTCCGAACCGGTCGTCGTCGTTACGATCAGGAAGCTCTCCGGCTGGGGAGCCGGTCCGGTAGGATTCACCGGGGTGACTACCGGACGGTACGTCTGTCCGCACCCGGCAAGCGCGATGCAAACCACGACCGTCGAAACCCGGAAGACCAGGCGCATGGAATCGGCGGCGCGCGATGCCGAGAAGGGACGCAAATTCACCGGCGTATTCCCGCTTTGGCTGGAGATGAAATTGGAGTTGATACCGCGCCCTTTGTGTCCCAACGATGAGATTCGTTTGAGAGCCTGGATTCCACTACCCAGCGAGAACACCCGCTGCAAACCCCGCACTTGGGGCCATACCACGCTACGCACTCGTAAATACCTCACTCCACTTCGCTTCTTGAGCGTTTACGGTAGGCATAGTCCCACGAAAAGAAGCCCGTAGACAATCAGCCTGTCCAGCGTTCGGCCGCACTGCGGGACCGCTGGGATAAAAACATTGGCTTAGCGATGCCGCTTGCCGGTACAACGAACGATAGAACAGGGTAGAAAGATGATTGTAAACGCGATGGGACATCCAGCGATACGCCGGGGGCAAAAAGACTGGCTGGCATGAGAGAAACCAATTTGATGCCGCCAGCCCAGCCCTCCGGCCAATTGCGATGGCAATCGGCTTTGCTGGTGGGCGCCATCTTGCCTCTGTGCGGGGGCGCGGTGGTTGGCTTTGCAATGCGAACTAGGCCGGCAGAGGCCCGAGGCCAGATCTTTGCAGGAGTCCTGATCAGCCTCGCGCTCGCCGTCGCCGCACGGCTGGCCCGGTCGGCGACATGGCCGGCAGCGATCGCTGGAGGCGTTCTGACGGCGGATCTCGTCTTCATGAGCATCGCCTCCGGCGACGGAGTCTGGGTGCACTCTCCCCTGCTTCCGCTGCTCACTCTGTTTTTGCTTACCCTGGCGGCAACGAAGTTCGGCAGGCGCAGGAAAGAACAACTGGGAGTCGCTGAGGAGAGGCGTGGGCGCGGCGCGTCCCAGGTGGTGGCGAACCTCGGGGCCGCCGGATTGACGGCAGCTCTGGCTCTCAGCCTGTCGATCACCGGCGATCCATCGCAGACCGGCGACACATATCTTTCTCTCAGGAATCTGTGGCCGTTGATGATCGCCGCCGTCCTGGCCGAGGCCACCGCCGATACGCTTTCGAGCGAACTGGGAGAGGTTCTGGGCGGAGATCCCTTCCTGATTACAACCGGCCGGAGGGTCTCCCCGGGAACGGATGGCGCGGTCAGCGTTGCCGGATCGCTCGCCGGCTGCATGGGCGCCGCCGTCATCGTCCTCGCAGCCATCCCAACCCTGCGACTGAGCCTGAGCCTGGCCTTCGCCGCCGGTGCGAGCGCCATCGGCGGTCTGTTCTTCGACAGCATTCTCGGCGCAACTCTGGAACGGAGCCATTGGTTGAACAACGATGCGGTGAACTTTCTATCGACTCTGGCTGCCGCCCTGATGGCATGGGGGCTCTTTGCCTGGTTGCACCTGTCACAACCACCATGAACCGGGCAGGTGCTGGCTCTGAACAGAGCGCTTCGACCAAACGGCGAATTCTGCAGGAAGAAAGTGGCTGCGACCACCGCTGAGTATCCTGGCTCCCTTCGCCGGCTCTGCGGATTCAGAGAAAGGGATTCGCAACCTGGAGACTTCCGAATCGCTGACCGTGCTGGAGATCCTCCGTAAACAGAAAAGCGCACTGCGCCTGGATAGCAGCGGAAACGATCAATGAGTCGTACCACGAGAGCCCGCTCCTGGCTTGAAGATGGAGAGCCTCAGCGTAGAGCGCTGGTGACGAATGCACGCCGAGCAAGGGGCGGAAAACCGTGCCGAGATATTGCTCGGCATCCGCCGCCTTCATCGGCTGGGAGAACCGTCTCAGGGCCACATTGAAGAACTCCTGGACGACCTGATAGCTGATGATGCCCTTCTGCGTCGTCAGAGCCTTGCGGATCAATTGCGCAGCCTTTCGAGCCTTCATCCCCGCGGTCCGGTCAAACGAATAGACGAAGATATTCGTGTCCAGAAAAAATCTATCGCTCATTCAATTCGTCTCGGTTGAAATGCCCACCCGCATCCACGTGCCGCAGGTGCTTCATCAGCGCATCGAAACCCTGGGCGTCTCCCGCGCTTTGAGTGAACTGGATAAGCCATTCGCGGAACGCCGCATTCAGCGTCCTGCGCTGTTCGCGCGCGATAGAGCGCGCCCGCTCGATCAAGTCCTCGTCGGCGCTCAAAGTAATGTTCTTCATACGAAATAAGTGTACACGATTTTCGTGTGACAAGAGGTTGCTGAAGGCTCTCGCGCCTTTCCAGAATGAAGCTGCAAGCACAAAATGGCCACTGCTGTTTGCAGAATGTGCTCGCTGCGGCCAAATTATCGCTTTCGTTTCAGAATTCTCGTGCCCCCTCAGCTCAGTGCATGTGCAAGCGCCACAGGGTAAAGCTGAGCATCTCGTGAAAGAGCCGCTGGCCCTCTTCCCAGGGGGTCAACGGCCTTGCCTGCTGGCGCGGCCGGGGCGAGGTATACACATCGAGTCCGAAGCTGGCGCAGAGGCTGTGGATGCGGAACAGGTGGGTGCCGTCGGAGACAGCGATGATGCGATTGAGATGGTTTTCCCGGGCAATGGTTGAGAGGCGCCGGGCCGACTCCTCCGTATTGCTGCTTTGCGTCTCCGCGATGACCTGAGTTTCGGGCACGCCATGGGCCACGAGGTAATCGTGGCCCACTGCGCCTTCGGAATCATGAGCGCCCCCGCCGCCCAGGGTAATGATGAGAGGCGCAAGCTGCTCCTGATAAAGCCCCAGCGCATGGTCCAGCCGGGCCCGTAAGACCGGAGAGGGGCGCCCATCGTACTCGGCGGCCCCGAAGACTGCGATCGCGTCTGCAGGGCGAGCCTGGTCGCGCGCGGCATAGTACTCGATCTGGCCATTGAGCCAGACAAACCAGCCAGCAACGCCTCCAATACAGAGAATCAGCAGGAAGCGAATCAGCGTGCGCCCCGCCGCGGAG
The DNA here is from genome assembly GCA_035933805.1 of Acidobacteriaceae bacterium. Classification (GTDB taxonomy): domain Bacteria; phylum Acidobacteriota; class Terriglobia; order Terriglobales; family Acidobacteriaceae; genus PALSA-350. Next base: position 1,055 of record DASYYO010000479.1, on the reverse strand, counting down.
CGCCCGGTGACATTGGCCCCTGAAGCACCGCGCAGGTTGGTAGGCGGTACGATCATGCGGCTTCCTAGTTTTGCAGAGCTAAGGCGATCTCATGGGTAGCAATCGCGCCCTCGCGAAGGATCTGCCAGGAGCCGTTGCCGGCCGAGAGATCGACAATCGTGGTAGAGACAGTGCGGCCGGTGGGACCACCATCCACAATCAGCGGAATGCGATCTCCAATCTGGTCGCGCACACAGGCGGCATAGTTACACTCGGGCGCGCCCTGCAGGTTCGCGGCCGTCGCCGTAATTGGCAGCCCCAAAGCGTTCACGATGGCTCGCGGAATCGGACAGTCCGGCACGCGCAGCGCGACGTTGCCGGTGTTGGCGGTGGAGCGCAGCGGGAGACGGGAGCCTGCACGCACAATCAAGGTCAGCGGACCGGGCCAGAAGCGCTCGGCCAGACGGTCGAAGTTCATGTCAAGCTCACGCGCCAGGCCATATGCCTGGTCGGGATTGGAGATCAGCAGCGAAAGCGGCTTATGCTTGAGCCGGCTCTTGATCTCGTAAATCTTTTCCACGGCGCGCAGATTCACCGGATCAACCGCCAAGCCGTAGAAAGTGTCGGTAGGAATCCCGACTACCTTGCCGCTCCTCAAACAGGAAACAATGTATTCGACCCGGTCCGGCTCCGGTTCGTCCGGGTCCACCCGCAGAATCTCTGCAAACAAGATCACTCCAGCATTGAAAAAGTGGAAGGCGCTGCCTTCGATTGCATCCACTTCGTTCCATCTCCAAGCCGGCTGCCGGGCAAATGCCCTTGCGCGCCGGGTTCGCTCTTCGGGAAACGATTGGATCGTTTCAGATCCTGGCGGCGTCGTCGAGACCTTCCCCCGATGACGGAGCGCTGAAATCCTGCTTCTTCCCTCGACCGGGTTCTCTCAACAGATGTCCCTGATGGCCGAGCGAGAGGAAGCGTTCGCCAGAGTCAGGGTGAACCTCGCCCAGGAGCGGGAGAACTGCTCGATACGCCGCACAAGCTCTCTTGCAGTCTACGCTGGAACCGGCTGCAATTTT
>DASYYO010000474.1:0-9462 GCA_035933805.1 Acidobacteriaceae bacterium | reverse complement strand
ATAATGCGGGGAAAGAGATATCCTCCAGCTTGCGAAACTCGCGCCGTGACCAAAAGCGATTCACCTCCGGCAATGGAAAGAGCGAGATCTCCTCGTTCCACAGGCAGAAGTGCAGTTCGATGGAAAGCGGCATCTCCGGATCGAAGGCATTGCCGCGCCATTGCCAGCTTCCCGGCCGCGCCAGCGCCGGCAGATGGTCGGCGCGGCGGTAATCCTGGCGTTCGTCCGGGCGGTAACCGATCGAGAGCAGAGCCGCCCTGGCTCTTTCCACCATCTCCGGAGGACAGTACAGATCCAGATCGGACTGAACCCGCAGGCGAGGATTCTTCACGTACTCCGGCGACTGGGTAAAGCCTTTGAGCACCAGGAATCTGGCCTTCGCTTCATTGAGAACGGCCGCGGCTTCCTGATATGTGGCCTTTACTCGCTCGAACCGGGTAACGTTGTCGTTCACATTCCGTCCGAGGCGATCGAGCACCCAGGCGGGAAAGCCCGATCCCTCGACCCGCGCGAGAGACAAGGTGAGATGGGCCAGGTCGCAGAACTTTAAAAGCTCCTGCCACTCTCGCTCGGTGAGCTCCAGCAGGGCCTCGGTATTCGCGCCCTGGAGCTGCAGCGCTGCCATGAGGGCTGCGAATTCGCGCCGTACCCGCGGCGCAAGCGTTCCGTTTCCGACCGGATGCGGATTCATAGAGGGCTACCGTCCTGTGAGCACGAGTTGCTGGAGCCGTTCGACGGCCCAGGCCAGGTTCTGATAACGCAGCTCGAAGACCTCCACGCCGAAGAAGCGCCGGAGTAGATCTTCCCGCGCGGTACGGGAGTCGATGCCGGGGAGAAGCGATTGCTCGAGCCACGGCCGGATCGACTGCTTGGGCAGCGGCGCCAGCTCCTCCACGCCCGCGAGACTGCGGTTGAGCACGACGATGTATTCCACGAAGGCGGAACTGGCCGTCGCCACGTCGGACAGCTCCGCCGTGGGCACCTCGATCGATGGCTTGCCCGCCGCCCGGGGAGTGATCGGCCGGCCCTCCAACTCGGGAAACAGCTCCGTCCCGGTACTGCGAAACCGTATCTGATGGCAGTTGCCCACTACGAGCCGGTCCTCGCGACCCAGCGGGAGATAGCTGGCATCGTCACAGACAAAGGTCCATCCGGCGCGCGCGCCGGCATAGGCAAGCGTCGATTTGCCCGCGCCCGAGTCGCCGCACAGCAGGATTCCGCAGCCAAAAGGGCAAACGCATGCTGCGTGCAGCGGAGCAGCGCGAAGAGAGGCCAGCATCGAGAGCGCAGCCGCCTCCAGCAGGTGGTATCGCAGATACAGAGGGCTATCTAAGGTAGATTGCGCAACCCAGCCGAACGAGCGGCCCTTCTCCAGGTCAGTGACCACGAAGTTATGAGCGTCGGCCACATTCAAGAGCAGGTTCCATTGCAAGCGGAAGACCGGTGCGGGCGGTACTGCGGCCGCGCGGTGATGGCCATAGTGGACGCCGAGGCGGAGCTCGAGCGGAGGGGTGGAGAATCTGGCCTGATGGTGTCCCCAGCTCTGTTCGGCAAGCTCCAGTATCGCCGGTGAATTCGAGGTCACCTCCAGCGGAAATCCCAAAGGAAAATACGTAGCCCGCAACGGGAAAGCCGCCCTGCTCAGCAGCGGGTCGGCTTCCTCGGCCGGCATTGCATGCATCGCCTTTACATCCACATCGTCGGCATTCAGCATCTCGCCCTCGCTTACCTTGCAAACGTCCCGTCACTGACGATCCGCATGGAATTCTTCCCCTTCGGAGTAGACCCGGGGCTCGCCCAGGCTGCCGGCCGGCGGCAGGTGCCGCAGATAGACGACCAGCCTCCACATATCGTCATCGCTCAACGTCCCCCGCGACGCGGGCATGCCCGAGGGAGAGATCCCGTTTTCGATGATCCACTTCAGCTGGCCGTCGCTGTAGCGCTGAACCTCCTGCGACGCCAGCGAAGGAACCGGGGGACTCATCTTCCCGGCGAAAGGCACGCCGGTGTTTTGACCGTCGCGTCCGTGACAGACAACGCAGTACAGTCCAAAGCATCGCTGTCCCGCGCCGACGGACTCAGCTGAGCCCTGGAATGGATTTCGGTCGTGCCTTCCTCCTACCGTCACGTGATGCTTGACCCATTGAATGCCAGCTGTCTCCGCCCGGCCTGGGGGCGCCGCCCTGCAACCTCCGCAAGGGAGGCATGCGGCGCACGCGGCAATCCAGATCATGGCGCATCTTCGCATCGCATCAGTCCGGTTTCACATGCACGGTAAACACCATGGACCCGTGGCCGCTGCCGCAGAAGCGTCCGCACTGGCCGGAGAAATCGCCGGCCTTCTGAGCAGTGAAGGTCACCCGCGCCGGATGCCCCTTGGCGATCTCCTGGCTGATTCCCAGATCCGGCACCAGGAGCAGATGTGTCACATCATCGGAGATCAGCTCCAGCGTCACCGGCTCCCCCTGCTTCACCGTGATCTCCGCCGGCACGAAGGCGAAGCGGTGGGCATGCACCACGATCGTCTCGCCGGCCGCCTGCGCGTGCGTCCTTGACGGCGTCATAGGGAGCAGAACAGCAATCGCCGCGAGAAGCGTCAGTGTGCGTATCCTGTTCATTGGACCTTCCTGCCTCCCCATAGTTAAGGCGTCAGATACTTCAACAAAAGCTGTTGGTCTTTGTGCGACAAGCGCGCCCGCACGCGCATGTGCATCACCACGGTTCCCGTGATTCGCTGCGGCAGGCTCATCGGCGGAGTGTGGCAGCGGGCGCAGTTCTCCTGGAAGATGCGCTCCCCGGCCTGGATTGGCGGCTTGCGGCTCGCTGCCGGCGCCGGCTGCGTGCTGTGCTGCGGGGCGGAGTACGGCCCAAGAGTTGCTGCTCCCACCGCCCCCAGAGAGGAGGCGATCAAGAGAAAGGGGATTATGATACGGCGTTTCATCGTTTCCTCGCCGGCCAAAGTGGAAAGAGGAAGCGGTAGGTAAAACCTACATTCCATACATTGGCGTTCTGCTGTGAGCTGAAGCTCCTGCCATAACTTGAGATCAGCCGAAAGTCATCCCGGAAGTAGTAATTCAGACCGGCATCGAAGCGTTGCGTGTTGATCCGCGGCAGCCCGTTGCCGCCGCCATTCAACGGAGCAAAGTACTGGATCCGTCCCACCGCCTGCAGCCGTTGGAAGAACGCTGGAATGGGAAGTTTCTGCAGGCGATAGGCGGTTTCCAGCCAATATCCGCTCCCGTTGTAGCTGTAGTCATACTCGGCCTTCATATCCACCATCTCCGCCGCCGGCTGCCAGGAGAGATAGACAGCCGAGCTATTGATCCGATGGTCCTGAAGAAAGCGCTGATACGATGTCCCGATCTCCAGGTGAGCGTTGTTCAGGTAAATGCTTGCGTCCCCGCCCGCGGTCCGCGCCGCGTCCAGCTGGTTGATCCCGCTTCGCGCGGAGAAGTAGGCGGAATACTGGATGGAGTACGACGTCTGCTGGGTAGCGGCTCCGCGCAGCATCACACCCATCCCTGAGCCGCTGGTGCGTGTTCCGATCGGCAAGGTGATCGGCGTGTCCTGCAGGTTGCGAATCCAGATCGGCTGCAGGCGCTCGTTGTACAAGCCGAACGGCAGCAGATATTTGCCTGCCACCGCCATCACGTGCGTATCCGCCAGCCAATCCAATTGCGCAAACTCCACCGTCTTATAGATCTTTCCGGTGAAGGGGCCGGAGGTCAGGTCTCGCCTCTCAAAAAAGCCGGTGAAATCCGTGCGGGACTCAAGAAGAAGTTGGTGTCCGAAGGGAACCAGCAGAACGGGATTGATCTGCGGCTCCAGCGCAGGAACGCCTCCGCTCACGGTGTGGATATAGCCCAGGCCGCCGGAGAGTACCGGCACATATCCGGCATGATTCTCTTCCGCGTTCTGCGCCCGCGCGCAGTCCCATGCACAGACGCACAGCGCGGCTGCGAGAAGAAGAGCGCGCCACTCCTGAATTTTGATACGTCGCCGCATACCCATCCAATCGGCCGATGGCTGCCGCCGCCGGGGAGCTTTTCCGCAGCGGAGGAACGACCCGATGGAGCGAGTATAGGAACCCGCGAAATTCCGCCTGTCATGAAGATGTCATCGGTTTGTCACTCTTCGATCCGCCCTGCGGAGAGCGGTTGCGGGGAGCCCGCAGCTTGCCGGCTGCGTTGTCATCCCGCGTGTAAATCAAGGACGCGCGCTTCGCCTCCGCCCATGCCTCGCGCCGGATCTGCGCTCCGATTTCTCTGGCGGAAAAATATGCCGATCGCTGGAGTTATCGCTGCGGAGATCGGCTTCGCGCATTCGCGGCCGGCCAGCCGAGGCCAATCGAAGTCATCTCCCTCGCCGTTCCTGTCTCCGGCGCTCCGCGAGCGCAGAGCCGCATTTCAACCGGCGGCGCTGCTTGCTCAACCTGCCCGTTACGTCTCCAGAAGGCGACAGAGAACGTACAGGATGCTGACAATCGCGTGACAATTTCAGTGCAGAGCCGCTCGATACTCGGTGTCACCTCGACAATGAAGCTGCCATGAACGCGACCTCGACCACCCCGAATCCCAGGATCATTCAGCTCGCATTGAAATTTGCCTTTTTGACTTCATGCGGGCTCCCGCAGAAGGATCGTTGCCATGAGATACAGCTTGCTGGCCCTCGCGCTTCTGGCCGCTGCTCCCGTCGCGCAGTGCAGCAGATTTCCCCGCGGCCAGACGCAGTTGATCTGCCATCGCACCGCCAACGAGGATATGCCGGAGAACACTCTGGAGTCGCTCGCCCTGGCTGCGCGCATGGGATGCAATGTAGTGGAGATCGACCTCACCCGTACGCTTGACGGCGAGATCGTGCTTCATCACGATGGGCTTCTCGAACGGCTGAGTAACGGCATGGGAGTGGTCGAGCAGACCTACTCGGAAGAGCTGGCTCTCCTCGATGCCGGTTCGTGGATGGGCTCCCGCTTCGGCGTCCTGCGGATTCCCCGCTTCGCCGATGCCCTGCGCCTGGCGCGCGAGCAGGGCATAGAACTGGATCTGGACCTGAAGTCGAAAGGCATCGGCGCGGAGGTTGTCTCCATTCTGAAGCGAGAGGGCATGCTTGAGAAGGTTCGCTTCGGCGGCGAATGGGAGGACGTCCTGGCCGCTGATCCCACTGCGAACCAAGACCCCATCGTCTCTTTTTCCGGTGAAGTGACCCGCGAGCAGGTCGATCAGGCGCATCGCGAGGGGAAGTATGCAGTCGTCAGCTTTGTCGCCAACCCGCATGCCATGGACCTGGACGCCATGCGCGCCGCTGTCGCCGCCGGGGCGGACGGCATCGGCGTCGACTATCCGCGGCTGGGCGCAGACGCCGTGGGACGGCCGGTGGAAGCGAAGATCGCTGCCCTGGCGGTAAAGGCCGGCTCAGGAAGCGCCTCGGACCGGGCAGCCGCCATCCTGGAGCTGTCGTACTTTGAAGGATTTCCCACGGAGCCCCTCTTTCTCCGCTCGCTGCTCAACAGCGACGACCGGATCTCGCGCGCCGCGGCCATTGCCCTGGTCACCTCGCATCCCCCGGTCCGGGAGCCGGCCTTGCTGCCGGCTCTGGCTGCTCCGCAGCCGGAGGCAAGAAAGAATGCGGCCTGGGCGATCGGCATCTCCGGCGGCCGCGTTGTTCCTCCGCTCCTCGCCTTATTGCACGACCCCGATCCGCGCGTGCTCGAGGAGACGCTGCTCGCCCTCAGCCGCTGCCATGGAGAGGTTCCGGCGCAGAGCCTGCTCCCCTTTCTCTCCCACCCCTCTCCGCTCATTCGCGGCGCTGCCGCCCTGGCTCTGGTTCGCCACCAGCCAGGGATCGCGGCCCGGGCCATCCCCGCGGCCCTGAAGAGAGACGAGCAGTCGATTGCCGAGGACTATGCGCGCTACGTGCAGCGCGGCAAGCCGAAGCTCTCGCAGCAGGAGATCGATCCGATCGTCGTCACATATCGCGGGCAGATGAAGATGATTCAGGCTGGAGAAGATCTCCCCTCCCCGCAGGCGCGAGCTTTCCTTGAGGCAGAGGCCTCCCGCTCGGTGGAGGACTACTCCCGCGTCGGAGGGCTGGTGGCGGGGTACCAGCTCTGGGACAGGATCGGCCGCAATCCGCAGGCAACTCTCCGGGCATTGGCGTCGGCCGACTTCGAGGTTGCCGATCGCGCCCAGTGGATTCTGGCTGAAGCCGGCCCGGAGGTGCTGCCTGCCGTCCGCAAAGCTCTGGAGTCCGGCAGTCCCGCGGTCCGGGAGCGGTGTGCTCGCATCCTCGCCTGGCAGGGAGACTTTACCTCACTCCCGCTCCTCCGGCATGCGGCCGGGGCTGGGCAGATGGACTCCGAGACGGCGAAATGGGCTATTGAAAGGATTAAGGTTCTGATCCCGTTGAGTGGGACAACCTCCCAAACTCTCTCCTCCCGGCCCTGAAACCGGCCGGGATTGGGATTATAATTGCCGCATGTTTTTCGGGTCTCTCTTGCCGCGCAGTTGTCGACCCGGGCATCGACCGGATGTGAGCTTGCTTCACACCGGGTGCTGGCTCATCTCTTCCGAGCCAGGCAGACGCACTCCTTTATCTTCCGTTCCGTCCCGCCGCTTTCGCCGGCAAACCTCAGGAAATCCGTTGCACCCGCTCTAGTCATCAGGAGGGAAATATGTCAGAGAAACAGCCACCGCAGAAAGAGAAGCTGGACTCCCAAGCCGGCGCTCCTGCCTCTGCCGGCATCACTCGCCGCGGCTTCCTCAAGGGCGCGGGAATCACCGCAGCCGGAACGGCCCTCCTCGAGGGTGTTCAGGGTTTTCAGCGGGAGGCAGTCGCAGCCAGCCGCAGCGACGTCAAGGAATTCGGTCCGGAGCCGTCTCCCATCACGTTGAACATCAACGGCAAGGAGCGCACGCTGCACATTGAGCCACGCACCACCCTGGCCGACGCCCTGCGCATTCAACTGGGGATGACCGGGACCAAGGTGAGCTGCGATCGCGGCGTCTGCTCCAGCTGCACAGTCCTGCTCGACAAGACGCCGGTGAACAGCTGCACGACGCTGGCGATCGATGCCATCGGGCATCACGTAACCACGATTGAGGGCATCTCCGCCGACGGGCAGATGCACCCCCTGCAGGCGGCCTTCGTCCGTCATGACGCCATGCAGTGCGGCTTCTGCACGCCCGGCATGGTCATGAGCTGCGCCTCCCTGCTCGAAAAAAATCCTCACCCCACCGAAGCCGACGTACGCTACGCCGTCTCCGGCAATATCTGCCGTTGCGGCACGTACCCCAAGATCTTTGCCGCCACGCTCGACGCAGCCGGCCAGATGACGGGCAAGGCATAGGAGGAAATGACCATGGCGACCGATACTACACATCCCGTTCCCGACGCCCTGCTGGGCGCCGCCGCCGACTCCTCCACCGCCGCGACCAAGACGGTCAGCATGCCAATCGGAGTCCCCGGCTACACGCTGCATGAGGAAGAGCGAACCGTCCCCGTCTCCGAACCGCCGGTCCTTCCGGTCAACAAGGATCTTGAGTTCATCGGGAAATCGCCTGCGCGATGGGACGGCGAGGCCAAGGTGACCGGCCGCGCGCGGTATACCTCCGACATGCAGCTCCCCGGCATGCTCTATGCCCGCTTTGTGAATGCCTCGGTCCCGCACGCCAAAATCACCTCCATCGACACCTCCGCCGCGGAGAAGTGCCCCGGAGTGAAGGGCGTGCATGTGATCGAGTCTCTGCTCGGCGCGGCCGTACTGCGCGATCCCAGCCTGGACACCGCGAAGTATCCGATCGTTCGCTACGCCGGCCAGCCAATCGCGGCCGTTGCCGCCACGACTCCCCAGCAGGCCGACGATGCCGCCGCCAAGGTGGTAGTCAAGTACGAGAATCTGCCCTTTGTGGTCGATCTGGACCGGGCGCGCCAGTCCGACGCTCCTCTTGTCTTTCCCGGCGCCGCCGATCAGGCCGCGACCGCGGGAGGCGGAGGAAGCGCCCACGACATACCCCAGACCGGCAATGTCCATGGACCAGCCGTCAAGAAGCACGGGGATGCCGAGCAGGGCTTCAAAGACGCCGACGTCATCGTGGATAGCCGCTACGTAACCCAGGTGCAGACCCACTCGGCCCTGGAGACTCACGGGGTGGTCGCCGACTGGAAGCCGGAACTGCTCACCGTGTACGCCTCGACTCAGGGAACCGCCAGCGTCCGCGAAGAGCTCGCTGCTTTCTTCCGCCTGCCCAAATCCCAGGTGCGCGTCATTACCGAATTCATGGGAGGCGGCTTCGGGGCCAAGTTCGGCGCAGGCAATCCCGGCGTGGTCGCCGCCGCGCTCTCCCGCAAGACCGGAGCTCCGGTTCGCCTCATGCTGAACCGCCAGGAGGAGCACCTCTCGGTCGGCAATCGTCCCAGCTCCGATCAGCATCTCCGCATCGGTGCGAAGAAGGATGGCACGATTACCGCCATCCAGCTCATAAGCTACGGCACGGCAGGCTGCGGCACCGGAGCCGGCTGCGCCGGACCGGCCACCAACCTTTATAAGTGGGCAACTCTCCATACTGAGGAGAACGACGTCTTCATCAACGCCGGACCGGCCGCTGCCTTCCGCGCGCCCGGCCATCCTCAAGGCGCCTTCGCCCTGGAGCAGTCGATCGACGATCTCGCGGCCAAGCTGAACATGGACCCCCTCGAGCTCCGCGACAAAATCGATGAAAATCCGGTACGCCGTGTGCAGCGCCAGATCATCCGCGAAAGCGCGATCTGGAAGTCGCGCAATCCTAAGTCCAACGCGGATCAGGGTCCGATCAAGCGCGGGGTAGGCCTCTCCCAATCGGTCTGGTACCGCCATCTCAATATGAACTCGGCCGCGGAGGTTCGCGTTCACAAGGATGGTTCGGTTGAAGTTCTCTCCGCTGTGCAGGACATCGGCAGCGGCATCAAGACGGTCCTTGCACAGATCCTCGCTGAGCAGTTCGGCGTCCCCCCGGCCAAAGTCTCGGTGAAGGTCGGCGACACCAACTATCCGGTCGGCCCGAACTCCGGCGGCAGCGTCACCACCTCTTCTTTGACTCCGGCGGTCCGCGACGCGGCATGGCAGGCGTCGCAGAAGTTCCTTGCCAGCGTTGCTCCGGCTCTGGGCGCCTCGCCCTCCGACCTCAGTATCAGCAAGGGCATGGTGCGCAGCGCGTCAGGGAAGTTCCAGCCCATTCCCTTCCGCACCGCGGCGGCAAAGATGAATACCGACGAGGTCTCCGCCCAGGCCAAGCGCATCCCCGACTACGACCCCAGCAAGTACGATACGTACGGCGGCGTGGATGTGGCCGAAGTCACGGTCGACACCGAGACCGGGCGCATCCAGGTCAAACGCGTCCTGGCCGTGCACGACTGCGGCCGTCCCATCAACCCCGAACAGGTCATCAGCCAGATCAACGGCGGAGTCATCCAGGGCGTCTCCTACAC
>DASYYO010000395.1:0-30579 GCA_035933805.1 Acidobacteriaceae bacterium | reverse complement strand
TGAACTTGACCGCTGCCTGTTGGTCATAGTTCAAGGCCTGCAGGTCAGGCCGCTGCTGCAATGCAATCCGGGTGAGCTGGTCTGCGTCCGGAGGCGGCGCTTCTGCCTGCGGACCACTGTCTTGAAGGTCAAACGTCTCCTGATGGTCCAGACCCAAGACAGCATCGAGCGCCGCCATCGTCGAGTCCGCGTTGTTCTGGGCGTCGAGTTGCAGCAGCTTTGATTGCGACAGGTTGACATCCGCAAAGCTCAAATCCAGGGTCGATTTGAGGTTGTTCTTCGTCATCTGATCGACTTGCGTTTGCGTTGTCTGGCGCGTAGCGACATCTTGCTCGGCCACGTGCAGCATCGCCTGCGCCTGTAATGCGTTGTAGAATGCCTGGTCGGTTGCAAGAACAATGTCTTCCGTTGTCGCCAGCGCATTGGCATTCTGCGCCTTCTCCTGGAGCTTCGAGGAAGCCACCAGGTTTCTGGTTCTGCCGAAGTCGGTGATCAGTTGGGTAAGCTGAGCCCCCGCGCCTGCATGTGCGAAGAGCCGGGATGCCGTCAGCGAGCCGGCCGAGATGCGGGTCGCTTCTTCTGCATCCATCGCAGTAATGGCGCCCACGGCGGTCGGCAGTTCCGCGGACCTGGTCTCCCTGACCACCTGGTGCTGTGCCAGGGCAAGCAGGCGCCCGACGCTGATTCTCGGGTTGTTCTTGATGGCCATCTGCTCGGCCGTTTTGCGCGTGAGAGTTTGGGGCTGGCCTGCTGACTGACCGTTCGCTGGCGCTGCCGGAGTTTTGCTTGCCGCGGCCGGCGCCCCCATCTGAGCAATGTCGAATGAGATGGGGGCGCTAGGCGGCGCATCCGGCAGAGCCGGTTTGGCTGGTAAAGACTGCCCGGACGAAGAGACTGGTCCGGCAACTGCCAACGAAAGGATCAAGAATGAGGAGCTGATCCTTGCTCGGATTTTCTGGGTCATCGTCTAGACCTCTCCCTCAACGACAGTCTTCTGTCGGCGCCTGCCATGCATAGCCGGATAGATTGCAGGGTTCTGTGCGGTCGCGGGGAGCACAAGATCAAGATCGCGGGCCGTGGTTGAAATCGACGATTGTCTCACGCGTGCACCTCCCGAAGCGCCTGTTTCCTTTCGCGCCGGGTATGCACAACGAGATAGACTGCGGGAACCAGAAACACGGTAACGACGACCGATACGCCGAGACCGCCGATCACCGCCCGGGCCAGCGGAGCGTACTGTTCGCTGCCCGCCTCAACTCCGAGGGCCATCGGAATCATGCCCAGCAGAGTAGCCACGGAGGTCATGATGATAGGACGGAGACGCACCTTGCATGCCTCCACTGTCGCCTCCAGCAGCGGCCGGCCCTCTTCATGAAGGATGGTAGAGAACTCGACGATCAAAATACTGTTGGAGACCACGATCCCGGTCATCATGATGACCCCCATCAGCGACATGATGTTCAGCGTGCTGCCGGTGACGACCAGCGTGATCACCACCCCGGCGATGCCCGGAGGGATCGCCATCAGAATGATGAACGGGTCGACGAAGGAAGCGAACTGAGCCATCAGAATCAGATAGACCAGCAGGACCGAGATAATCAGGCCAAGCCCAAATTCCTTGAACGATGTATTCATGCTCACGACGGCGCCGCGAACCATGATGACTGTATTTCGATCCGTCTTTGTGGAGGCGACGAGCTGATTGACTTCCTCGCCAACCCGCTTAAGCGATTCCGACTTGGTAGATATGTAGATGTCGATCACCCGGCGGATCTGGTAGTGATCCACTTCCGTGGGCGTGTTGATCTGCTCGATATTCGCTACCGAACCCAGCGAGGTGTAGCCCATGCTGTGGTCGCCCTTCCACATCTGCGGCGCAGTGTCCGAGGCTCCTCTGGCCTCTTGCCCGGGAGCGTAGCCCGGAGGATGCATTCCCCGCAGCGGAATATTCTTGAAGTCCTCCATGGTCATGTTGTTGATCCACCGGTTGGCGTACTGCACCGTTACCATGTAGTTGTTCCCTGAAACCGGGTCGATCCAGTAACTGGGAGCGATCATGCCGTCGGAGGTGAGCGCCGTGATCACATCATCGACGACATCGCTTTCGGTGAGTCCGATAAGGTTGGCGCGTTCACGGTCGATATTGAGAGCCAGGCCGGGATAGTCCAGATCCTGAGGAATGTAGACCTCGTTGACGTTCGGCATCTGCTTCAATTTTTGCGCCATGGTTTGTGCAATCGACATGGCGCCCTGCATGTTCATCGAGGTGATCTGGACATCGATAGGGGCCGGGAGGCCTTGATTGATCACGGAATCGACCAGTCCGCCTGCCTGGAAGTAAGTGGATAGCTCAGGCATCTCGTGAGAAAGCCTCTGCCGGACCCGAGCCATGTATTCGTAACTTCCGAGGCTATGGTCTTCCTTCAGGCTGGTTTGCACGAAGGCGGTATCCATGGACGCATTCGTGGTGTAGATGGACGAGAGATCGGGATAGACGCCGATGTTCGAGACGATCATATCCAGGTCCTTGGGGCGCACCACCTGGCGGATGATGTTTTCCACCTTCGCAATGTAGTCGTTGCTAACCTCGAGCCGCGTGCCGCTGGGCATCCTTACGTCGATGACAAACTGCCCTGGATCGGTACGCGGAAAATAGGCCCGCCCGAGAAACGGGAAAAAGATCACCAGGCACAGCACCACGCCGGCCAGGATAACAGCGGCAGTAAAGCCCGGCCGCACGAGCACGCGCTTGGCCAGAGACTCGTAGCTCACCAGCATGCGCTGAAAGTATTGGTTGAATTTATCGAGAAACCTCTGGAACCACGAGATCTTTCTCGGCGAATGCCCGTCTCCTCCGTCCTCATGAGGGTGCTCCACGCGAACGAACGTCGCGCAGAACAGGGGCACAACCGTCATTGCGAAGATGTAAGAGGCAAAGATCGAGAGTACGACCCCGAGAGCCAGAGGGGTGAAGAGATATTTGCTCACGCCGCTTAAAAAGCTCACTGGGAAAAAGACGATCGAAGTGGTGGAGGTAGCCGCCAATACGGCAAGAGAGACTTCCATCCCTCCCTTTTCCGCAGCAATGCGTGGAGCCTCACCCATCTCCATGAAGCGGAAGATGTTTTCCAGAACGACCACCGAGTCGTCAATGAGCCGGGAAAAGGCCAATGCCAGCCCGCCCAGGAGCATGGTATTGATCGTGCCGCCCATCGCCTTGGTGATCAGCATGCAAACCAATGCGGAGAGAGGAATGGAGAGCATGACCGCGAAGGTCGCCCGCGGACTGCCGAGGAAGATAAGAATCATCAACCCGGTGAGGCCCAGGCCGATCGACGCTTCCTTAATCAGGTTGGTAATGGCAAGTTTGACAAAAACAGACTGGTCAAAGACGACGGCAGTCTTCAAAGATGCCGGGATATCGACCAGGTGCTTGATCGCCTCCTTCATGCCATTGACGATCGTGATGGTATTGCTGTCGCCTCCCTGCTTCAAAACAGGGACATAGACGGATCGCTGACCGTCGATGCGGACGATGTTGTACTGGAGCGCACCCGAGTCTTCCGCCTTCCCGACATCGGCCACGAGCACAGAAGAGTTCCCGTACGACTTGAGCGGCATCTGGTTCATCGCCTTGGCATCCGGGAACTGGCTATTCGCGTAAATGTTGTAATCTTTGCTTCCGATGCGGACGTCGCCGGCGGGAAGAATCAGGTTCGAGCTGTTGACCGCCTTTACCACGTCATCGAGGCTCAAGTTGTAGGCCTCAAGCTTCACCGGATCGACGTAGACCTGGATCTGTCGGTAGGTCCCGCCGAAAGGCTGCGGCACAGATGCGCCCTGGACGCTGGAGATCTGGTTGCGGACCTGGAACTGCGCCAGGTCCTTCAGCGCGGTCTCATTCAGCCCTTTGCCCTGGAGCGTGACCAGACAGACAGGCTGGCTGGATGCGTCCATGCCCAGAACCACCGGGGGCAACGTTCCCGGCGGCAGACGGCGCAGATCGGCCATTGCGAGATTGGCGATGTTGCTGAGCGCGGCATTCGCGTCGGTTCCCGCTTTGAAGTAGATCTTGATCAGGCTGACGCCGGTAAGCGAGCGCGACTCCATGTGGTCGATGTTTGCGCCGAGAGTAAAAAAGCGCTCGAAGGTGTCGGTGATATCCGCTTCGATCTGCTGTGGAGGCATTCCGTTATAGAACGTCGCCACCACGACGACCGGCATATCGATGGCAGGAAACAAGTCGACCGGCATGCGAACCACGTTGACCACGCCGACCAGCAAGACCACCAGGCACAACATGATGATGAAGAAAGGGTATCGAAGGGCAAACTTCGGCATTACTGCGCGCCTCCCTGCTCCGATTGGAGATCGATCATGCTGCCTGAGGCGTGATCGGTCTCCGATGCCGGGGTCTCGACCGTCTGCGGCGCCACCTGTTCGCCGTCTTCATATTTCGACTGCCCGCCATCGATCACTCGGTCCCCTTGATTCAGCCCGCTCTTGATCTCGGCCAGTTTCGATCCCTGGAGTCCGACCTGAACGGTGCGCTGGTGCACGCGGTTGTTGGCGTCGAGAACATAGACAGCCTGCCGATTGCCCTGCATTTGCAACGATTCCACCGGAATGGTGAGGACATCCTTTGCGCTATCGAGCTCCAGTTGCACATTGGCGTACATCCCGGGATCGATGCTGAGGTTCTTGTTCTCAACGTCGATCTCAGTCTCCATGGTCCGGGTCTCGAAGTTCACGCTCCGAGTAAAGCGCACAATCTTACCGGCAAAAGTGCGGCCGATGGCGTCGACCCTCACCTGCATCGTGTCCCCGGCATGCACATACTTCACCGCGTCCTCCGGGACAGGCATCCGCAAACGCAGCAGGCCACTCTCAGCCAGTTTTACGATCGGAAGCGCCTGGTCGTTGGAACCGGTGCCGGACTGGATGAGCGCACCGGTATCCGCATAGCGCCATGTGATCACTCCGTCGAGCGGGGCGACCACGTTGGTGTACCCCTGGATCGCGCTGACGCGCTGGTTGTCTGCGCGGGCTACCAGTGCGCCGTTTTGAGCGGCGGAAAGCGCCGCTTTCGCTGCATCTACCTGGGCCGCCGCGGCAAGATCCTTCGCCTCGGCATCGTCCAGCTCCTGCTGAGCGACAAGTCCCGGCTGCGCTTTTGCGGTGGCCTTCAGCCGGACGTTTTCCGCATGGAGAGCCGACAGTTGCGACTCCGTGCGTACGACGTCGTGCTGTGCGCGAACAATCTCATCCTTGCTCCGCGCCACCTCCGCAACCGTACCCGCCAACTGGGCCTGTAGTTCGGGAACCTCCAGAATGGCCAGCGTCTGCCCGGCCCGGACCTTGTCCCCGATATCAACATAGATATGCCGAATGAACCCGGAGACCTTCGGATGGACGTCGATCGTCTGGTAGGGCTGAAACTGGCCGGCAAGGGACAGAACGTGGGCGATCGAGCCGCGCTGCACCGTCGCCACCCGGGCTGCGGGGATCGTGGCCGCCATAGGCGTAGACTCGCTCTTCCGGTTTGCCAGGAAGATGACTCCGACAACAACAATCGCCGCTACGATAGCTGCGGGGACCAAAGGAAATCGCTTTCGCATTTGTGTCTACCTTTTTAGAGGAAAGGTCCGAAATTCCGTCCTCGGATGATGGCCCACGGCTGAAAAGGCCCCGTCAGAAGAAGGCGGACGCTCTTAGGAACTCTCGAATCGAAGCGTAGAGGACTTGAGTGCCTAGGAAAGGCTGGGGGGCGGGCGCAAGGAGAAAACACGGATGGGAATCTGGGGACGAAGACTCCAGATTCGGCGCCGGCTGATCTCCCAATATCGGGCTTCCAACTCTGCGAGAAGGCAGAGGGAAAAAACGCTCAGGAGAAAGACAACGACCTGCTGCGGCGGCTGGACCGAAGAGCCGGGCGGGGTCACCGCGGACTCCGTCGGGGTCGCCCTCTCCTTTTGAGAAAGCAATTTGGCTACAGGAATCTCGTGGGAGGCGGCCTCATGCCCGTGGTAAAGCGACACTTTATATTGCAAGCCCCAGCCGAAAACCGCCATAGACAGTGCAATCAAGCCTACGGCAAGCGGCACAAGCGGACGACGGGATTTTCTTGCACGGCGCACGTATGTCTGTGAGATGAATGGAGCCCGGATACTTACTCTATCCAAATTCTACACATTCCAGATGCTCAGATGCAAAAAAAGAGCGAAGGATCTAACTAATCTATCTTTTTATCTTCAATAAGATTTCCTGAAGAGAACGCGTCGCTTTCCTTGCCCCGCCAGATCGGTCCCGGCAGACCCCATCCTCGCCAAGCCCGCCCCCCTCTTCTATGCAATTCATGAAGGGAGGCAACTTGCACATTCTGCACTCGTGTCTCTAGCTGACTTCCGTCCCGGAAATTCGCCGGGTACCGCATCTTCGGAGCCGGCTTCCCCGTCTCTTGCTGATTGAAGATCCTCTGGCTGATTGAAGATTCAAGACAAGCTGTCAATTCCTGTTTTGCGCCGGAGCGGCTCTTCCTCCAGGCGAAATCTTAGCTCCGGATGCCCGCGAACGTGGTTCAACCATGTCGTTACCAAATCATCCCGACCGCCCATCCGGGCCGTCTCGCCGGCAGGATGGGCAAAGTTACTCTAAGATTGGGTCCGGGCTGCCGGAGAACTCCCGCCGGCTCCTCGAATCGGCCTGACCGCAAAGATTAGAAGATGGAGGAACAAGCGATGACCAGATGGTGTTCTCTCGTGGCGGCGTTCGCTGCCCTCTCCTTGGTCTGTCCCGGATACGGGCAGACTCCCGCGCCTCAAATCAGCAGCGGGATTCAACAGTCGTACAACCGGATCAAGACGCTCTTTCTGGCGGCGGCAGACAAGATGCCGGAGTCGGACTACAGCTTCCAGCCCGTGAAGGAGGAGCGCACCTTCGGAGGCTGGGTCGCCCACATCGCCGACGCGCAGATGGGCTCCTGCTCGCAGATCTCCGGAGAGAGAAAGAGCCTCCATGCGGCTTCCATGACCAGCAAGACCGAGCTTTTGGCCGCGCTCAAAGCGTCCTTTGACGCCTGCGATGCGGTTTATAGCGGCCTCACAGATGCAAATTCCGGCGATCCCGTGCCCGCCTTCCGGGGCCAGCAGGCGCGCGCCGTGGCCCTCGCAAATAACATAGTGCACGACACCGAAGCCTATGGCAGCATGGCTGTGTACCTGCGGCTGAAGGGCATCGTTCCGCCATCCAGCGAACCGGGAAAGTAAGCCGGGAAGGTAAGCTCATCACGGGCCGGGCATCTCCTGCATACTCCAGAAAAACGAAAGGTTTCTCTCATGCTCAGTACACAGCGGATCGCTCAGTCGCTCCGGATAGGCTCTCTCCTTTGCCTCCCACTCGTGGCGGCCCTTCCCGCTATCGGGCAGGCTCAGACGTGGTATCTCGACCCCGCACACTCCGCCGCGCAGTTTTCCGTACGCCACCTGGGAATTTCGACTGTCCGCGGAACCTTCACCAAGGTCAATGGAGTGGTCCAGGAGTCGCCCACCGACCTGAGCAAGGACTCGGTCAATGTGACCATCGATGCGGCCTCTGTCGATAGCCGCGTGGAGATGCGGGACAAGGACCTGCGCAGCGAGCGCTTCTTTGACGTAGCTCAATATCCCGAGATCACCTTCAAATCCACGAAAGTGGAATCGGCCGGAACGGGCAAGTTGAAGGTCACCGGCGATCTCACCATTCGGGGGGTCACCAAATCCGTCGTCCTCGACGTCGACGGGCCGACACCTCCCTTCAAAGATCCCAGAGGAACCTCGCATCGCGGAATCTCCGCCACCACCACGGTCAGCCGGGCCGACTTTGGCATGACCGCCATGCCCGGCATGGTGGGAGATCAAGCCGTGCTCCAGATGGATGTAGAGCTGATCGATCATGCGCCTGGACCGCCCCCTCCACCCAAGAACCCGCCGGCACAATAAGGCGAGGACCGCCTCCGGCGCGACTGTGCCTCTGCTCAGTCCATTTGCTACCGGAATAGTTCTTGCTCCCGGAGCATCCCAATTCAGCGGATGGCGCGCGCCATCCGCGCGCTTCCGCATTCATCCTGGGTAGGCTATGCTCGAAAGCATGGATCGGAACGGCGTTCTTGAATCTCTTGTTGAGCGGGACCGGTGAATGCGGCAGTCCAAATTCGCGGCGCCATCTGCTTTCGTTCTCAATTTCATTGCTGTTTTGATCGCGGCGGCGCCCGCCCGGCTTCTGGCCCAGCAGCCAGCCGCACAGACCATGATGCCATCGGCGCTCCAGCCGGTCTTCCTGTCCCCGGAACCGGACAGCGACCGCGGCTCGGTTTTCGTGCCCTTCGATAGCTGGATCTACCCTGCATTTGAACGCCTGTTCTCGCTGGGATATGTGGATTCGGCCTACATGGACATGCGGCCGTGGACCCGCCTGAGTTGCCTCCACATCCTTGAGGAGACGTATCCCCGGCTGGAGGACGCGCCGGGCGATGCGGAGGCGTGGAGCATCTTCCAGGCTCTCGCAAAGGAGTTCGGCTACGACGTGCTGGTCTCCTCAACCCGCGCTGCGCTCGATGAGGTCTACATCCGGCCCATGGGCATCGCCGGGCCTCCCCTGAACGATTCCTTTCACTTCGGACAAACCATCATCAACGACGACGGCCGGCCGTATCAGGAGGGATTCAACGCCGTCGGCGGCTTTGTTGCCACCGCCGAGAGCGGCCGGTTCAGCCTGGAGGTCCGCGGTGAGTACCAGCATGCCCCCGGGCGCGCTGCCTATCCGCAATCGGTTCAGGCCCTGTTCGCGCAGATCGATACCACTCCCGAGCTTCCAGCCGAGCCCGTCCCTCAGACCAATGTTTTCCGGCTGCTCGATGCAAACCTCTCTTTTCACCTCTTCCAGCACGAGATCTCCGCCGGAAAGATGGAAGACGAATGGGGACCGGCCCGCAGCGGCGGAATGGCCATCAGCAATAACGCCGAGCCTATGTATGCCTTCCGCATCAATCGAGTCGAGCCCCTGCGTATTCCCCTTCTCTCCACCTTCCTCGGACCGTTTCGCTACGAAGGGCTGCTGGGCGACCTCAAGGGGCACCGCTACCCCAATGCGCCCTGGATCCACGCCGAGAAGTTCAGCTTCAAGCCGACACGCAACCTGGAGTTCGGATTCTCGCGCGTTGTGGTCTTTGCCGGAGAAGGCCACGTGCCCCTCACCTTCGGCTCCTTCTGGAATAGCTTTACCAGCTTCAGCAACGTGAGCGTGGCGCAAAAGCAGAGCAGAAATGACCCCGGAGCCCGCCATTCGAGCTTCGACTTCACCTGGCGCCTTCCCTGGCTGGAGAAGTGGCTGACGCTCTACTCCGATTCCATCGTTCATGATGATGTCTCGCCGCTCGCCGCGCCCCGCCGCGCAGCCGTAACTCCCGGAATCTACCTCTCTCACGTGCCCCGGCTTCCTCACGTCGATTTCCGTCTTGAAGCCGTGAACACGGATCCGGTGGCCAGCAGCCAGGGCGGCCAGTTTATCTACTACGAAAATGTCTACCGCGATGGCTATCTGAACAGCGGCAACCTCTTCGGAAGCTGGATGGGACGCGAAGGGAAAGGCGGCCAGGCGTGGATTACGGATTGGCTGAGCCCCCGGACCTACATCCAGGTTGGTTACAGGAACGCCAAAGTGTCAAAAAATTTCGTTCCCGGCGGCACCACGCAGAATGATTTCAACGTGAGGGCCGTGCTGCGATTGAAGGAAGATGTCGAACTGCGGGCTTTTGGTCAGATGGAGTTCTGGAAGGTGCCGGCTCTCGCGCAAGGCCGTCAGAAGGACTTCACCGGCTCGTTCCAGCTTACATACTTTCCCAAAGTGGGCTGGCACAGATAAGCGGCGAAAGCTTTTGTGCGGACGAGGGCAGATGGATGGCGAAGGAGAGGTCCTCCCCTACAGGCCTACCACACGGTGAATGCAATCAGCGCGGAAGATGCTGAATTTTCCCTGGCTGTAGCCGCCGAAGTAGATCGCTCCTCCGGCGCCCTCGGCCGTGCAGGTCAGCGACACCTCGTGGAGCGACCGGTCGCCCGGATGATCTTCATACTCGATCAGAACCTTGGGCCGCGTTGCCATCGGTCTGGGCAGGCGAAGGTCAGAGAACGAGACGACCCTCGATGCAACGATCGTGGGTACATCCGCGGAGAGTTTGGGGGGAGTCACATCTTCATTGAAACAGACTGAATGTATCTATTCAAGTGACAGATTGGCCAGCGCACGTACCACATTCGTGCAGTCACGTTCCTTTGGTAACAGATAAACGAATTTCCACAAGAGGAAGGCCCCTCTACTCCCTCCGGATTCATCGAGTTGCATGCGTCCACCCAGGGGGACGGATTGCCGATTGCCGGGTACCGCCGGCTCACAGGAGTCCCCCTCTTCAGAGAATGACGGCAAAAAAACGCTCAAGACGGGTTTTATCGTTCCCCCGCCGCAGCCGTCTTCAACCATGAGTCCAGGTTCCCTGCTTGTGCGGCGCGGAATTCGACGCAATCGTCAATGCTGTCCTCGGCACGCTGCAAAAGACTTGCCGCCGCAGGCACCTTGTGCTCCGCAAAGAAGTTTGCAATCCCTCTGCGCCGCTCCACGCTGCAGAATGCTCCCGTCGAAGCAACCATCTCGCCGCCGGAGAATGTGGTGAATTGAGCCTGCACCTTGGACCAGTTCTTTTCGACGAAACTCCACGCCTGATTCTGTGTGTAGCGATTGCTCAATTCGGCCGCGACCAGGCGAGTCGAATCCTGATTCCTTACCTTTCCAGAGACTGAATATTCCAGCGTACGTTGAACCAGCGACGGATCACGAAAACGCGCCAGAGCAAAGAGCGCCTGGCTTCGTAACTGCGGATTCTCCGAAGTCTCGCTCAGCCGTTGCAATTGGGCGAAGAAAACAGAGTCTCCGTTTTGCGCAGCTACATTGAAGGCAGCCGCTGCCAGGGTCGGATTGACTGAGCCGGGGCTCTGCAAATACTTTGCGGAGATCTCCTTGGCCTGGCGGATAACCTCCGGTTCGTCGCCGATATTGCCCAGCAATCCAAAGAGCTCCGCCCGCAGTTCCTGGCGCTCCGGCGGGTCCTGCGGCGCCGCGGGGCCCATGCGGTCGAACGCGGGAGTGAAGGTCTTTCGCACCCAGGACGCCAGCGCCTGGTGCTCGCCCGGTGAAGAGGCCAGGCGCTGGTCGATCGTAACAATAGAAGATACGACTGTTCCTAAAACATACGCGCTGGCGTCACTCCTGACTGCGCCGGCAAGATTGAGGAAGTCGCCGATCCCCGTCTTATTGGCCCGGGTCAGCGCCCACTCGCTCCCCAGGAGCGTAACCCGCTCTTCCGGAAGAAGCGCCGTCTCTACCTCGGCCAGCAGCTTCTCATAGTCCGCTCTGGCGTATTGGCTGCGATAGTAGCCGACCCCTCCGGCGTTGCCATAAAAGACGGTCGATTGGGGCACTTGCAGCGTCTGCTTCGGTCCGCTCACGATCTGGCAATCCGCGTTCTGTCCGCTGTGTTTCAGGCAAACGGGCAGCAGCCAGCCCGCGCCCGGCGAAGGGGCGACCTTAGGATTCAGGAAGAACCGCTGCTGGGTCACTTCGACCTTTCCGCCGTTCACCGCGCCGAAGCTCAACAATGGCTCGCCGGGCTGGGCCACGAAGCTCTCCATGATCTTGTCGACAGGCTGGCGGCTTACCTGCGTTTGCGCATTCCAGAAGTCCTCAGCCGTTGCGTTCCCATACAGATGCGCCGACAGATACTCATGGACTCCTCGGCGGAAGGTCTCCTCACCCACATAATGCTCCACCATCAGCAGAACCGCGCCTGCTTTGCCGTAGGTGATTCCGTCGAACATCTGGTCGATCTCATCGGGCGTGTCCGCCGTCGCCCGGATGGTTCGCGTCACTTTTTGCGCATCGAGGTTCAACGTGCTGTTCAGAGTGCTCGCCACATCCTGCGGCATCTGCCAATCCGGCTTCCATGCCGCCACGGCCTTGCTCTCCATCCACGTGGCGAAGCCTTCGTTCAACCATACGTTGTTCCACCACTTCATCGTCACCATATCGCCGAACCACTGATGGGCCATCTCATGCGCCACATCGACTGCTACATTTTTCTCCGCAGCTACGGATGCCGTCCTCGGGTTGACCAGCAGCGCTGTCTCCCGATAAGTGATCGCCCCGAAGTTCTCCATCGCTCCGGCTTCGAAATCCGGCAAAGCGATCATGTCCAGTTTGGGCATCGGGTACTTGATCCCGAAATACGTATCGTAATAGTGGAGAAAGAATTGAGCGGCTGAGAGCGCAAATGCCCCATCCTGCACGTGGTCCGGCGTGGAGCAGGCGCGAATCGGCACCCCATCGCTCTCTCCCGAGAGACATTGAAAGTCCCCTACAAGAAAGGCCAGCAAATAGGTCGACATCCGCGGCGTCCTGGCAAACCGCACCGTGTGCTCATCGGCGGAAGGTCCCGGTGTATCGGAGACCATGTTGGTATTCGAGATCGCCGTGTCGCCTTTGGCGATGGTCAGACTGACGTCGAAGGTGGCCTTGAGCGCGGGTTCGTCGAAAGAGGGAAAAGCCCTTCGCGCATCCGTCGCTTCAAACTGCGTCACGGCATATCTGCGCCTGGGAGTCTTGGAAAGATAGAAGCCCCGCAGTTCATTGTTCAGGATGCCGCCGTACGTAATCTTGAGGCGGATCGGTCCTGAGGGAAGACTTTGAGGGAAATGGAGGGTGGCCTGTTGCCGCGCAGGATCGAGCGTCACGCTGGCCTTGAGCGCCTTTCCCGCGACTTCGGTTGTGACCGCGTCGAAACGGATCTCGATGGCGTTCAACGTGATCGCGTTCGCCGGCCGCGCCAGGGTCAGGTCGATCGTCTCCTCCCCGGCAAACGTCGCCGCATTGAGATTGGGCGTCAATTGCAGGGAATAGTGCTCGGGACGGGCTATGCCGGGCAGACGCTGGGCTGCTGCGGAAAGACAGCAGAACAAAGCAAGCAGCAGCGACCGGCTCACCTGCTTCGGGCAACAAGAACCGTACGAGATCATCAGGTCATCTTCCCTTCGTGCTTGCGGCACTCTTCTCTGTGGAATGGTCCGGCTGGCGAGCTTTCATGTGCAGCATCGTTGGACGGAGTCCCCGGGCGCTGAACAATCCGTGAGCCCGCCCGCGGAGAGACTGCCCGGCCGCCGGGACGGCCGCTCGATGCTATCGAGCTACTCGAACAATGGACGACTCTACTCTTCAAAGCGGAAGGAGACGTAATTCAGCAGTCCGGCGCGCTCCACCTGCAAGACCACCGGGTCTCCCGACTTCAATCCGTTCATAAAATCCTTGAGGCCGGCAACCGAGTCGAGCTTCGTCTTATTGGCATAGTAAAGAATGTCGCCCGTCTTCAAATTCACCTCGTCTGCTGCAATCCCGAAGGTGCGCGCCACCACCAGCAGACCTCCGGGCTCTCTTTGGGCGCCCAGCTCTTTGAGCACATCCGGGGTAATCGGCAGCACCAGAGCTCCCAGCCGCGGCACCAGGTACCGCTCCGCATCCGCAGGGCCAATCAAGCTCGCCGCATCCCGCGGAGATTGCATCACCTCAACATCCATCTCCCTCTTTGCGGCGCCCGTCAAGATCTCCAGATGCACCTTCTCGCCAGGCCGTTTGCGAAACATGAGGAGCGCAAACTCTTTTGTATCCCGGATGGGCCGGTTGTCGGCCGAGAGGATGATATCCCCAATCGTGATTCCGGCCCGGTCCGCCTGGGAACCCACGACCACATCCTCAATCACGACTCCGGAGTTCCGGCTCAATCCCAGTCCTTCGGCAAGTGTTGGGGTGATATTGGCGGGATACACGCCGATCGCTCCGCGGCGCGGACGGCCATACTTGACCAGCTGCTCATAGACGATACGGGCTGTATTGCTGGGGATCGAGAACCCCACTCCTTCGTTGCCGCCGGATTGGGTCTCAATCATGGAGTTGATGCCTACCACGTCGCCGTGCATATCGATCAGCGGGCCGCCGGAGTTGCCGGGATTGATCGCTGCATCCGTTTGCAGGTAGACCATCGGACTGTCGGAATCGAGCTGCTGGTTGGTCGCGCTGATGACTCCCAGGCTCACGCTGTCCTGCAGTCCCAAAGGGCTCCCGAACGCCAGCACCAGCTCGCCTGCATGCGCGCGGTCCGAGTCGGCAAACTTCAATGCGCGCAGACCGTGCTTCTCCACTTTGATGACAGCCAGGTCAGTCACCGTATCCAGGCCCACAATATGCGCCGGCATTGCCGTAGCGGGAGGTTCAGCACGATCGGTACTGCCAGCCTCCGTTACGCCGCTCATATCGGCGATCAAAACGCTCAGGGAACGCGCATGCTGCACCACATGCGCGTTGGTCAGGATGTATCCCTCCGGGTCCATGATCACTCCGGAGCCCACTGATCGCTCCTGCGCCAGCAACGCTGTCTTGCTTACGTCGCCGGTCTCCACAGGAGCCAGGCCGGTGGAGTAGATCTTCACCACGGATGGCTCGATCGCGTGCGCCAGGGTCTCCATGTCTTCGCTCATGCCGAGCAGCACGTCAGCCGCGTGCGCCGCCCGCGGGGATCTCGTCAGCACCGGGGAGACGGCCTGCCCCGTGTGGCCGGCAGCCGATGTGGTCTGCTGTCCCAGGGTTGTCCTCCCCATCGTCCCAGCAAGAGCTGCCAGGCAGAGGACCGAAAGTCGTACGGGACGGGTATGCGGCATACTCAACATAGACGCGCCAGCAATCTTAAAAGGCTGCATTGGCGTCGAAGGGCGCGGCGGGCTGGGCCGAGGAGCCGGCACCTGACTCTCCTCACGAAATCTCCCGGTAATTCAGCAGAATCAATCCAACGATCGCCAGGCATAGGGGCCAAAGATAGCCGGCCAGGGTGGCCAGGCGGCTCCTCGGCGCGCGGAGCTCCAGCCATCGGCCCCACCCGGCCGTGACCCCGAAGAGAGCGATCGGGGTGTGGCTCATCTCGGCCAGCAGCTCTTCCTTGACGTCTTTCACGACGTGGTCATGGGTCAATAAGACGGCCGCTCCAATGACGCACATCGCCGGAAAGATCATGGCCGCCCATCGGGCGCGCAATTTACCCGCCTGCACCGCACACTCGAAGGCTGCGAACACCAGGATCAAAATCGCCGCGAAGCGATGCTGCAGGACGTCTGGAGCGGAAAAGCTCTCCCAAAAAGGCCGCGGACCGATCGGCCAGTTCTCCGGGTCGGCGCGCAAAACAATGAAGACAGCCAGCCCGGCGAAGCTTAGCGGCCAGAAACGCGCCCATCGCATCCGCTGGAACCTGCTCAGGAAGGCCAGCAGACCGGCCGCCAGAACGATGAGGCCGGCCCAGTGATGGTTGTACTCCGACCACGCCCTGTCGTTCGCATCGCTGGCTGCCATGGGCTTGAACTGGCTGTCGCGGATGGCCACTTGCATGGAAGTCGCCGGCGCCAGAGCGGAGGCCGGAGGAGTGGACATACGCGGGCTCTCCGGATGCATTCGCGCGTAGATCTCCTGCGGGCTCAGCCTGTCCGGCGCGGCAACGTCGACCGCCGGCGGCTGTGCGGTCAAGGATGCTGCTGCCAGCACAGCGATAAAGCCCAGGCCGATCTCTGCCTCGGCAACCCGTCTCAGGCGCAGCAGCAAGGGCTCCGGGTCACGATCGAGCCGCCGGACAAGGAACCAGTTCCCCACGCCGAGAGCCGCCAGCACCAGCAGGAGATAGATCTTGGCCACCAGCAGGACGCCGTAGGTGGTGCCATAGAGCCCGTTCCAGGAGCCCACGTAAACCCACGCCAGCCCGCTCCCCGCCAGCACCAGCAGGGCTGCGCTGAGCAGCGCCATCCTGGAGTACCGGCGGGCCATCCGGCGCGCCTCCTCCACACTCTCCGCATGCTTCAAAGAGATCAGCAGAAAGGGCATGGCTCCGATCCACGCCGCGGTGCCCAGATGGTGGGCTGCGGTGAGGAGAGCCAATAGAACTCGATGGTCGATTCTGGCGATCGAGTGGCTGGTGGCAACTGCCGCACCCAGGAGAAGAAGGCTGACCGGGAGCAGAGCGCGGATCGCCCAGGGCCGCCCCGACCGGGCCAGGATCCATAGCGCAACCGAACACAACACCGCGCTCGATCCGGCAAGGAAAAATCCCGTCGTCGCCAGGCCGCGCAGGGTAAAGTCGGAGCCGCTCATCAGGACAACGCACGAGGCGGAAACCGTGATGGTTTCGCCACAGACCAAGGCTGCTGCGGCCATGCGAATCCCGCGCCGGCAAAATGCCTGGACAACGGCGCCCGCCCGGACCGCACGCGCCACAAAGAGCAGATACGCCACGCCCCCCAGCAGCAATGCCTCGAAAGACAAGGTTGCCGCGCGCGCCAACACGCTCAACAGATCAATGTCGCGCAGGAGCCAGATCAAGCGATTGTCTCGACCTCTACTTTACCTGGAACGGAATCTCTCCGCGTGTAATGTGCCCGTCGCTGGCCAGCACCTGCCAGCGAAGCACATACGCCCCGGAGGAAAGCCCGCTTAGCTTTGCGGAAAGCAGATCGGGAGCGGACTGCCCCAGGAGGGTGACCTTGTCCACCTTGCCGTCAGGAGCAAGCAGCGACAAGGTCGAGTGCGCCACATCTACGCGTGAGTTGTATTTGAGAACCACGGCAATCTGCGGGCCGGCCACGGTGCTGTTCTCCCGGGGCTGCGCGCTCACCAGCACGGCGTGCGCCCAGGCCGATTTCGGAGCAAAGGCCAGAATCCATGCAAAAACAGCAATGACAGCTACAAAACCCGGTGAAATTCTTCTCATTCTCCTGCTCATCTCAGTTCTCGCTGGCAGCGTCCACGCCCTCGCTGAACAAGGGGTCAACTGGAAGCCTCGCTCACCGGAGCAAAGCTCTCTCCGGCGGCGGAAGCGGCCCGCTCCGAGCGTCCGCTTCCTTCGGTTACTCTTGCTTCCGCATACGCGGCCGCGCCCATCAGAGCTGCTCTGCTCTCCAGGATGATACGTACCGGGGTTTGAACCAGCAACTCGCTCAGCCGCCCCTTATCGGTAAACGCCCGCATGAACGCGCCGTCTTTCATCTTATTCAGGATCCTCGGCACGATGCCCCCGCCGAGATACAGCCCGCCGACGGCCAGAATCTTGAGTGTCAGATTTCCCGCCTCTGCTCCGTAGGCGGAGACGAACATATCAAGCGCCTTGACGCAGAGCTCGCTGGTTCCCGCCTCCCCAAGTTCCCCGATCACCGCGTTCGGGTCTTCGTGCTGCATCCGCTCTTTCAACCAGCCGGGCTCCTCCATCTTCTTCACATCGCGGCAGAAGTGATAGAGGCTGGTCAGGCCCATTCCGGAGATGACCCGCTCATAGCTCACCCGGCCTTGGAACCTGTTACGCAGATACCGCAAGAGCTCGATTTCATCGTCATTCCTGGCGGCAAAATCCGCATGGCCACCTTCGGAAGCCAGGGGTACATGCACATGGCCGTTCCACACCAGCACCGCCTCTCCCAGGCCGGTGCCCGCGGACATCAATGCCCGGTTTCCGGTCGCGCTGGGATCGCCCTTGCTTAATGTGAAGATCTGCTCGGGAGCCAGCTCGGGAATGCCGTAGCCATTGGCTTCAAGATCGTTGATCAGGTACACATGGTCGATCTTGAGGTCGGCGGCAAGCTTGCGGCTGTCCAGTTCCCAGGGAAGGTTGGTGAGCTTCAGACGGCCCTGGCGCACCGGTCCTGGAACTCCGAAGCACGCGGCGGTAAGACTTGCCCGCTGAGCGGCAGTGAGGTCGCTAGCCGCGAGGAACTTCTTGACGATCTTCTCCAGGCCGGAGAACTCTCTGGCTGCATATCGCTGCTCGCGGATTGGAGTCAGGTGCCCGAGTGAAAACTCATACAGCGCAAGTTCAACCTTGGTGCCGCCAACATCTCCTGCAAGAATCATCGCCGAATCTCCAGGATTCCATTGCCCTGCCTGTGCGCCTCCGGCAGCAGGGCCGCAGCCGCTGAGTCGAGCAGCAGGGTGATGCGGCCGTTCCGGGGCTGAATGAGCTGAGAGGGCAACTCTTCGGGATCGGAAGGCCCGAGCAGCACGCTCCTGAGCGGAATGGCCTTATCTTCGCCTTTCACCAGGAAAAAGACATCGCGCCCCTGATTGATGACGGGCCACGTGAGGGTGACGCGCCACGTCTCCTTCTGCGAAAGCACATGGTTGGCCACCGCGATCCGCAACTGCTCGTGGAGCGCCTCCGTATGGGGAAACAGCGATGCAGTATGCCCGTCCGGGCCCATGCCGAGAGCGATCACGTCGAAGACAGGCAACTCTGCGCCCTCCAGGCGGAAGCTCCTGCGGATCTCCGTCTCATACTCCGACGCGGCTTTTTCGGGCTCCAACTCGCCGCGAATACGAAAAATCCGGGAGGCGTCCAGCGGAACCTTGTCCAGCAAAGCCTCCCGCGTCATCCGGTAATTGCTTTCGGGATGATCTGGGGGCACGCATCGCTCGTCTACCCAGTAGATCTCCAGCCTGTCCCATGGCATCTGCTTGCGATAACTCTCCTCCGCAAGATGTTCGAAGGTGCTCCTGGGAGTGCTTCCACCGGAGATCGCGACACGCGCCAGGCCCCGCGCTTTCACGGCCTCGCGAATGCGATCCAGGAGATACTGAGCTGCCCTCCGGGCGAGCGCGTCGCCGCTCGACTCTACAAAATAGCCAGCCTCGATCGTCTTAGACATTCGTCGGTTTGCCCTTCATCTCTCGCTCCAAATTCTGTCCCGCCCGTTGGCCGGCCGGCGAACCCCGCCGCGCCCACAGCAATGGATACGGCGGCGCCGCTCCCGCTCCGTACCTACGGATTGTGCCAATACCGACCGTCCCTCTCCAGTAGTTCGTTGCCTGCCTTCGGTCCCCAGGTACCCGCCGCGTAGTTGGGGAAATCCTGCGGCGGGCTTTGCGCCCACTGCTCCAGCAGCGGAGTCAGCAAGGTCCATGTCGCCTCAACTCCGTCACGGTGGGCAAAGAGCGTGGCGTCGCCCAGCATGGCATCCAGCAGCAGCCGCTCGTAGCCATTGGCCGAAGACTTGCCAAACGAGTCCGCATAGTTAAAGTCCATGAGCACCGGGCACACTTCCATGTTGGGGCTGGGCACCTTGGCCCCGAAGCGGAGGGAGATGCCTTCGTTCGGCTGGATGCGCATCGTGATCGAGTTCGGCTGCAATTCCTTGCAGCGGTTCAGCTGGTTTTTGAAAAGCAACTGCGGAGGTTCCTTGAACTGGATCATGATTTGGGTGACACGCTTGGCCATCCGCTTGCCCGCCCGCAGATAAAACGGAACGCCCGCCCAGCGCCAGTTCTCAATGTCGAACTTGAGCGCGGCATACGTCTCCGTCATCGATTCCGGGTTGACCCGGTCTTCCTGCCGGTATCCCTTGACCGCATCCTGTTCAACCTTACCCGGTCCATACTGGCCGCGCACCGAATCTTTGAAGGGGATCGGCTGAATCGAGCGCCAGACCTTCACCCTCTCCCGGCGCATCGCGTCCGCGTCAAAGGAAACAGGAGGCTCCATGGCGACAAAGGAGAGCAGTTCCATCACATGGTTCTGCACCACATCGCGCAAGGCGCCGGCCTTCTCGTAAAACGGACCCCGGCCCTCGATGCCGATATCTTCGGCCGCGGTAATCTGCACATGATCGACATAGTTCCGATTCCAGATCGGCTCGAATATTCCGTTGGCAAAGCGGAAGACCAGAATATTCTGCACCGTCTCTTTGCCCAGGTAATGATCGATGCGAAAGATCTGGTCTTCGCCGAACACTCTGTTGACTTCGTCGTTGAGCGCGCGGGCCGAGGCCAGGTCGTGGCCGAAGGGCTTTTCGATAATCAGCCGCACCGCTCCATGCCTGGCCTCCGCCATGCCGTGCGCGCCGAGCTGTTGAATGATCTCGGAAAAATACTCAGGCGCCGTAGCCAGATAAAAGAGACGATTGGTCTTTACGCCAAACTCCTGTTCCGTCTTGCTGAGCAGAACGTCGAGCTTGGCATACCCGTCGCGATCGTCGAAGTTCATCGCATGATAGCGCACGCGTTGAATGAAGTCGGCCAGCTTGGGGTCGTCCGCCTTGGCCGCGCCGAAACGCACGATTCCGTCGAGCATATCCTGGGCGAACTCGCCCTGCAGCGGACGCCGCGCCACGCCGATCACGGCGAACTCATGCGGCAATAGGTTCGCCTGTTCCAGGTGGAAGAGCGCCGGCAGCAGCTTGCGCTTGGTTAAATCTCCTGAGGCTCCAAAGATGACCACGATCGTGGGCTCCGGAACCTGCAAGGAGCTTTTGGTTGCCGCCAAGTCTTCCGGAGAGATCTTTACTTCCATCGTCGCCATTTGCATTGCTCCTTGCTGATGAATGCTGGATGTTGGATGGTGAACCTTCAGTGCTTTACGCAGGTTGAGCGCTGCTCAAGAGCCCGAACCGCCCCAGCTCGCTCACGAACTGTTCTTCATTCTGATAACAGATCCCATGAATGCCAAGGCTCGCCGCTCGATCGCAATTTGCCTGCCGGTCGTCAACAAAGATCACTTCCTTGGGCTGCCGCTGCAGCACGTTCAGCGCCAGCTTGAAGATGGCAGGGTCCGGCTTGCGCAGGCCGAGATAACAGGAACTGAGAAATGCACGGAAGTACCGGTGCAGCTCAAATTGCTCGATCCGGTATTCATTCAACTCGCGCGACTCGTTGTTGAGCGCCATCAACTCCAGTCCATCGGATGCGCGAAGCTCCCCGAGGATGCGAAGAGCGCCGCCGGGGAGCGCCTTCGACTGAGCCTTCATCTCTTCGAGAAACTCCGCCGGGGTGAAGGGGCGCGGCTCAAAAAAAACCGTCCGCTCCAGGAACTGCTCCGCGGTCATGAAGCCCTTCTCCCAGGCGTCATTCACCGGCTCGTGCCGCAGTTCGTAAGCGCCGCGGTCGACGGAGAAATGGGCCAGCACCGCAGCCCGCTCGGCATGGTCCCATCCGTTGGTGAGAAGGACTCCGCCGACATCGAAAAGAATCGCCTTGATCTCCCCCATCGCCTCGTCCCTTGTTCCGGCATTCCCGAGGGAACGCGATTGCAGAATGCAGCGCACAGCCAGGGCGGGCGCGTCTGACGGACTCCGCCCCGGCCGAATTCGGTCCCGCATTACTTGGCCGCTGCGAGCGTCTCCTTGTGCCGCGCCACCAGCTCCCTGGCATGCCTGGCCACGTTGGGCACGTTGAAGCCGAGCTTTCCGAGGGCGACCGGGCCCGGCGCAGATGCGCCGAACCGTTCCAGTCCGATGACGTTCCCATGCCGCCCAACATACTTCCACCAGCACCATGGCGCACCCGCCTCCACCGCCAGCTTGGGAACATCGGAGGGAAAGATCTGCGCCTGGTAGGCTTCGCTCTGTTCTTCAAAGAGGCGGAAGCTCGGCATCGAAACGACCCGCGCCGCAATGCCTTCCTTCTTCAGCTCCTGGGCGGCCGCAAGAATCAGCCATACCTCGGAGCCGCTGGCCGCGAGCACCAGATCGGGCGACGCCGCGCCCTCCTCCAGGATGTAGGCGCCCTTGCTCACGCCTTCGGCGACCTTATACTTCTGCGCGTCGAGAATCGGCAGATTCTGCCGCGACAATGCCATGAAAGAGGCGGACTTTCTCTTGAGCGCCAGGACCCACGCCGCGCTGGTCTCGTTCGCGTCCGCCGGCCGCAGGTCGGTCAGGAAAGGCGTGGCTCTTAGCATGGTCAATTGTTCGATCGGCTGATGGGTCGGCCCATCCTCACCGAGCGCGATCGAGTCGTGAGTAAAGATGAACAGGGAGTGGGAGCGCATGAGCGCCGCCAGCCGGATCGCCGGTTTGCAATAGTCACTGAATGTGAAGAAGGTAGACCCGAAGGGAATCACGCCCCCGTGCACCGCCATCCCATTCACCGCCGCGCACATGCCGAACTCACGCACGCCGAAGAAGATATTCCGCCCCTTCGGATCGACATGAAAGCTGACGCTGTCTTTGAAGATGGTCCTGGTGGAGCTGGTGAGATCCGCCGCGCCGCCGATCAGCTCGGGAACCGCCTTGGAGAGGGCGTCCATGATGTTGCCTCCCGCAGCACGGGTTGCAATCGGCTTGCCGTCTGCAGGAAAGACCGGGACGCTCTTCTCCCAGCCCTCGCTAAGCTTTCCTGACTGGATGCGCTCGAACTCCGCCGCCGGCTCAGGGTAAGCCTTCTTGTATCGCGCGAACAGGTCATTCCACTCCTGTTCGTTCTTTTCCCCACGGGCGACGGCCGTCAGCCAATGCTTCCCGGCCTCTTCGGGAACATAGAAGGTCTTGTCCTCCGGCCAGTTCAGATTCTTCTTAGTCTCCTTGACCGCTTCATCGCCCAGCGGCTCGCCATGCGCCTTGTTGGTTCCGGCTTTGGGGCTGCCGTAGCCGATGACTGTGCGCACGCGGATGAGCGACGGCCGATCCGTGACGGCCTGCGCAGCTTCAATCGCCTTCGAGATGGCTTCCAGATCGTTGCCGTCCTCGACCATCTGCACATGCCAGTGATAAGCCTCAAACCGTTTGGTCACGTCTTCGCTGTAGGAGAGCTCGGTAGGACCGTCGAGTGAGATCAGGTTGTCGTCATAGAGATAGATCATCTTGCCCAGCGCCAGCGTGCCCGCCAGCGAAGCGGCCTCGTGCGAGATGCCCTCCATCAGATCGCCGTCCGAGCACAGCACATACGTGTAGTGATCCACGATCTTGAAGTCCGGCCGGTTATAGACCGCAGCCAGATGCTTTTCCGCAATCGCCATCCCAACGCCCATGGCGAAGCCCTGGCCGAGCGGCCCGGTGGTCACCTCAACGCCGTCCGTATCCCCGAACTCCGGATGGCCGGGTGTCTTCGAGTCGTATTGGCGAAACTGTTTGAGATCCTCGATGCTGACCTGGTAGCCGGTCAGATGCAGAACGGAGTACAGCAGCGCCGATGCGTGTCCGTTGGAGAGTACAAAACGGTCGCGGTTCGTCCACTTCGAATTCTTTGGATTGTGCCGCATGTATTTGTGAAAAAGAAGATAGGCGATCGGAGCATCGCCCAGCGGGGCGCCCGGATGACCGCTCTTGGCCTTTTCTACGGCATCCACTGCGAGAAATCGCAATGCGTTTATCGACAACTGATCTAGTTCGCTCATAACACCATCATCGCTCCGTTTCCCTGATATTTCCTGAAGATATCTCAGAAGCCTGCTGCGGAAAATGAATCTCGTTCCTTCTGCCGCCGCTTTTCACCGGAACCGCCTTGCTTCTCCCCGCCACGGCAGATTCTCCAATCAATGCATTCTTCCACTGCGCGCATGCTCCGAAACGGCGAGCTACTCGTACAGCTTGCGGGAAGATCGAGCCTTTTGAGGGCGCCGGGCCTTCTGCGCCGGATTATGGCGAAGCGGAGAGCAGGCTCCGCA
This sequence comes from Acidobacteriaceae bacterium, assembly GCA_035933805.1. Taxonomy (GTDB): domain Bacteria; phylum Acidobacteriota; class Terriglobia; order Terriglobales; family Acidobacteriaceae; genus PALSA-350. The sequence goes on along the minus strand of DASYYO010000395.1, from coordinate 7,049 downwards.
CTCTTTATTTGGATGTCGTTGGCTGCTCCCCGGTCGTACTTCGGGCGGATTCGAGCTCCACATCAAAATTGTGGCCTTCCCATCGGCCTTCCGCAAACCAATCGAAGGTAAAAGAAATGCGCCCCTGCTGGCCGGCCTGCGTCGGAATATCGACAACATAGACGGTTCCCACATGCCGGCTGGGGGTCGAGTGAGGCGTCGCCCAGCCATCGCTGCTCCACACCAGGAGGAAATAGGACTCCGCCAGCACGCGCAACTTCCTGCCCGATTCCATGGAGCGGATCTTCCGGTCCAGCCGGAAGATCTCAATTTCGCTCTCCCGCTTGCCCTCACCGTAACGCTCCTCCACTGCTCCAATACTGTCGAACACCCGGCCGTCGGTTACGGACCGGAGCAGCTTGACGTACTCTGCATGAGCCCACACCAGGGGCATCGCGGAACCGGTAGGCTCGCCGAATTTCAGCCCGGAGTCGACCAGGTCAGGCTGATCCCAGATCTGCTCCGGAAGCATGCCACCCATGGAACTGAACCGCTCGAAGGTCGCGATGAAATCCCGGGTCTCGCGTCCCGCGGCAAGTTCATAGTGGGCCCGTTCTCCCGTCAACAGAGGCCATGGGCGGCCCTCGCCCCAGCCAAGAAAGGGCCCTCCATCGGAGCGCTGCCCGTACCCGTCATGGTTATAGCGTTTCCAGCAAGGTCCGTGAGGGGTCTCCACTTTCAAGAGGTGATCCACCACCTTGAGCGAGTCGACGACAACCGGATCATCCGCCCGGCGTACGCCATAGCGGACCAGCTCAAGAAATCCTGCGTCGATAATCTCGCGGGCCTCATATTCAAAGCGCGCCCCGGGCGGCTGATTGTTCAATCGAATCATCTCTTTCCCGCAGCCCTCATGCGCATACGGCTCTCCGCACTCCGGCGGCCGGATACGCATGTAATGCCGCTTGACTTCCGGCAGCAGGACGCCCTCATTTGTAACCGTCCAGTCTTCCAGATGAGAGTCGATCCAGTCCGCATGCTCCTCCAGAAACTGGCCTAACACAGAAGACCCCTGGGCGCGAACGACGTCCGCGGCGCAAATCAAGCCGGAGATGACTGCCGCCAGAGTGGACGGGGAGTATCCGGCGTTCTCTTCCCATCTCTCCTGTTGAGTCACCGGCGAATGGCGCACAAGAAATCCAGCCGCGCGCTCGACAAAAGGGAAAATGTCGAAGTCGCCGAGTCCGTTGAGCTTCCACAGACGCCACGCCAGAATGATAGGAAAAGCCACCTCGTCCAATTGAATCCCGGTCCAGTAGGGAGTTCCATTCACCCAGAAGTTCTGCGCAAAGCTGCCATTCGGCTTTTGCGTGCAGGCCAGATACACCAGAGCGCGGCGGGCTGTCTCAATGCGTCCACAGGCCAACAGCGCTGTAGCACTTTGCACCATATCCCGGGTCCACACCAGGTGATAGCCGCCGAGGTCGTCATCTCCCTTGGACTGGCCCCAGGGAACGGATGCCGAAGCAATGAACGCTCCGGAGAAGACCTTGTCTTCATGAGAGAGCAGAACGTTGTGGCTGATCTCGAGAAGCCTGCCCCCGTCGCATGCGGCAGGCTTCAAAGCCGCCGGCGTGGCCACGCGGTGCCACTGGGCGATAAAGCGCTGCAGGCTCTGGTCGAATGGCGTATTCAGCGAACCCATCGCCGCGGTCAGTGCCGAGTGATGGCCCTCTCCCAGCGCAATCGCAATCACAAACTCGCGATTTTCGTTTACCTCGATCTCGCCTGTAAGGGCGATATTGCCGTTCAGTGCTGAACCAAACTCCCAATCCATTTGGAAGTTCTGCATCACGTCCTGCCAGCCGTCGCTTCGTCCCACATACCCGCAACTGGTACGCGAAAAGCCGCAGCTCGCCGCCATCACAAGCGAGGTGTTCTCCTTCCAGGCGAGCAGCACGCGTTTGCCCGCGACGTCGAGCATGGAGCCTGAGTTCCCTGCGCCTCCCACCTCCAGGTGCGGCGCCAGCAGTGCGTAGGCCTTCATCCGCGAAAGCAGCCGCTCTTCCCCTTCCAGGCGCACCCGGACAAGCACCACCGGCAGATGGGGGTCGGCAATGATGTCTTTCACGATCACATAGCGGCCCAGGGGGTCCCGGTTGGTCAGGCGCACGGCCAGCGCATCGGAATCAATGTATTCGAATGACCTCTCGAGATCCCGCTTCTCCTCATGAAAGAACGTCTCTCCGTCCGTCAGCAGAAAGCCCATATCGCGCGTCTGCGGCCGGTCGATCGTGGGATAGTAGATCTCATTCAAGATGCCGTGAGAGATCGTGTACCAGATGCGGCTCGAGGATGAGTAGGCCATGCCCACCGCATCCTTCTCGCTCGATGTCCACCGGGGCGCGACCCCCGGAGATCCAAATGCCGCTCCCTGCCCCTCAATCCAGCGATAGTTCGAAGATCGGTTCATCCGCGTCGTGGCCTCTCCCTGCGCGCCGCTGCCAACTGCCCCGTCCATCCATCTGCACAACGAGAAATCTCGCAAACACGCTCTGCAAACTTCTCAGAGCTTCCGAAGAGAAGTGTTCCGCCCCATTCACTCAACTGCAGACCTTTCTATTGCAGACCTTTCCTATTTAGACCGCCAAGGCCGCCGATTCAGACCGCGCGAATTGCTGGAATGATTCAGAAACAGATCCGTGCGCCCGCCGGGATTCAGGACGAGCGACTTGCCAAGCTTACCGGCACCCGGCGAGCGGATCAGAGAATCTGAGAGTTCGCATCGGGATCCGGATGGAACGCCACCTCGCGCATCGCATGCGCGATCTCCCGATTCTTCATGAAGTACTCCCAGACAAAACCGGTCCGCAGATTCTCCGCCATCAACAGGCCGATTCCCAGGTCAATGCCGATGACATCCTGGCCAAACCATCCCGCCTTCGGCTGGAACGCGTCGGCAAAACCATACCGGCCATAGAGCTTCTCTCCGAACCGCTCGCGCATGGTCAACAACACATGGGAACACTCCGCCGGAAGAAAAACCAGCGACCCGGCAACTGCGTTCGGCACCAGCGTCCCGTCCAGCGGCCCCATACTCGGGGGTCCACCCCAGACGCGATACCCCTGCCTGGAATCGGAGGCCGAAATGCCCCACATATCCTGATCGATCCAGGGAAATTTCTGCCCCTGCACCAGACACCACAACTGATGCGCCCGTGTGGCCGCGATCGAGTTCACAAAGTAATTGGCGTGGCGGTCGCGAATGTCGCGATAATCGCACCAGGCTTGCGGGTATTGATGGATGAAGAGGGGAGCGACTCCGCTGATGTAATCGATGCCGCCATAGGAGACGACCGGCCTCTGCACCGATTCCCACGTCTCGGCGGGAATCGGATGGGTCGGCGAACCGATCGCCATCAGGTACATCGTCGTCAGTTCGGCGTAGATGTCCCACCGATGTTTCAGGAAGCCTTGATCAGGGAGCCAACCCATCGAGAGCGTCGGGCCCCCGTTCATCATCCACTGCCAGTCAATGCGGCGATAGAATGTCGTCGCTAATGCCTGGATTCGTGTATTTCCTGTGAAAAATTGGCGGCAGTGCAGGACGCCGCAAAGCAACAGCGCCGTATCGATGGAAGACAGCTCGCTTCCGAAGAGTCTTTGCCCGCTTTCGATATCGATGAAATGGTAGAGAAATCCGTGTTCATGCGGGCACTCTTCCAGTAGAAAGGCCAGCGTCTTCTCCACCCGCTCTTCGCAGTCCACCTGGCGCAGGTAGTTCCGCTTGGCCGCGATGCACAATGCGCTCAATCCAAATCCTGTAGCGGCGATGCTGGCGACCCGGCTCTGCGAACGCGAATCCCACAACGCCCGGTCGCGCACGAGTCCTGTATTTACGCTGGCTTCGTTGTAGAAAAAATCGCAGTTCCTGCCCTCCATGTCGTCCAGCAGCGCCTCGGCCGCCTTCGACACCTGCGTGAGCGGGCGATTGATAAAGACGCCAGGCGGATGTTTATAGTTTTCCGCCGCCTCGCTCTCCGGCTCCGGGCCGGAGCCCTTTGTGGGCGGAGGCGTCGTCTGGATCTGCAGACCTTCGGCCGCAGCCAGCGTGGACGCTCCCAGAGCCAAAGCACCGCCCTTGCCGGCCTGCAGGAGAAGCTCTCTACGGGTTATTCGTGACCGAACCAAAGCAGATTATTTCCGATAGGCGAAGGTGGAGATGTCTGGTGATGCACGCATGGCTCCCTTGAGTGTAAACCCACAGCATCTTGGCCGATTATGACCATCGAGATGCGCTCTTTCCGCGGTTGAAAATCGAGTTCCGTAAGCCAAGCGCCTCTCCCCCGCCTTTCCTGTCAGGCTCTTCCCTTTTTCTCCGCCTCGTTGAGATGCACGCGAGAACCTGCACTCCTTGAGACGTTCGGATCGGCATACCCGGTTCTGAATTTTCAGGGCGAAGCCGGCCGCAGAGTCCGCCTGCCGCAGAAATCCATCGCAATCCATTGAACCTGAAGGGTCCTGCTTGCATCCATTACCATGAAGAGGCATACCATGGAATGGGCGGGCGAGGTCCGCGTTGGACAACCTGCTTTGCTCTTCGTAACTTACCGTGGCCTTATACTGCAAACCGGGTTTTGCTTTAGACCACATCACGCCCCGAGGGGCAACTTGATCCGAGATCGTCTGATCCCCTTTATTTCATCCGGATCCGAAGATTCGAGACCGCACAGGAGGAATGCTTTGGCTTACGAACTCCCACCGCTTCCCTACGATCATGCTGCGCTTGAACCGCATATCGACACCGAAACCATGAAATTGCATCATGGCAAGCATCACGCAGCCTACGTCAACAATCTGAACGGCGCTGTCGAAAAACACCCCGAACTCGGCAAACATACCCCTGAAGACCTGTTGCGCAACCTCTTGGAGGTTCCCGAGGACGTGCGCACCGTGGTCCGTAACAATGGCGGCGGCCATGTGAACCACTCCATGTTCTGGACCATCATGAAGCCCAACGGTGGCGGCGAACCCACCGGAAAGATCGGCGAGCAAATCAAGAAGGACTTTGGCAGCTTCGAGGATTTCAAGAAGCTCTTCAATGAGACGGCCGCAAAGCAGTTTGGCTCCGGCTGGGGCTGGCTGGTCTGGGACAGCGGCAAACTCAGGATTCTCACCACCCCCAATCAGGACAACCCGATCTCTCAGGGCTTTTATCCCATCCTCGGCAACGATGTCTGGGAACACGCCTACTACCTGAAGTACCAGAACCGGCGTCCCGAGTATCTTGCCGCGTGGTGGAACACTGTCAACTGGGACGAGGTTAACAAGCGCTTCGACCGCGCCCAGAAGTAGCGCGCCACCACAACGGAACCGCATCACGCTTCCGCGAGACCGGATCCGAAGCATCTCTCCTGCGCAATCCATCTCCTTCTCAAGAGAGGACTGGAAACCCCTGCGCGGGAGAGATGCTAGCCAACAGCACCTCGCGCACCCACTCCGACAGCGTCAGTCCGGACGAACGCGCACGCTCCTCCAGCATGGCGAACTCCGCCTCGCTCACTTTCGTGCCTACGGATTTGGTCCGCAGCGGCGGCTTCACGCGGCACCGCCGATGATCGAAGATTTGGGAAGGGGATTTAGGCCGTGCAAGGCCCACGCGTTGCAGACTGCGAAGCAGCCGGGGGAGCAACGCCAGCGGTCGCGGGCTAAGGGGTTGATGCTCATCAGGTTCCCCTTCAGCAACGTGCGCTCGCCTCTAGGGTAACCGCATTCCTGACTTTTTTCTATTAGCCGCTTGTTTTCTGATGGTTCCCGCGCGGTAACCGCAGGTTACTGCGCAGCAGCCGAAACGGGGTGACGTGTCACCCCTCAACCCCATGCGCAAGCATGGCGGGCTTCTCAGGTTCTATTCCACAAATGCGCTCAACGGTCGCCGGTGCGACATTGACGAGGCTGCCGCGCGGGTCAGATGGGGATTTTCAGCTTGGACTATTCCCTGATCAGGTTAGGCTCTTGAGGAGTTGCGGAGCGAATTGCCTGATAGTGGTTCGAGCGGATTTCTCCTCATCGGTTGCCCCCCTTTCGACGTTCTGGAGTTCCTTAACCACTAGAGCGAGTTGTTCCAAATCAGATTTTGGTAGGAATTCCGAGTCTTTGCTGAGCCGAGAGGGCAGGAATTTGGCTAGGTGCGACAATGCGATAGCGTACTCACTCAAAGTGAGCAGCCGTGGCGGATTCATCAAGATTCCCGAGGCGGTTCTGATCCCGAGGTCCGACCCCGTAGATAGGCTTGTTGAAATCAAAAAATGGTCCGGATTGCGAGAAACTTCCATGCACAAAGTCGCAATAATTTCCTTACTGGTCTCTGGTGATAGCCGGAGACTGGCCAACTCTACCGGTAGAATCCGACGATAGTCACCCTCTACCCCCTCCAAATCGTCACCGCGATCTAAGCGAGCCGATTTTTCGAGCAGGAGGGCGAGATGCCATGGCACGTCATCCCGCTCACCAGCTAGCAGGCGGGTCAGCAGATCAAATGCGATCTCTCTTGAGTCAGTCATCAGAATGTAAGGTTCACTCCATTGATATTCTCCACATCGACCCTCCATCCATCCGTGTTGTTCGTAACGTAGCCTTGGCAAACGGTATATTTACCCGGAAGGGTGCCAGACTGCGTGTTGACACACTCGCTGGCCTTGACGATCGCGGAATAGAGTCCCCTTTTATTCGCGTTGAAGGGGAACGGCGTCATTCCACTCCCTGCTAAGCCATACAACTGGCCGAGGCCTTGATACACATCCGCTTTACTCACTCCTGGCGGATAATCTCTCGTAATGACCGGTGTATCGAGGACCGTGACGCTGTCGTCAAGCTGGAGTTGGATTCGCATATTGCTTTTCCCTTTTGCTCGGCAGTTAAGGGTCGGCGTGATATCGGAGGCACCGGCAACTTTCAACGCGAGGACGTTATAGGCGATGTCGACTGTACAGCCAAGCGCTGCCACAGCGGGAAGTGCCCCCATGTCGATTGAGCGCAACGGTCGTGTATTCCTCGACAGCAGCATCTCC